>NZ_JBSFFN010000022.1:0-133879 GCF_053596135.1 Streptomyces sp. NPDC001770 | reverse complement strand
GCCCGGTTACATTCCGAACCCGGAAGCTAAGCCTTTCAGCGCCGATGGTACTGCAGGGGGGACCCTGTGGGAGAGTAGGACGCCGCCGAACAATTGTTCCGGGAGACCCCCGTGCCTTTGGGCACGGGGGTTTTCTGCGTTTCGGGGTGGTTCTCCGACCCCTGCTGCACCTGGGTGCGATGGCTGGCGGTAGGGTCAGGGGGCATCATTGGCACATTTCTTCGCACAGGAGGCCCCCGGGTGGAGGTCCAGGAGACTCGGGTTCAGACGGACCGGGTCCTCACCATCCCCAACATCCTCAGCATGGCTCGCCTTGTCGGGGTACCGCTTTTCCTGTGGCTGATCCTTCGCCCGGTGTTCGGCGGCCCGCACAGCGACGGCTGGGCGTTGTTGGTACTCGCGCTGAGCGGTATCAGCGACTACCTCGACGGCAAGCTCGCCCGCCGGTGGAATCAGGTCAGCAGTCTCGGACGGCTCCTGGACCCTGCGGCGGACCGGCTCTATGTCCTTTCCACCCTCGTCGGGCTCACCTGGCGCGAGATCCTGCCGATCTGGCTCACGGCCGCGCTCCTCGCCCGGGAGTTGATGCTTCTGGTGATGGTCGGCATCCTCCGTCGGCACGGTTATCCGCCGCCCCAGGTGAACTTCCTCGGCAAAGCTGCAACGTTCAACCTGATGTACGCCTTCCCCTTGTTGCTGCTCAGCGACGGAAGTGGTTGGCTTGAAACGTTGGCCGCAGTTTTCGGATGGGCGTTCGCCGGGTGGGGTACAACTCTGTATTGGTGGGCAGGACTCCTCTACGTGGTTCAGGTCCGCCGGCTCGTGAAGGCGGACGCAACAGCCGACTGAGCTCGTTGAAGCGGTGCCGTGCAGTGTGGCCGGACCGCGGCAGATGTCTCTCGACACCGCCCGACGGGCCAAGTCGGCTTAACCGTCGTCTCTAGGAGGACGTTTCCGACATGAAGGCCGTCGTGATGGCTGGCGGCGAAGGCACACGCCTTCGCCCTATGACCTCAAGCATGCCCAAGCCGCTCCTCCCCGTGGCCAACCGGCCGATCATGGAGCATGTGCTCCGACTGCTGAAGCGGCACGGACTCAATGAGACCGTGGTGACCGTCCAGTTCCTGGCCTCTCTCGTCAAGAACTACTTCGGGGACGGGGAAGAGCTCGGAATGGAGCTCACCTATGCCAACGAGGAGAAGCCGCTCGGCACCGCAGGAAGCGTGAAGAACGCCGAGGAAGCGCTGAAGGACGACACCTTCCTCGTCATTTCCGGTGACGCTCTGACCGACTTCGACCTCACCGATCTCATCGCCTTCCACAAGGAGAAGGGCGGACTCGTCACGGTCTGCCTGACCCGGGTCCCCAATCCTCTGGAATTCGGGATCACGATCGTGGACGAGCAGGGCCAGGTCGAGCGGTTCCTGGAGAAGCCCACCTGGGGCCAGGTGTTCTCGGACACCGTCAACACGGGCATTTACGTGATGGAGCCCGAGGTCTTCGACTACGTCCAGGCCGACACCTCCGTCGACTGGTCCGGCGACGTCTTCCCGCAGCTCATGAAGGAGGGCAAGCCGATCTACGGCTATGTCGCCGAGGGCTACTGGGAGGACGTGGGCACGCACGAGAGCTACGTGAAGGCCCAGGCCGACGTTCTGGAACGCAAGGTCGACGTCGAACTCGACGGGTTCGAGATCGCCCCTGGCGTGTGGGTGGCGGAAGGTGCCGAGGTCCACCCCGACGCGACCCTCCGCGGCCCGCTCTACATCGGTGACTACGCCAAGATCGAGGCGGACGTCGAAATCCGGGAGCACACCGTCATCGGGTCGAACGTGGTGGTCAAGTCCGGTGCCTTCCTGCACCGGGCCGTGGTCCACGACAATGTGTTCATCGGCTCCCACAGCAATCTGCGGGGCTGCGTGATCGGTAAGAACACCGACGTCATGCGGGCCGCCCGTATCGAGGACGGCGCCGTCATCGGCGACGAATGCCTCGTCGGAGAAGAATCGATCATCCAGGGGAATGTGCGGGTCTACCCCTTCAAGACCATCGAGGCCGGCGCCTTCGTCAACACCTCGGTGATCTGGGAGTCGCGCGGACAGGCGCACCTCTTCGGAGCCCGCGGTGTCTCCGGAATCCTGAACGTCGAAATCACCCCGGAACTCGCTGTCCGTCTCGCCGGCGCCTACGCGACGACCCTGAAGAAGGGGTCGACCGTCACCACCGCGCGCGACCACTCCCGCGGTGCGCGGGCGCTGAAACGCGCGGTCATCTCCGCGCTCCAGGCGAGTGCGATCGACGTTCGCGACCTGGAGAACGTTCCGTTGCCCGTGGCCCGTCAGCAGACGGCCCGCGGAAGCGCCGGCGGCATCATGATCAGAACGTCTCCCGGCGTCCCCGACTCCGTCGACATCATGTTCTTCGACGAGCGGGGTGCCGATCTCTCGCAGGCCCAGCAGCGGAAGCTGGACAGGGTCTACGCCCGCCAGGAGTACCGCAGGGCCTTCCCCGGTGAGATCGGGGACCTGCACTTCCCGTCGAGCGTCTTCGACTCGTACACGGGCTCCCTGCTCCGCAACGTCGACACGACCGGCATCGCCGAGTCGGGGCTGAAGGTCGTCGTGGACGCCTCCAACGGCAGCGCGGGGCTCGTTCTGCCCAGCCTCCTCGGACGGCTCGGCGTGGACTCGCTCACCATCAACCCGGGACTCGACGAGTCACGGCCCACCGAGTCCGCCGAGACCCGGCGTGCCGGGCTGGTCCGGCTCGGCGAGATCGTGTCGTCGGCGCGCGCCGCGTTCGGCGTACGGTTCGACCCGGTCGGCGAGCGGCTCTCCCTCGTCGACGAGCGCGGCAGGATCATCGAGGACGACCGGGCGCTGCTGGTCATGCTCGACCTGGTGGCCGCCGAGCGGCGGAGCGGGCGGGTGGCGCTTCCGGTGACCACCACGAGGGTCGCCGAGCAGGTGGCCGCGTACCACGGCACGCAGGTGGAGTGGACGACGACCTCGCCGGACGACCTGACGCGGGTCGGCCGCGAGGAGAACACGATCTTCGGCGGGGACGGGCGCGGCGGATTCATCGTCCCCGAGTTCAGCAGCGTCTTCGACGGATCGGCCGCGTTCGTCCGGCTCATCGGGCTGATCGCCCGCACCCAGCTCACCCTGAGCCAGATCGACGACCGCATCCCGCGTGCCCATGTGCTCCGCCGCGACCTGGCCACCCCCTGGGCGGTCAAGGGGCTCGTGATGCGCCGGGTCGTCGAAGCCGCCGGCGACCGGGACGTGGACACCACCGACGGGGTCCGCGTCGTCGAGGCGGACGGCCGCTGGGTCATGGTCCTGCCCGACCCGGCCGAGGCCGTCACCCACTTGTGGGCCGAGGGCCCCGACGACGCCTCCGCCCAGTTGCTCCTGGACGAGTGGGCCGCAGTCGTCGACAGCGCCGGGGACTGATCACCCGCACACCCGTCTCCGGGGAGCCGCCGTACGCCGGCGGCTCCCCGGACGCGTGTGGTCAGGTCCATTCGGCGGTAGCCGGGGTGACGTGCGACGATGTGCGGCATGCCGCAGCCGCCCCCCGAACGGAGCAGTTCCGCTCCGACCGCCCGCCCCGACGCCTCCATGTCGCTGCTGACCCAGGTGATGGACCACAGCCTGGACGAGGGGTACGCCGAGGCCGCGGCGCGTCGCGGGGCCGGCGGGACCGCGGAGATTCCCCGCAGACTCCGGGCCAAGCTGGGCCTCGCCGCCGGGCTCGTGCTCATCGCCCTCGTCGTCACCCTCGGTGCCGCACAGGCCAGGGTGTCCGCACCGGTGGCGGCCAAGGAACGCCAGGAACTCATCGACCGCATCGACGGCGAGACCCACGCGGCAGACTCTCTCGAATCCGAGGTGGAGAAGCTCCGCACGGACGTCGGGGCGCGGCAGCGCGCGGCTCTCCTCCAGCACGGTGGGGACCAGGGCGAGCTGGTCGCCCTGCTCTCGGGGGCCACCTCCGTCGAGGGTCCCGGGGTGAAACTCGTCGTGGACGACGCCGACGAGAGCGACCAGGGCGACGACGGGCCGCGCGGCACCAGCGGGTTCGCGGACACAGGGCGGGTGCGGGACCGGGACATGCAGCGGGTCGTCAACGGCCTCTGGGAGTCCGGTGCCGAGGCCGTCGCCATCAACGGGCAGCGGCTGACCGCGCTTTCGGCGATCCGTGCCGCGGGAGACGCCATACTGGTCGACAACAGGCCCCTCGTGCCGCCCTATACGGTGCTCGCGGTGGGGAACGGGAAGAAGCTGGCCGCGGCGTTCCGGTCCAGTGCGGACGGCCAGTACCTCCAGGCCCTGCACGACGGCTTCGACATCCGGACCAGCCTGTCCGACCAGAAGACGGTACGGCTCCCGGCCGCGCCGAGCCTGACCGTACGCACAGCAGAACCGAAGGCCGCAGACACCGGCAGTGGTGCGGCAGACACAGGGAAGGGCACATCGTGATCGCCGTACTGGGCCTCGTCGTGGGAGTCGTGGTCGGACTGTTCGTCCGGCCCGAGGTACCGGCGGTGGTCGAGCCCTACCTCCCGATCGCCGTGGTGGCCGCGCTCGACGCGGTCTTCGGCGGACTGCGCGCCATGCTGGACGGGATCTTCGTGGACAAGGTCTTCGTCGTGTCGTTCCTGTCCAACGTCGTGGTGGCCGCGCTCATCGTGTTCCTCGGCGACAAGCTCGGCGTGGGCGCGCAGTTGTCGACCGGTGTGGTCGTCGTGCTCGGTATCCGGATCTTCTCCAACGCCGCCGCCATCCGCCGGCACGTCTTCCGGGCCTGACGCCGGTGAACGACGAAGAGATGCCCCGAGAAGAAGCGGCCGACGGCCCGGCTCCGGAGACGGCTGCCGCACGCCCCCCGGAGAAGGACAACCTGAGCGGACGTCAGCGGCTGCGTGCCGGGCTCTGGCCGCCCCGGGTCACCCGCGCCCAACTCATCGTGGCGCTGCTGCTGTTCGGGCTGGGACTGGGCCTGGCGATCCAGGTACGGTCCAACAACGACGACAGCGCGCTGCGCGGCGCCCGCCAGGAGGACCTGGTCCGCATCCTCGACGAGGTCGACGACCGGACCCAGCGGCTCGAGGACGAGAAGCAGCGTCTCGACGCCCAGCGGACGGAACTGGAGAACAGTTCCGACCAGGCAGAGGAGGCGCGCAAGCAGACGCTGGAGAAGGAGCGGCAACTGGGTATCCTCGCGGGTACCGTCGCGGCCCACGGGCCGGGAATCACGCTCACCGTCGACGACCCGACCAAGTCGGTCGCCCCGGACATGCTGCTGGACGCGGTCCAGGAGCTCCGTGCGGCCGGCGCCGAGGCCATCGAGGTCAACGGGGTGCGCGTGGTCGCCAGTACGTACTTCTCCGGGGATGCCGGGTCGGTGAAGGTCGACGGCCGCGCGGTGGCGGCGCCGTACGCGTTCGAGGTGATCGGCAGGCCCGAGGATCTGGAGCCGGCGCTCAACATCCCGGGCGGGGTGGTCCAGACGCTGGAGAAGGAGCAGGCGACGGCGGTGGTGGAACGCGCTGACGACATTGCGGTGGACGCCTTGCGACCTGCGAAGCAGCCTGACTACGCTCGGTCGTCGTCGTAGTGGTTCACCGGCGGGGCAAGGCCCTCGGCAACTCCAAGCAGGTGTGCGGGGTTACGGGGGGTCGCCGCACCGTATCCATGGTGCGTGGTGGAAACTGTCGGGTGGATACGGACGTTGTGAGAATGTCCGGGTCGGCAGGTGTGTTCAGTCAGGGTTCGTCCTGCCCCACGGGCGGGTCTATGTCGGTCAAGGGGAATCGCCCGTGAAGTTTTTTGCGAAGTTGTTCGGAAAGAGCGCACGCGAGGACAGCAACAGTGCTGCCCGCCATCGCGCGCCGCGGCACGGCCAGGACGAGGAGCAGGGCGGCGACCGTCCCCTCTTCCGCGACGAGTTGTCCGCCCCGGGCGGCGGCTCCGGAGCACAGGCGGGTGCCTCCGGCATAGGTTCCGGTGACTCCGGGCCGAGCACCGGATTCCACCCCGCCCCGGCGGGCTCCGGTGTGGCCCTCTGTGCGAGGTGCGGCCACCGGAATCCGGCGACGAGCCGGTTCTGCTCCAACTGCGGCGCGCCGCTGAAGGGCGGAATCCCCGAGCGCGCCTCCGAGACCACGTCGACGATCTCGATCTCCGGACTCGAGGCGTACGACGCCGAGGTCACCGGCCAGACCAAGCTGCCGTCGCTCTCTCCCGAGGCGCAGGCGGCCGTGGACGCGCTGCCCGCGGGGAGCGCGCTCCTGGTGGTCCGCCGCGGCCCGAACTCGGGCAGCCGCTTCCTGCTGGACGGCGACCTGACGACGGCCGGCCGTCACCCGCAGAGCGACATCTTCCTGGACGACGTGACCGTGTCGCGGCGTCATGTGGAGTTCCACCGGGTCGCGGACGGTAGCTTCACGGTGGGAGACGTCGGCAGCCTGAACGGCACCTACGTCAACCGTGAGCGCATCGATTCCGTCGCGCTGACCAATGGTGACGAAGTCCAGATCGGTAAGTACCGGCTGGTCTTCTACGCGAGCCAGCGGAGCGTGTGACCCTGCCCCGGACCACCACGTCCGGGGAAACCCCAGGAAGGCCCATGCTGCGAACATCCCAGGGCGGTGCCGGCAACGGCACCGCCGCCGCGGACCGGCGTGCGATGAGCATCGGCGCGGTGCTCGCCCAGCTCCGCGAGGAGTTTCCGGAAGTCACGATCTCGAAGATCCGCTTCCTGGAGGCGGAGGGGCTCGTCGAGCCCGAGCGGACGCCTTCCGGATACCGGAAGTTCAGTTCCGAGGACGTGGAGAAGCTCGCGCAGGTGCTGCGCATGCAGCGGGACCACTACCTCCCCCTGAAGGTCATCCGGGAGTACCTGGACGCCCTCGCCCGGGGGGAGCAGGCCGCCCTGCCCTCCCCGGGGGGCCAGAAGGACCTCGCGGACCACTGCTGGGAGGCGGCCGCGGCCGGGGCGCCCACAGCGGCCCGTATCGGCCGTGCCGAGCTCCTCGCCGTCACCGGCGCGGACGAGGAGCAGCTCGCCGAATGGGAGTCCTACGGCCTCGTCGTGGCCAGGCCCGAGGGCGGGTACGACGCCGAAGCGGTGAACGTCGCGAAGCTCGTTTCCGACCTCGGCCGGTTCGGTCTCGAACCGCGGCATCTGCGCGCCGTGCGGGCCGCCGCCGAGCGGGAGGCCGGGCTGGTCGAGCAGGTGGTGGCACCCCTGCGCCGGCACCGGAATCCGCAGACCAGAGCACGCGCCGAAGCCACCGCGCAGGAGCTCGCCGAGCTGTCCGTACGGCTGCACGCGGCGCTCGTGCAGACCGCCCTGCGCATGCGTTCGCACTGACCTCGGCGGAGCCCGACTACCCAAACATGGCGAGCACGTCCTAGGGTTGCTGTGTGAACGAGCTCGACGTTGTCGGTGTCCGGGTGGAAATGCCCTCCAATCAACCGATCGTTCTCCTGCGTGAAGTGGGAGGCGACCGGTACCTCCCCATCTGGATCGGTCCCGGCGAGGCCACGGCCATCGCCTTCGCCCAGCAGGGCATGGCCCCTGCCAGGCCGCTGACCCATGACCTTTTCAAGGATGTCCTCGACGCGGTCGGCCAGGAGCTAACCGAGGTCAGGATCACGGACATCCGGGACGGGATCTTCTTCGCGGAGCTGGTCTTCGCCAGCGGCGTGGAGGTGAGTGCCCGGCCGTCCGACGCCATAGCGCTGGCGCTGCGCACCGGAACGCCGATCTACGGCAGCGACGGCGTGCTCGACGACGCGGGGATCGCCATCCCGGACGAGCAGGAGGACGAGGTCGAGAAGTTCCGCGAGTTCCTCGACCAGATCTCGCCCGAGGACTTCGGTACCAACAGCCAGTGACCCGTCCGGGCCGGGCGGGGGCGGGCATTCGAGAAGCCATTCCCGGTCCGACGTCACGGGAAACCACCCTCAGGGTGATTATCACTCGGCGTGCCGAGTGTGGCGATCGTTGACGCACCCCCGGTGACTGCCTACCTTCGAGGGGGCAGGTCAAGGACGGAGGTCGGCGTGAGAAGCAGCGGCGACGGTGCGGCGGCGGGCGGGCCGTATCCGCAGCACGGCAGTGGGGCCGACCACACCATCAGGCAACCGGTTCACCCGGTGCCCCCGGTGTCGGACGGTGTCCCAGAGGCGAACGGCATCGGCTACCGCGGGCCGACGGCGTGCGCGGCGGCCGGGATCACCTACCGGCAACTCGACTACTGGGCGCGTACGGGACTGGTCGAACCGAGCGTCCGGCCGGCCTACGGCTCGGGCACCCAGCGCCTCTACAGTTTCCGCGACGTGGTGCTTCTCAAGATCGTGAAGCGCTTCCTGGACACGGGCGTCGCCCTGCAGAACATCCGCACCACGGTGCAGCATCTGCGGGCCCGGGGATTCCAGGACCTCGAGCGCATGACGCTGATGAGCGACGGAGCCACCGTCTACGAGTGCTGCTCGCCCGACGAGGTCGTGAATCTGCTCCAGGGCGGCCAGGGCGTCTTCGGCATCGCCGTGGGGGTGGTGTGGCGGGACGTGGACGCGGCCCTCTCGCAGCTGCACGGGGAGCGCGTGGACACGGGGGAGACCCTCGTCGGCCACAACCCCACCGACGAACTGGCCCGGCGCCGCAACCGCGCCGTCTGAGACGTCGGCGCCCGGCACCGGGCGACGGACACCCTCACAGACACCCGGCCCCCGGCGAACGGGTGCCGGGCGGTGTCGTTGTCAGTGGCGTAGGGCACCATCGGCGGTGTGAGATCCGCGCCCACCATCCTCCACCTCGACATGGATGCGTTCTTCGCCTCCGCCGAGCAGGCCGCCAAGCCCAGCCTGCGCGGCAAGCCGGTCGTGGTCGGCGGCGTGGGCCCGCGCGGGGTCGTCGCCACCGCCTCGTACGAGGCCCGGCGCTTCGGGGTGCACTCGGCGATGCCGACCGCCCAGGCGCGCCGGCTGGCCCCGAACGCCGCCTACCTGGTGCCGCGCTTCTCCCTGTACCGCGCCGTCAGCGACCAGGTGATGGAACTTCTGGGACGGCTCTCCCCCCTGGTGGAGCCGCTCAGCCTCGACGAGGCATTCGTGGATCTGGAAGCCGGTGGGGCCGCCGACGACTCCGTCTCGGCGCGCGCGACCGGGGAGCGGCTGCGGGAGGCCATCCGTACGGTCACCGGACTCAGCGGGTCGGTGGGGCTCGCCGGGTCCAAGATGCTGGCGAAGATCGCCTCCGAGGAGGCCAAGCCGGACGGGCTGATGCTCATCGAGCCGGGCACCGAGCGGGAGCTCCTGGCGCCGATGCCCGTACGCACCCTGCCCGGGGTCGGTCCGGCCACCGGGGACCATCTGCGGCGGGCCGGGATGACCACCGTCCACGATCTGGCCGAGGCGGGCGAGGACGAGCTCGTACGGCTGGTGGGCAAGGCGCACGGGGTCTCGCTGTACCGGATGGCGCTCGGCCTGGACGACCGGCCCGTGGTCGCCGAACGCGACGCCAAGTCCGTCTCGGTCGAGGACACCTTCGAGGTGGACCTCCACGACCGCACGCGAGTGCGGACGGAGGTCGAGCGGCTGGCCGGCCGGTGCGTGGAGCGACTGCGGAAGGCCGGGCGCTCCGGACGCACCGTCGTGCTCAAGGTGCGCCGCTACGACTTCTCCACCCTGACCCGCTCCGAGACGCTGCGCGGCCCCACGGACGACCCCTCAGTGGTGCGTGAGGCCGCCGCCCGCCTCCTGGAGGGAGTGGACACCACCGGGGGAGTACGGCTGCTGGGCGTGGGCGTCACGGGCCTGGCGGACTACACGCAGGAGGACCTCTTCGCGCAGGCGGCGCAGGCCGAGCGGGCGGAGGCCGAGCGGGCGGCCGGTGAACCTGAACCGGTGGGGCCGGCCTCCGGGACGGGCGCGGGGGCGACCCCGGGCACGGTCTCGGGGACGGAACCCCTCCGCGAGGCGCCCGGCCCGCCGCCCGGACACCCCGCGGCCGACGCCTCCGGGGACGAGGCCGCCGAGCGCGCCGCGCGGCGCTGGTCCCCTGGCCACGACGTGCGGCACGGGGCGTACGGGCACGGCTGGGTGCAGGGCAGCGGCGTCGGCCGGGTCACCGTGCGGTTCGAGCGGCCGGGCGACCCGCCCGGCCGGGTGCGCACGTTCCGGGTGGACGACCCGGACCTCGTCCCGGCCGATCCGCTGCCGCTGGTGGCGGAGCCGGTGGACTACTCGTCCTGGCCGGCCAGCCTGCCGAAGTCCCGGTCGGGGCCGGGATCGGTCACGGAGGAGGAGTCGAGTCCGTAATGCCGGTACAGCTGAAGCTCCTGCTCGGGCGAGAGATGCCGCCCGACACCGAAGTCCGGCGCGTCCCGGATCAGCGCGCGGTCGAACGGGACACGCAGGGTGTCCTCGACGAATTCGCTCGGCTCCAGCGGGACGAAGGCGTCCCTGCTGAACAGGCCGGTGCGGACGGCTGCCCACTCGGGGACGCCGGTGGCGTCGTCGAGGTAGACCTCGTCCACCGTGCCGATCTTGACGCCTGCGCGGTCGAATGCCTTGCGGCCGATCAGGCTGCGCGGATCGATGTCGGTCTGCACGGTGCCTCCCGCTGGTCGCGACGACTGGGGCCGGGCCGTGTCTTCGAAGTGCCGTCTGCCGGGCGGCGTCCGGCAGACACGCTCGCCGCGTTGTCGGAATCCGTCTCGTACGCCCAGTACGAGGACGATCCTCCGCCTTGCGACCGCACGCACCGGACGCCTCCCGGCCCGGCCTCCGGCCGAACGGCGCCACTTCGAAGACACAGCCGAGCAACTACTCCACAGCCACTACAGAAGTGCAGATTCCGTATATCGGCCACTCGAAGAAACGGCGAAGATCCCCGCTGGTAGGCTGGCACATGGCTGCTGACCCCGTGCGGGAGAGCCTCCGGTGCTGATTCCGGAGGCGCCGAAGGAGCAAATCCTCCCCGGAATCTCTCAGGCCCCCGTACCGCATGGACGAGGTCACTCTGGAAAGCAGGGCGGTCCCACCCGGCACGTGCCCGGTACGGCTCACCCTCACCGACGGTGAAAGCCGGTACGCCCCAGGGCGCGCCGGTGAAGCTCTCAGGTCGAGATGACAGAGGGGGAGGCCGTACGGGCAGCCGCGCCGCGGTGCCCCTCGCAGGTCGTGTCAGACCAGGAGGCCTCCATCATGACCCCCCGCCGCACCCCGCTCTCCCAGCTGGAGCAGGGCATCCCCTTCGAGCAGCGCCACATCGGGCCGGACGGCGAGGCCCGGGCGAAGATGCTCGCGCAGGTCGGATACGGATCGCTCGACGAGCTCACCGCCGCGGCGGTGCCCGACGTGATCAAGAGCACCGAGGCGCTGAACCTCCCGTCGGCGCGCACCGAGGCCGAGGTGCTGGCGGAGCTGCGTACGCTCGCCGACCGCAACCAGGTGGTCGCTCCGATGATCGGGCTCGGCTACTACGGCACCTTCACGCCCCCGGTCATCCTCCGCAACGTCCTGGAGAATCCCGCCTGGTACACGGCGTACACGCCCTACCAGCCGGAGATCTCGCAGGGCCGCCTGGAGGCCCTGCTCAACTTCCAGACCATGGTCGCCGAGCTCACCGGCCTGCCCACCTCCGGTGCCTCACTGCTCGACGAGGGCACCGCCGCCGCCGAGGCCATGGCGCTGGCGCGGCGCGTCGGCAAGGTCAAGGGCGGGGTCTTCCTCGTCGACGCCGACACCCTGCCGCAGACGATCGCGGTGATCGAGACCCGCGCCGAGCCGACCGGGGTCGAGGTCGTCGTCGCCGATCTCACCAACGGCATCCCGGCGAAGATCGCCGAGCGCGGCGTCTTCGGCGTGCTGCTCCAGTACCCGGGCGCCTCCGGGGCCGTACGGAACATCGGTCCCGTGATCGAGCGCGCCCACGAGCTCGGCGCGATCGTCACCGTCGCCGCCGACCTGCTGGCCCTCACCCTGCTCACCTCCCCCGGCGACCTCGGCGCGGACATCGCGGTCGGCACCACCCAGCGCTTCGGTGTGCCGATGGGCTTCGGAGGACCGCACGCCGGCTTCATGGCCGTCCGCGAGAAGTTCGCCCGCTCGCTCCCCGGCCGCCTGGTCGGTGTCTCGGTGGACGCGGACGGCGACCAGGCGTACCGCCTGGCCCTTCAGACCCGCGAGCAGCACATCCGCCGCGAGAAGGCCACCAGCAACATCTGCACCGCGCAGGTCCTGCTCGCCGTGATGGCCGGCATGTACGCCGTCTACCACGGCCCCGACGGGCTGCGGACGATCGCCCGGCGCACCCACCGCTACGCGGCGATCCTCGCCGACGGGCTGCGGGCCGCGGGTGCCGAGGTCCTGCACGACTCCTTCTTCGACACGCTGACCGTGCGGGTGCCCGGCAGGGCCGCCGAGGTCGTCGCCGACGCCCGCGCCCGCGGGGTCAACCTGCGGCTGGTCGACGCGGACCTCGTCTCCGTCGCCTGCGACGAGACGACCACCCGCGCCCACCTCGAATCCGTCTGGGCCGCCTTCGGCGCGCAGGGCGACGTCGAGGCGCTGGACGCCACCGCCGCCGACGCGCTCCCCGAGCAGCTGGTGCGCACCGACGACTACCTCACCCACCCGGTCTTCCACCAGCACCGCTCGGAGACGGCGATGCTGCGCTACCTGCGGCGGCTCGCCGACCGCGACTACGCGCTCGACCGCGGCATGATCCCGCTCGGCTCCTGCACCATGAAGCTCAACGCGACCACCGAGATGGAGCCGATCACCTGGCCCGAGTTCGGCGCGCTGCACCCCTTCGCCCCGGCCGAGCAGGCGGAGGGCTTCCTCACCCTCATCCATGAGCTGGAGGAGCGCCTCGCCGAGGTCACGGGCTACGACGCGGTGTCGATCCAGCCCAACGCCGGTTCGCAGGGCGAGTTCGCCGGTCTGCTGGCCGTCCGCGCCTACCACCGCGCCAACGGCGACGACCAGCGCACCGTCTGCCTCATCCCGTCCTCCGCGCACGGCACCAACGCGGCGAGCGCCGTGATGGCCGGGATGAAGGTCGTCGTGGTGAAGACCGCGGACGACGGCGAGGTCGACATAGAGGATCTGCGCGCCAAGATCGAGAAGCACCGCGACGAGCTTGCCGTGCTCATGATCACGTACCCGTCGACGCACGGTGTCTTCGAGGAGCACGTCGCCGCCATCTGCGGCGAGGTGCACGACGCGGGCGGTCAGGTCTACGTCGACGGAGCCAACCTCAACGCCCTGGTCGGCCTCGCGCGGCCCGGCAAGTTCGGCGGCGACGTCTCGCACCTGAACCTGCACAAGACCTTCTGCATCCCGCACGGCGGCGGCGGCCCCGGTGTCGGCCCGGTGGGCGTGCGCGCGCACCTCGCGCCGTACCTGCCCAACCACCCGCTCCAGCCCTCCGCCGGTCCGGAGACGGGCGTCGGCCCGATCTCGGCCGCTCCCTGGGGCTCGGCCGGCATCCTGCCCATCTCGTGGGCGTACGTCCGGCTGATGGGCGGCGAGGGTCTCAAGCGCGCCACGCAGGTGGCCGTGCTCGCGGCGAACTACATCGCCAAGCGGCTGGAGCCGCACTTCCCGATCCTGTACACCGGCCCGGCCGGCCTGGTCGCGCACGAGTGCATCGTCGACCTGCGGTCGATCTCGAAGGAGACGGGCGTCAGCATCGACGACGTCGCCAAGCGGCTGATCGACTACGGCTTCCACTCGCCGACCATGTCGTTCCCGGTTGCCGGCACCCTGATGATCGAGCCGACCGAGAGTGAGGACCTCGCCGAGATCGACCGGTTCTGCGACGCGATGATCGCGATCCGCGGCGAGATCGAGAAGGTGGCTTCGGGGGAGTGGACCGCGGACGACAACCCGCTCGCCAACGCCCCGCACACCGCGAACGCGCTGGGCGGGGAGTGGAACCACTCCTACAGCCGCGAGGTCGCGGTCTTCCCGGCAGGCGTCTCGGCCGCCGACAAGTACTGGCCGCCGGTGCGCCGGATCGACGGTGCCTTCGGCGACCGCAACCTGGTCTGCTCCTGCCCGCCGCTGGAGGAGTACGACCACTGACGGGCACAGCGGGCGCACGTGCGCCCGGGCACACGCGGACATGCGTCGGGGCCGGTTCGGAGATCTCTCCGGGCCGGCCCCTGTCCGTACCGCCGGGGCCCGGAGGTCCTCGGACCGCTCTCGGGCGGCCTTTTCAGGCGGCCTTCACCACGCGGCCGGTGGCCAGCGGGCGGTGCGGGGCGATGATCTGTCCGTCCGGGAGGAGTTCGCCGGTGTCCTCGAAGAGCAGGACGCCGTTGCAGAGCAGGCTCCAGCCCTGCTCCGGGTGGTGCGCCACGAGCCGGGCGGCCTCCCGGGCAGCTGATTCGGCGGTGGGGCAGGGGGGTTGATGCTGGCACATGGAGGTTCTTTCGCTGGGTCGAGTGGTGGATGCGTGATATGCGGGTGAGTGCCGAACGGCCCTTCCGTACAGGCCGGTCGGTCTCAGTGTTGCGCCACGCGCGGCGTTCCGCAGGGATTTCGACTCAGCTCGTTTCACGCTCCGCCGAGGTGTCACCCGCGCGGACGGCTCACCGCGCGGCCCCCGTCTGTTCGGGGGGTCCGGGGTAGTCCGAGTGGGCCATGGGCCCGTCTCGCCGGGGTGTGCGCCGAGCGGGCGGACGTGCGTGAGCCCGCCCCCGCACGGGGCGGGGACGGGCTCACGGGACAGCGGCGGGTCAGGCCGAGCCGACGAGGGGGCCGGGGCGGGGCGCGATGCGCAGGGAGAGTACCGGGAGCAGATCGGCGGCCCGGTAGGGCCGGTGGGCGGCGATCCCGGTCGGAGCGGGCGCGAGGGGAACGAGGATGTCGTTGGGCGCGACCGCGCCGGAGGCCGGGTCGGCCCCGGTGTCACCGTGCAGCCAGAGGGTGAGCATGTAGAGCTCGGGTACGGAGAGCAGTCTCGGCTGGTGGAGCGTTGCCGTCGACTCGGCCTGGCGCAGGGCGCGTTCGGTCGAAGCGAGATACGGGCCCTCGAAGAAGTGCGAGAAGGCCCAGCCGTCCGCGGTGAGGACGGTGTCGGCGGCGGCGACGATCCCGGACTCGGCCCGGATCAGGAACCGCCAGCCGGTGAGCCGGGTCGCCGGCGCGGGTGCGTCGGCGGCTGACCGGTCGAGAACGTGTACGGGCAGGGGGAGTTCGGGGCTCAGCGGTCCCTGGGCGGAGCGCAGAGCGGGGGTGCGGGCTTCGCGGACCGCGGTGGGAGAACCGAGTGCCGTGAGAACGCTGCGCAGTGCGGGCGCGGGGGCCGGGGGAACATGCAGCGGCATGGTGGGTCGCCTCTCGCTTCGGAGACACGGTGATGCGTGGGTGGGTGCAGACGGCGCTGTCGGCGTGCGGGACGTCAGAAGGAGGCCGGTCGACGGCTGGACGCATCGACAATCGGCCTCGTCAGCGGAGTTTATATGACAAGTGTTCGCCCGGTGTTTCCACTAGCTGTCGGTCATATGACGCGCAAGGGACTTTTGCGCCTTTGAAATGCGGAGTTTCTGGTGATTCGCGGTAGGTGTCCCGGCTGCCGCCTGCGAGCCTTCACATTTCGCGGTCGGCTCAAAAAGATCGGTGTTTCCGCCACCTGTGCGAAGGGAAGGCGAGTCAGAATGAGCCGCCCGCCGCATGCCTCCGGAATGTGCCTGATGACCGAGCGGCCCCAGCCTATCCGCTGCCGGACGCTTCCGCAGGCGTTATGGATCACTTCTGCGGGGCATTATCGATCGAGATGCGAGCGACCTGGCCGCGGGCCGCCACTGATGGAGGGACTCTTCGATGGGGGAGAAGGTCGTGGCGCACGCCTTTGACCTGTCCGACCGCCCGGCGTACCGGCGCAAGCTGGCCCGGTGTCTGGAAGGACTGGAGAGGCTGCTGGAGGAGCGGAGGTTCGACCGTCCCCGAAATTTCATGGGGCTGGAGATCGAGCTGAATCTCGCTGCCTCGGACGGCACGCCCCGTATGATGAATGCCGAGGTGCTCCAGCGGATCGCCAGCAGGGATTTCCAGACGGAACTCGGGATGTTCAACCTCGAGGTGAATATCGTTCCGCACCGGCTGAGCGGCCGGGTTTTCGATCAGCTGGCGGAGGAGTTGCGTACAGGGCTGGCCTATGCCCATCGGAAGGCTGCCGAGGTCGACGCAGGCATTGTCATGATCGGAATTCTTCCCACGCTGGGACCTGACGACCTGGTCTTCGGCAACCTCTCGGACGTGGACCGATACACCCTTCTCAATGACGAGATGGTCGCCGCACGGGGCGAGGATTTCGCGATCGACATCGAGGGCGTCGAGCACCTCGTGTGCGCGTCCCCGTCGATCGCCCCCGAATCGGCGTGCACCTCCGTGCAGTTGCACCTCCAGGTGACCCCCGCTCGGTTCCCCGACGTGTGGAACGCCGCGCAGGCGGTCGCCGGGGTGCAGATCGCACTCGGCGCGAACGCGCCGTTCCTGTTCGGCAAGGAACTGATGCGCGAATCGAGGCCGCCGCTGTTCCAGCAGGCCACGGACGTACGGCCGCCCGAACTGCGGAACCAGGGAGTACGCCCGCGGACCTGGTTCGGGGAGCGCTGGATCGGTTCGGCGCACGAACTCTTCGAGGAGAACGTCCGCTTCTTCCCGCCGCTGCTGCCGATCCTCTCCGACGAGGACCCGCTGAGGGTGCTCGACGAAGGAGGCGTGCCGACGCTGGCCGAACTCGTCCTGCACAACGGGACGATCTACCGGTGGAACCGGCCCGTCTACGGAGTCGCGGACGGGGCGCCCCACCTCCGGGTGGAGAACCGGGTGCTGCCCGCCGGGCCGACCGTCGCCGACGTACTCGCCAACGCCGCCTTCTACTACGGGCTGGTGCGCGCGCTCGCCGACGAACCCCGCCCGGTGTGGAGCAAGCTCCCCTTCGAAGCCGCCGAGGAGAACTTCGACAACGCCTGCCGGTACGGCATCGAGGCCGAACTGCTGTGGCCGCGCCCCGGCCGCTCCGGCGGGGTCGCGAAGGTCCCCGCCGTCAAGCTCGTACGGGACGAACTGCTGCCCCTCGCGGCCGCCGGGCTCGACGCGTGGAACATCGAGCCGGCCGACCGCGACCGGTACCTCGGCATCATCGAGGAGCGGTGCCGCCGGCGGACCAACGGAGCCTCCTGGCAGGTCGACACCTATCACCGGGCGCAGGAGGCGGGGCTGGGACGGGAAGCCGCCCTCGCCGCCACCACCCGCAGGTACGGCGAACTGGCGCGCAGCGGCGAACCGGTGCACACCTGGCCCGTCGGATTCCCCAAGCCCTGAGCGCGGGTGCGCACCCCTCCGGGAGGTCCACCGCCCCTGTGCCCGCCCAGGGCCGGGCGGCGCTCTCAGGGTGTCAGGGGGCGTCCCTCGACCGCGGCCCGGATGTGCTCGGGTCCGAGTGCCTCCGGTCCGTGCTCGGCCGTGAAGGCGCGCACGCGGGCGAGAGGCGAGCCGGGCGGAGGCTCCTCGCCCAGCGCGAAGCCGTGGGCCTGCGCCCAGAACGCCACGCCCAGCTGCTGCGGGTCGTCCATGGGGGACTTGTCCGTCCCGTCCGTCCTGTCGTTCGGGTCCATGGGGTGCACGGTAGACGGTGGTACGGACAACGCGTGACCGGCCGGCGCCGGTACGGGCCGCCCGCCGGCCGCGCGGGCCGGTGCGGACGCCTCGTGCCGCGGCCGGGCGGACGCCGGAGCCGGCCTACCCGGGGATGCCGGCCTGACTGGCCGTCATGATGGCCTGCAGGATCACCGACTGGATCTCGGCGGGGTCGCTCACCTCGTAACCGTCCCCGCCCGTCACCTTCGCGATCTCCGCGACCTCTTCGCGGTCCGCGTCCGGCCCCACCGCGATGGCGAGGACCGGCACCGGGCGCTCCGGGTCCGCGAGCGTCTTGAGCTGCTGGACCAGGCCGGTGCGCGAGATCCCGTGGTCGTCCTGGTTGGAGCCGTCCGTGAGGATCACCAGGGCGTTGAACTTGCCCGGCACGTAGCTCGCCACCGCCGCCCGGTACGCCGCGAGCGTGGTGTCGTAGAGCCCGGTCGCTCCGTTCGGTACGGGCTCCAACTCGTCGAAGGCGGCCGCGAGTTCCTTCCGGTGAACGGTGCCGCTCGCGGTCCGGTCGCCGAGGCGGCGCGTCGGGGTCAGCTCGCGGTAGTCCTTCTCGCCGTCGAGCGTGGTGGCGAACTCCCACAGGCCGATCTCGTCGTCGTCCGTGAACTGGCTCAGCGCCCGCAGCAGCGACTCCTTCGTCACCTCCATCCGCGACTCGCCGCTGCCCGGGACCGGGGTCGCCATCGAGCCCGACGCGTCGACCACCGTGGAGAGCCGGGCGCTCTGCACCGTGATGGTCCACATGCCGAGGACCTCCTGGAGCTCGGCGGCGGTGGGCGCGGCCGCGGGGGCCCCGGCGTACGGCTGGGGGTCCTCCCCGCCCGCCGCCCGGACGACCCGCGCCTCGGCGTCGCCGTCCGGCGAGCGGAAGCCCTGGGCGGGCAGGACGGCGCCGGGACCGCCCGCGCTGCTCTCGCGGAGCAGCGTCATCAGGCGCAGCGCGGTCCGGCTCTGCTCCACGCTCATCGCCGTCTCGTCCACCAGCGTGTACGGGTAGTTGAGCTGCGGAGCACCGTCCTTCGGGTAGAAGAGGTCGACCTTGCCGCCCGCGCCCGCCTTCGCGTTGTGCGCGAAGGCGGCCTGCTCCGACAGGATCAGCGCCTGGTTCCGCTTCCCGTCGTCCCGCTCGGCCGCCACATCGTCGTGCGCGAGTGTCCCGGCCGCCTGCGGATCGCTCTGCGACATCCGCTCGGAGAGGAGCTTCGCGGTCTGCGCGGCCCGGGTGTCGCTGTCGCCGCCCTGGTCCGCGGAGGCCGCCCCGATGGCCGCGAGTGCCAGCAGACCAGTGGCGCTGCGGGCCGGATCGGCCGCCCCGAGCCGTAGGGCACCGTCCGGCCCCAGGGCGGCGGCGACCAGTTCGGCCCAGCCCAGGCGCTTGTCCGGCCAGCCCAGGGCCTTCGCCGCGGACGGCACCACCGCGAACCCCACCGGGGAGGTGGCCACCGAATCGCCGGGCGTGAGCGGGATACCGTCCCCGGCCCCCTTCGCCCGGTCCAGCCAGAGGTCCGAGTCCGGCAGCCAGACCTGGTACGGGGCCTTGCCGCCGGCCGCCACGGTGTTGGCGACCTTGTACGAGTCGGCGGCCACCACCCGGACGTCCATGCAGCGCCCGTCCGTACGCACCTCGTCCTCGCGCGCCCGGTCGGCGACGGCGCGTACGGCGGGCGCGATGTCGGGCGAAGCGGCCACGGTGAGCCGGACCGCGTCGCTCCCGCACGGCTCGGAGAACGAGAGCAGGCCGCCGCGCGCGACCACCGCCGTCCCGGCCGCCACCGCGACGACGAGTGCGCCGGCGACGGCGACCGCGCGGCGGCGGGGCGGCGTCGACGCCGCCCCGGGTCTGTCCGCCGCGGAGCGGTCGGGCAAGCTGTGACGTCCCATGTCGGTGGTGCCCTCCTTGAGAATGAAACAAGGAAAGGGGGACCACACCATCGGTGATGGTGCTCGTCCCCCGGCCTGTCGCGCATGATCTTCGTACTCGCTTTCGAGACCCTAGCGGTGCGGCGGGTGGCATGGGACGCGATTGCAGAACTAAAGGCGGTGTACCGGTGGAGGTGGGGCGTGTGGCTGATTCTTGTCCCCAAGAGTCGCTTTCCCGAAGGACTTTGCGGTCCGAGACGCTGTTGGTCCTCGCGCTGTCGTTGGGCGCGAGCGGGGTCTCCGCACTCATCAGTTTTGTCGGATCACTGACGAAACCGGGGGGTTTGAAGGATCAGGCGGCCACGCTCAACGGCTCGTACGCGCCAGGTCGTCCATGGCTTGATCTGGCATGGCAAACGTTTGGGATCGCAACGGCTCTGGTGCCCGTCGCTCTGGTGGCGCACCTGCTGATCCGGGAGGGCGCGAGCCTGCGGGCCATCGGGTTCGACCGCACCCGGCCCGGCTCCGATCTGCGGCGCGGCGTCGCGGTGGCGGCCTGCATCGGCAGCGCCGGACTCGCCTTCTACCTCGTGGCACGGGCCACCGGCTTCAACCTCACGGTGGTGCCCGAGTCGCTCCCCGAGGTCTGGTGGAAGTTCCCCGTACTGATCCTCTCCGCGCTGCAGAACGCCGTGCTGGAGGAGGTCATCGTGGTCGGCTACCTGCTGCGCAGGCTCGACCAGCTGGGATGGACACCCCGGGCCGCGCTGCTGGGCAGTTCGGTGCTGCGCGGTTCCTACCACCTCTACCAGGGGATCGGCGGTTTCCTCGGCAACATGGTGATGGGCGTCGTCTTCGTCCTGCTCTACCGGCGCTGGGGCCGGGTCGGCCCGCTGGTGGCCGCGCACGCGCTCCTCGACATCGGCGCCTTCGTCGGATACGCGCTGCTCGCCGGGAAGGTGGACTGGCTGCCGACGCCCTGAGGCATCGCGCCGCCGCCGTGCGTCGGTCGCGAGCGCAACGGGTGGTGCGGGCGGGAGTCGTGGGAACCCGGAGAATTGCACCCCGGGACGGTGGGGGCTCCTGCGGGTGATGCCGTGGGAGCCCTCCGTGCTGTTCCGGGCCGGGGTTCCGCCGTCGGGCGTCCCGGCGCGCGCCGCCGCGTACGGCTCACGCCGTCCGCTCAGAGCGCGCCGAGGAGTTCCCCGTCGATGACGGTCACGGCATGGCCGGTGAGCAGCGTCCGGTCCCCGCGCAGTTCGGTGCGGACCAGGCCGGTACGGGCGGAGCCCTGAAGGCCGGTCAGCGCTTCACGGCCGAACCGGGCCGACCAGAACGGGGCGAGCGCGGTGTGCGCGCTGCCCGTCACCGGGTCCTCGTCGATGCCGACCCGGGGGAAGAAGCCCCGGGAGACGAAGTCGTACCCCAGGGTGGGATCCTCGGCGGCGGCGGTGACGATCACACCGCGCCGCGAACACCGCACGAGGGCCGCGAAGTCGGGCGTCAGCCCGCGTACGGTCGCCTCGTCGTCGAGCTCGACCAGCAGATCGCCGATGTGCTCGGCGGTGGCCAGGACCACGAGGGGCTCGGCGCCCAGCGCCCGGGCCAGGCCCTCCGGGACCGGCTCGGGCGTCAGGGAGGAGGTGGGGAAGTCCATCGTGTACGCGGAGCCGGGACGGGCGGCGGTGGTGAGCACCCCGGACCGGGTGGCGAACCGTACGGCGCCCGTGGCCGTCCCCGTCGAGTGCAGCACGTGCGCGGTGGCGAGTGTGGCGTGCCCGCACATGTCGACCTCCGTCGTCGGGGTGAACCAGCGCAGCGCCCAGTCCGCGTCTCCGCCCGGCGGCAACGGATGGGCGAAAGCCGTCTCCGAGAGGTTGACCTCGGTGGCGATCCGCTGAAGCGTGCCCGCTTCGGGGAAGGCCTCGGAGTCCAGCAGGACGACACCGGCGGGATTGCCGGCGAAGGGCTGATCGGTGAACGCGTCGACGATACGAATTCTCATGGGGCGACCGTAACGGGGGCGGTCCTCAGGTGGTCTCCGGGCCCGCTTCCTCGGCGTGCTCCGTCTGCGCGGCGCGCTCCGTCTGCGCGGCAGCCGCGGCGTCCAGCAGGAGCCAGCCGTCGATCTCCACCGGCCCGCGCTCCTCCGGCCGCCATCCGTGCGCCCTCGCCGCGTCGAGCAGCGCACGGACAGCGCCCGGCTCGTGCAGATTCAGCGAGCTGCCCCGGAGCCGGCCCACGTCCCCGGAGCCCAAGGGCGCTCCGCCCGGGACGTACCGGTCGGGCCCACTCGCGAAGACGATGCGCAGCGGTCCGCCCGTGCCGGAGGGCTGCGGGGACAGAGTGAGGACCTGACGGCAGTCGACCGGCCGGCCCCGCTCGTCCTTGCGGTGGCTGTGGCTCTGCCGCCAGAGGTACGCGCACCCGTCGGCGACCAGGCGGCGAGGGCTTCCCGATTTGCGTGGCACGGGTCGGAGGATACGCGGCGGCACCGGCTCCGCCGGGACGCGGACCGCACTCGGATCCGTCCTGAACCCGCCCGCTTCGGCCGCAAGTCGACTTCTGCCGCACGGCTTTGGCCCTTCAGCCTCGGGCGGCGGTGACTCCTGAGCTGTCCATGTAGTCGCGGACGCGCGTGATCAGTCCGTCGCGGACGTGGAGCACCAGGAGACCGGGGACGGTGAAGGGGGTGGCCCCGGTCGCCACCCCGGAGGGCCTGCCGGTCCTCAAGGCCCTGGAGACCCTGCCCGACCCGATGGGGCGCAAGAAGGTGGGCCCCGACGAGATCGACACGTCCCTGCTGGTGGGCTCGTGGCGGCGCCTCGTGCTGACTGCGCCGCACTTGGAGCCGGGCACGATGGACTGGAAGGCGTACATTTTCTGCGTGCTGGAGTCCTTCCACCGGATGCTGCGCCGGCGGGAGGTGTTCGCGAAGAACTCCCGACCCGCGGGCGAAGCTGCTGGACGGAGAGGTATGGGAGCAGGTCCGCCCGACAGTGCTGGCCTCCCTGAACCTGCCTGGTGAGCCGGGTGAGGACCTGGCGGCGCGGGCCGCGCTGCTTCACGGCACATACCAGGAGGTCGCGGGGCGGATGCCGGCGAACTCCCAGATCGTGTTCGACGACGACGGCCGTCTGCACTTCGCCGCGCTGGAGCCGGAGCCCGAACCCGCTTCCCTCCTGGACCTGCGGAAGGCGGTGGAGGCGATGATGCCCCGCGTCGACCTGCCGGAGGTGCTGCCGGAGGTGTTCTCGTGGACCGGCGCCGACCAGGCGTTCACCTCCATCACCGGCGGCGAGGCCCGGCTCAAGGAACTGCACGTCACGATCGCCGCGCTGCTGGTCGCGCACAGCTGCAACGCCGGCCATACCCCGGTCATCGGCTCCGCCGACGCGCTGAAGTACGGCACGCTGTCCCACGTCGACCAGACCTATCTGCAGCTGGCCACCTACCGGGCCGCGAACGCCACGCTCATTGACCACCAAGCCGTGATCCCTCTCGCGCAGCCGTGGGGCGGCGGGCTGGTCGCTTCGGTCGACGGGATGCGGTTCGTCGTCCCCGCTCCGCCCGTGTACGCCCGTCCCAAAACCCGCCATTTCGGGCGCCTGGGCTGCGCGACGTGGCTGAACATGATCAACGACCAGGCAGCGGGGCTCGGAGGGAAGGTGGTGGCCGACACCCCGCGAGACTCCCTGTACGTGCTCGATGTCCTCTACGACCGCGACGGTGGCAAGCGCCCGGAGATGATCGTCACCGACACCGCTTCGCACAGCGACATCGTGTTCGGGCTGCTCACGCTCGCTGGGGTTCGCGTACGCGCCGCAACTGGCGGACCTGCCCGACCAGAAGATGTGGCGCATCGACCGCACCGCCGACTACGGCGCATTCACTGACGCCGCCCGTGGTCGGGTGGACCTCGCCCGGATCGAGCGGCAGTGGGAGGACATCCTGCGGATCATCGGCTCCATCCACACCGGCGCCGTGCGCGCCTACGACGTCATCCGCGTGCTGTCCCGAGGCGGGGGGTCGACCCCGCTGGGGGACGCGATTGCGCACTACGGGCGGATCGCCAAGTCCCTGCACATCCTGCGCCTGGCCGACGAGCCCGGCTACCGCCGGCAGATCAAGGCCCAGGCCAACCTCCAGGAGGGCCGCCACGCACTCGCCCGGAAGATCTTCCACGGCCGCTCAGGGCAGCTCTACCAGCGCTACCAAGACGGCATGGAGGACCAGATCGGCGCCCTCGGCCTCGTCCTCTACGCCGTCGTCCTCTTCAACACCGGGTATATGGACGCCGCGGTGAACCAGCTGCGGGTGGACGGCTTCGATGTCCGCGACGAGGACGTGGCCCGCCTCTCACCATTCGTGCGGCACCACATCAACATGCTCGGCCGCTACTCCTTCCAGCTCCCCGACCTGCCCGGAGGCTTGCGGCCACTGCGCGATCCGGATGCCGTAGACGGCGAGTGACCGCCAATCATCGGGAGACGCCGACCAGCCCCAGCTGCGGGCTGGTCGGCGGGGCTGCGGTTGGGTTGCTTAGAGCCTCCGCCAGTAGGTCATCGGATGCGTGGGTTTCGGGGTCGGGTGTGCCAGCGGTAGAGGAGCCAGGAGCGTCGGATCAGGCAGCGAACGGTGATGATGGCGGCGGCCAGGGCGAGGAAGAACTCGATGGCCGCTCTCCGACGTTCGGTGCAGCGTCGGAGTTTGCCGAAGTTGTTCATCCAGGAGTTCGTGCGCTCTACCACCCAACGGCCGCCGGTCTGGATCGGGGTCTTCGCGCCGCGCGCGGCGATGCGCGCATCGATCCCGCGGGCGGCCAGGTCGTCGTGGACCATCTGGTAGTCGTATCCGGCATCCAGGGCAAGGTGCGGGTGTTTGGGTAGCGGCCCGAGGGTCGGCTCCAGGGCGGTGAAGCGGTCGAGGGTAGCGGGCAGCAGGGTGTGGTCGCGGGCGTTTGCTGGTGTGGGCTCGGTGACCAGCGGAATACCGCTACCGTCGGTCAACTGCGAGCGTTTCATGCCGAGTTTGGCTCGGTCGACCGGGCTCCTGCCGGCGCACTAGCCACCAGAGGGCGCCTTGGTGATGCAGCCATCGGCGCTCAGGCGGTCGAGTTCGAGGCCGATCATGCGGTCGTAGGCGGAGAGCGCGATCAGCCGCAAGGTCTCCATCACGCCAGCGGCGATCCACTCGTCGCGGCGTCGGCGCAAGGTGGTAGCCGAGCAGTGCGCGTCGGCGGCACGTTCGTATCCGCAGCCGAAGACCAGGACCTGTACCAGGCGGTCGAAGACGAGCGCATCGCTGATCCTCGGGTTGTGACAGCCCAGCGGGTGCCGGTCCTCGTGCACGGGCAGCAGCGCGAGGAACTGGTCGCGGATCGGGGCGAGAATGCGTGATGGGACAGCAGGCACGGATCCCCCGGTGATCATGAAGCATAGAGAGCTCCATAATCGGGCGAACCGTGTCTGCCCTGCTATCGCCTACTCGCATACATCTTGGAGACGTTGGCGCGCTGCCGCTGGTTTGCAGCCGAACCCGGGTTCAGGGTGCTCGGCAGCAGTACACACCGGTTCATCCCCGCCCTCAGCGGTTGAGGAAGGAGTAGCTGCGGCCGAGCTCGGTGAAGCCGCGGCAGGAGTACCACTCGCGCGGCCAGTCGGTCGCGTCCGCGACCAGGAAGAGCTGCGGGATCCCGGCAGAGGCGGCCAACGCCAGCCCTGTGGCGAGCAAGGTGTCTCCGTGGCCCTGCTTACGGTGCAGCACAGCGGTGACGAGGTCCTCCAGCTGAGCCAGCCCGGCGGTTCGGTCTAGGTAGAGGTCGGCCCAGGCCGCGATCTCCCCGCCCGGGGCCCGGGCGGCCAGAAAAGACACCTTCTCGGCGCCGCGCAGGCGGGCGGTACGGCGCTCGGTGAGCTGTCGAGCGAGATCCTCGTCCAGGCCCCAGTCCAGCTGCTGGCGGAACACCGCCGCTCGCAGCTCGGCAAGTTCGACCGGGTGCGCGACAGGTTCGGGCAGCGCGCAGCCAGCTGTCTCCCGGGCCAGTACCAGCTCGGTGTCCCGATCGTAGCCGGCCGCCGCCAGCACCGGGGTGGCCCGCTCCCCGAGTGCCTCGTCCAGCACCGTGATCCGGTACTGCTGGCGCGGTCCGAGGCCGTGTGCAGCCAGTTCGGGCAGTGCGGCCGGGTCGACGCCCGAGGCGTGGACGATCAGTTGGTTGTGCTCCTGGGATTGGGGGAAGTCCGAGTGGCGGATGGCGAAGGCTCCGGGCAGCTCGACGGTCTCAGTGGCCTGGCGGCGGGCGAAGGCGGCGCGGAAGGCGGTTACGCGCTCAAGCAGATCCGACATTTTCGTCATGATCGTCCCGCCCACTGCCGGGGGCAACACCTTTTCCCTACCGGCGGACGCTCTTAGACGGTCACGCCTGGCCGCTGCCGGGGCAGTTCGGCGTGCCGCACCGCGTCGGAGGCCAGGGCGATGCCCACGCCCAGGCTGGCGAAGGTGCCGCAGGCGACGAACACCGGGGCGGCGCCCCAGGCTCCAATGGCGGCACCGACCAGCGGATAGCTTAGGGGGGCGAGACCGACCATGGTGAGCATGACCACGGAGGTGACCCGGCCAAGATAAGCCGGGTCCGCCGCAGTCTGTATGAGGGCGTTGTCCAGGCTGCCGAAGACGCCCGCACACAGTCCGATGACCGCAGCCAGCACCGAGGCGAGCCACAGGGTCGGCACCAAAGCGATCGTGGCCGCACCCGCGCAGCCCACGAGCAGCGTCCCGGCCATCATCAGGCCGGCGCGCGGCAGCCAACCGGCGATCGCGAGCAACGCGGCGCTGGCCGCAGCCCCTGCGCTGAAGCTGCTGACGATCCAGCCGTAGCCGGAAGGGCCCCAGCCGCGTTCGGCGTTGAGGAGCACCATGCCGACGTTGAGGGTGCCGGTGAGGCCCAGTTCGCAGACGGCGCCGGCGGCGACGAGCGGGCCGATGAGTCGGTGGCGGCGGATGTAGCGCAGGCCGTCGAGCAGGTCCTGCCGCGCGGTGCCGGGCTCCGGCCGTTCCGCGTCGGGCGCCCCGAGGGGCCGTATCCGTATCGTCAGCAGGAGCGGAAGGGACAGGGCTATGAGCAGTCCGGCGACGGTGAAGGCGGCTGCGGGTCCACCGAGTCCCATGGCCAGGCCGCCGATCGGCGGGCCCGCGATCTGGCTGAGGCGCGTGGACAGCGAGCGCATGCCGGTGACCCGGGCCAACTGGTCGGGGGCGGTGATCCGGGGCGGAAGAGCACCGACAGCGGGTACGAACAGTGCGTCGACGGCGCCGAAGACGAGCGCCACCGTGACCAGGATCCACAAGGCCGGAGCCGTCAGCGCGATACCGGCGGCCACCGCCAGGATGAGGAGGCAGCGCAGCGTGTCACTGCCGAGAATCACCCGGCGGGGGTCGAACCGGTCGGCCACCACGCCCCCACCGAGCATGAGTAACGCTCGTGGTACTGCCCCGGCAGCCATGACTAGGCCGACTTCGGTAGGACCGGCGGCCTTCTGGGCGGACCAGGCCAGGGCGACGAAGTACACGCTGTCGCCAATGAGGGAGACGGTGTAGGCGGTGAGCCAGCGCAACACGTTGCCGTCGCGGTGGGCCGGTGAGGTGGCGTGTTCGGGCAGGGCTGTCTCTGGGGTGGCCATGGTGGGCTCCAAGTACGTTGGGAATTCGGCTGAGTCAGGGCCGGAAGGGAAAGCCGTAGAGGTGCACAGACACGTGCTCGCGGTCCTCGGTGTCGTCGGCCGCCTCGGCGGCCTTGCCGCGCTCCCGCCAGCGCCGGGCCAGCGCCTCAAGCTCGTCGCTCATCTCGGCGAGTTCGGCCGGGGTGAGGTCGAGCAGCCACTCTGAGCTGAAGGATGCGTCGGTCCACGCCTTCCCCCAGGCGGACTTCTGGTCGAGATACGTGCGGTACTGGGCGACGCGGGTGTCGAAGATCCCTCGGGTCACCGCGCCGACGGCGGCGGCTCCCTCGGGCGTGTCCGCGAAGTCCGAGTCACGGAAGCCCCAGCCCTCTTCAGATGCCACCTGCCACCAGCGCTCGCGGCCGTCGGTGCCCTGGCCACTCGCCTGGGTCACGAAGCCGTGCTCAGCCAGCTTGCGCAAGTGGTAGCTGACCAGCGAGGGCGTTTCGTCGACATGCTCGGCGAGCTGAGAGGCGGTCGCGGTGCCCGCGGCGTACAGCAGCCGGTACAGCTGCATCCGCAGTGGGTTCATGAACGCCCTCAACCGTGACAGGTCGGTGATCTGCTCAGGCTCGTGCTTCGGTCGCATGCGCTTACCGTAGGTATGAAGTGAAAACTTCGCAATAACTGCTTCAGAGTTGGTTGGCCGAGCGGCCGGCTCTGTGCGCAGGGGACTGGAGACAGCCAACTCAGCTCGACTCGACTGGCGCTGACGAGGTCAGGGCCTGCTGTCTCCGGGCGCGAGAAGACTGGTGACCTCGGCGATCGCCTCAGCCGAGGGGTGGAAGTAACGCCGCACGTTCTCCGGTTTCTTGTGCCGCGACTTCGTCATGAGCATCGGCAGGCCGGCGCCGGCCTCACCGAGGTGGGTGAGGCCGGAGTGCCGGTACTCGTGCAGGTCCCAGCCCGTTCCCGCCACACCCCCGACAGCCGTGTGCGCGTCCAGGAGGGTGCGGGCCTGCCCGTACGACAGCCGGACCAGCCAGGTCTCCGGACACACGTCGCGCAGGCTGACGACCTTCCCGGGGCCCGGCTTACGGTGGGTGACGAACACCGGCCCGCGGATACGGCCCTTGATCAGTCGGGGCAACAGGCGGGCGGTGCCGGCGTCCCAGTACACGGGCTCCATGACGTAGTCCTTGTGCGGGGCGCCGCGGCGTCGGGTGCGCGGCTTCGCGCCCTTGGCCTTCACCGGGGCCCTGCGGGCGGCGAGGTCCAGCTCCTCGATGTTGACGCCGAGGATCTCCTCCGCGCGCGCGACGGTCTCGTAGAGCATCCGCCACAGCGTCTTCTCCCGGAGATGGACGTCGCGTCGGGCGATCAGCCGGTCGACGGCCATCTTCGAGCGGGCCGGGGTCTCCGAGTCCGGCGGGGGCATCCGCTTCACCCAGGCCGGGACAGCCGGGTCGTCGTACCCGCGCTCGGCGCACCAGCCCAGCCATGACAGCACCGACGCCCGCCGAGCGTTCCACGTGTTGATCGCCGCGGTGCCCCACAGCTGTTCGAGGGTGCCGCCGATCTCGTCGTCCGCGACGGTGGCGAGCCGGCGGGCCTCGCCGAGGTGTTCGGCGGTCTTGCCGACGCCAATTCCGTACGACCGGAGCGTGTTCGCGTTGTCGAGCGAGTCGGGGAACACGTCGGCCGCTGCGCGGACAGTCAACGCCTCCCCGACGGGCAGTCGTACGACGGCGGGCACAGCGTCGCCCTTGCCATAGATAACGGGGCCGCTTCACGCACGGCCCCGAGAATGTCGCCGCAGGTCGTGATCAGCGATGCCGCAGATAATGGGGCGTCATCTGCGGGAAGACTTGAGACGGGTCCGGCCGCCGACGTTCCGTCAGCCGCCCACCAGGGCCAATCAAGGCTTAGCGCCGGTTTTCGTTCCGATGTTCCTCAACCCCCTGGACGTGGGCGTCCAAGTGCCTCGGTGTACAGGTGGAAGTGAACGGACGACTGTTCGCCCCCCGGGGCCCGGACGGGGCACCGGCCAGTGTTCGAGCAGGGGGCCGACGAGGGCGGAACCTGGCGCGAGCGAGCGTCACTGTCGCGGACGACTACCGGGGTGCGGCCCCGGGGATCGGCACGGACCTGGCGACCGGCACGGACCCGGGAGACCGGTACCGGGGTCGGCCGACGTCTTCCCGTGGGGCCTCGCGCCGCCGCGGCGGATCGTGACCGGCCATGCGGGCGGAACGACGGAAAAGGGCCCCGCGACCACTGCTCACACCAGGTGAGCCCATCGCGAGACCCCTTTTCCCGCCCGCTCCCGTACCCACGGCCTCAGTTCTCGTCGGCCAGGATGAGGTAGAGCTTCTTCTTGGCGTCGTTGATGACGGCGAGCGCCTTCTGGCGCTGGTCGGCGGAGCCGGTCTTCCAGACCTGGCCGAACGCCTCCATGAGACCGAACCCGGCCTGCCGGATCTCGTTCACGCTCTCCCAGTCGACACCGCGACCGGCGTCCTCCCACGGTGCGTCGGGACCGGACTCGGCCTCGGTGCTCCCGGCCTCGGTGAGCGTGAACAGCTTCTTGCCGCCCTCGCTCGCGCTGACGATCAGGCCTTCGTCCTCCAGCAACTGGAGCGTCGGGTAGACCGAACCGGGGCTGGGCCGCCAGGCCCCACCGCTGCGCTCGCCGATCTCCTGGATCATTTCGTAGCCGTGCATCGGGCGGTCCTTGAGCAGCGCCAGGATCGAGGCGCGTACGTCGCCGCGCCGCGCCCGCCCCCGGCCGCCACCCCGTCCGCGGCCTCCGCCGCCGAAGGGTCCCCCGCCGAACGGTCCTCCGCCGAAGGGGCCGCTGCCGAACTGCGGTCCGAAGGGACCGAAGGCGGAACGCCGGCCGTCGAAGTCTCCGCGGCCCGGCCGTCCGGGTCCGCCCTGTCCGCGGCCGCCTCGGCCGCGCTCGTTGTCGAATCCATGTGAACGCATGACGCGCTCCTTCCGTTGTCCGGATGACCGGTACGTTCGTACCGATGGCTCAACGATATATCGGAAACTATCGCTCGGCAAGGATGTGCGGGGATCGGCGCCTGTCCTGCGACAGCGGATCCTGTTCGGCTGCCGCTGAAGTCCGACCACCGGTGCGGTCCTGCCGCTGAACTCCGGCCGTCGTGGTCGGAGGCGCGGTGGGGGGAACCGGCTCAGGCATACGGAGATCCGGCATACGGAGATCCGGCATACGGAGATCCGGAACGGTCCGCCTTTGAGCTGGATCTTCTTCAGTCCGGTGAGCGTTGTCGCAGGCCGTTGGGCCACTGGTGGGGTACGCGGTTCGAGCAGGACGGTTTCGAGCAGGACGGTCCGGTACGGCGCCGCCGTGCGCCCGACTGCTTCGTACGCCTTGCCGACGGGCGGGGCGGGATGGCCGATGTCCGGTCCGCGGAATCGCACGCACCGGACGCCGCCGGGCCCCGGTCTCCGGCCGAACGACGGCAGTTCGAAGGTGCGCCCTAGGCTGGCGCGGTGACTTATGAGCAGAAGCCGTTGCGGCCGTCGGGCGTGTGGGCCACGGCGGTGGGGGTGGCCCGGGTGCGTGCGCTGGAGACAGAGCGGGAGGACGCGCTGTTCCGCGACCCACTGGCACAGGTCTTCGCCACCGCCGGCGGCCTGTGGCCCTCCTCGCCGAGGCTGTCCGACGACGAGGCCGCACGTCGTCGCCGACTGGCCGTGTCGCTCTCCATCGTGATCAGGACGAAGTTCCTCGACGACCTGTTGCGGCAGGCCTCCGCGTCCGGGATCCGGCAGGTCGTGCTGCTCGGCGCCGGCATGGACAGCCGCGCCTTCCGGATCGACTGGCCGGAGGGCACCCGGCTGTTCGAGGTCGACACTGCCGCGCCACTGGCATTCAAGGCCTCGGTGCTGCGCCAGGAGCATGCCGTCGCACGCTGCGAGCGGACCACCGTCGCGGTGGATCTGCGTGAGGACTGGCCGGCCGCGCTGGCTGCCGCAGGGTACGACCCGGCGGTGCCGACCGCGTGGATCGCCGAAGGGCTGCTGATCTATCTGCCCGAGGACGCGGTGGAGCTGCTGCTGGCCCGGATCGGCGCGCAGTCGGCGGCAGGCAGCCGGATGGGGCTGACCTTGGGCTCGCGCGGCGTGATCGAGCGCTTCGGGGCGGACGCCGTGCCGGGATCGGCGGCGTCCATGTGGGTCTCGGAGATGCCCGACGACCCGGTGGGCTGGCTGGCCGGCCACGGCTGGGAGGCCGACAGCTACACCCTGCGCGAGCGCGCTGCCGCCTACGGCCGCCCGATCGGCACCCCTCCGCAGCGCGAGGAGCGCAGCGGAGGACTGATCTCGGCGGTCCGCCGGTAGGCGCCGCCTCCGGGCGGGTCGGACTTCGGTGGCAATCGGTCAGGGCTCACTGGCGCAGGACAGCGCCCGTGGCCCGCCGCGCACGTCCGCGGCCCGCTCCCGTCGTCCGTGGCCGCTCCGGCGGCGACGGACGCTCGGTGGGGCGCGCGGGAGAAGGCGCGACAGGGGTGACCGGGCCGGTCGCACCTGACATGATGTGCCGATGCAGGCGTCTCGGGGGAGAAGTGCCGGTCTGGGACTCGCCCTGGCCTCGGCGTTCGCGTTCGGTGGCTCGGGGGTGGCGGCGAAGCCGCTCATCGAGGCGGGCCTCGACCCGCTGCACGTGGTGTGGCTCAGGGTGGCGGGCGCGGCGCTCGTGTTGTCCCCCACCGCCTGGCGGCACCGGAACCTGCTGCGGGAAAGGCCCGCGCTGCTGGCCGGCTTCGGGCTGTTCGCCGTCGCGGGTGTCCAGGCCTGCTACTTCGCCGCCCTCTCCCGTATCCCGGTGGGCGTGGCACTGCTCGTCGAGTACCTCGCGCCCGCCCTCGTGCTGGGCTGGGTCCGGTTCGTCCGGCGCCGGCCGGTCACCCGTGCCGCCGCCCTCGGGGTGCTGCTCGCGGCGGCCGGGCTCGCCTGCGTCGTCGAGGTCTGGTCCGGGCTGCGCTTCGACCCCCTCGGCCTGCTGCTCGCCCTCGGGGCGGCCTGCTGTCAGGTCGGCTACTTCGTCCTGTCGGACCCGGGTGCGCCCGTCGCCGGGCAGGAAGGCGGCGGGGCGCGTCGCGAGCCGCCGCATCCGGTGGGGGTCATCGCGTACGGTCTGCTGGTCGGTGCGGTACTGCTCACGCTGGTCGCCCGCCCCTGGGGGATGGACTGGTCGGTACTCGGCTCCACCACCCGGATGAACGGCCACGGGGTTCCGGGCTTTCTCCTGCTGGCCTGGATCGTTCTGCTGGCGACCGTGTTCGCCTACCTGACCGGCGTGGTCTCGGTACGGCTGCTCTCCCCGCAGGTCGCCGGAGTCGTCGCGTGCCTGGAAGCGGTGGTGGCGACCGTGCTCGCGTGGGTGCTGCTCGGCGAGCACCTGTCCGGACCCCAGCTGGTCGGCGGACTCGTCGTACTGGCCGGTGCCTACATCGCGCAGTCCTCCGCCCCGGAAGCCCCGGAAGCCCCGGAAGCCCCGGAAGCCCCGGAAGCCCCGGAAGCTCCGAAGGCCCCGGGAGCCCCTTCGGGGCCGGTGGTGTCGGGCCCGGTCGGTCCCGGGGTGGGGGGCGCGGCGGAGGAGGGGGACGGCCGCATGCGTACCGGCGGCGGGGCGGCGTCCGCCTGACGGTCGCCGGGCCGTTCACCGTCGCCGGCCGCGCCTGTCGTCCGGCGGCCGTCGGGCTGCTCACCGTCACCGGCCGCGCTCTCGTCGCGCGGCTCGCCTCGACGTACCCGAATGAGCGTCAATTGCGGATTGACGACCCAGGGGCGTCAATCTACGCTTGACGAATGACGCCACTCAACATCAGCCTCGCCGACCTGATCGCCCGTCTCGACCAGGAACTCCCCGACGTCGACCCTCTGGCCCGCATCAGCGAGGCGCACCTCCGTGCGCAGACCTTGTCCGACCTCGGTGAGCAGCTCATCGACCACTACGTGGGCAAGGCCAAGCAGGGCGGCGCGTCGTGGACCGAGATCGGTACCGCCATCGGGGTGACCAAGCAGGCCGCCCAGCAGCGCCACACCCCCAACCCGTTCGAGCGGTACACCAATCTGAACCGGCACAGCATCGTGCTGGCGCAGGAGGCCGCCCGTACGCACAAGCACGAGTTCATCGGTACGGAGCACATCCTGCTCGGGCTGCTCGGTGAGCCGCGGGGCCTCGCGTACGAGGTGCTGACGGCGAAAGCCGGGTCGGAGCAGCGGGTCCGCGCCGCGATCGACGCGGTGATCCAGCCGGTCGGGCAGAAGACGCAGCGGGGGCACATCGCCTTCCAGCAGGAGGGCAAGGAGGCCATCGAGCAGGCGATCCGCGCGTCGGCCGACCTCGGCAACGACTGGGTCGGTACGGAACACACGCTGCTGGGCCTGATCCGCGTCGAGGGGAGCCCGGCCGCACGGATCCTGCACGACCTGGGCTTCACGCCGGAAGAGCTGTACGAGACGGTGAAGGCCGAGATCGCCCAGCGGTCCGCCGCGCGCGAGGAGTAGGGGCGAACGGGCGCTGCCGCCCGTGCCGTTGTCGCTCGCGGCGGGGTGTACGCGCGGAGCCGCTCCGGGGGTCGGATCCGGGTTTCGCTCCGCGCGTACGGCCCTGCGGGCGGCTCAGTGTGCCACGAGGTACTGCGGGAGGGGGATCGACGGGTCGAGGTCGTCGGACGGGATCGGCTCGCCGTACGTCCGGGCGACCGGCACCACGCCCGCCCAGTAAGGCAGCGCGAGGTCCTCGGGGGCGTCGTTGGGTCCGCCGGTGCGGAGCTTCGCGGAGACCTCCTCCAGGTCCAGCCGGATCACCGCGGTGGCGGCGAGCTCCTTGGCGTCGGCCCGACGCGAGTCCTGGGACCGGCCCGCGACGACCTGGTCCACGATCGCGTCGAGCGCCATCCGCCGCTCGTCGGGGTCCGTCACGGTGTGGGCGATGCCGTGCGCCACCACCGAGCGGTAGTTGATCGAGTGGTGGAAGGCGGAGCGCGCCAGGACCAGTCCGTCGACCTGGGTGACGGTCAGGCAGACCGGCAGACCGGGGTCCGTGGTGTTCGTCATCCGCAGCGGCCGGGAGCCGGTCGAGCCGTGGATGTACAGCCGCCGGCCGACCCGGGCGTACAGCGTCGGCAGCACCACCGGGGCGCCGTCGCGGACGAAGCCGAGGTGGCAGAGGTACGAGCCGTCGAGTATCGGGTGCACGACCTCGGGGTCGTAGGAGGCGCGCTCCTTGGACCGGGTGGGGATGGTGCGCCCGGTCGCCGCGTAGGGGGAGTGGTCCCCGGCCTCGGCGGGCTGGGGTCCGACGGGCGCGACGGTCTCCGACATTGCGTCCTCCATTGCACTAGTGCATAATGCTGTTTGTGCTAGGAGAGTACATGATCACGGGCGGGCGTGCGGCGGATATCGCTGCGAGCGTGGAGCAGGGGGTGGGCTCGGGTGAGCTCGCGCCCGGACAACTTCTGCCTCCCATGCGGGAGTTGGCGGCGCGACTGGAGGTGAATCCCAATACGATCGCCGCCGCCTACCGCACCCTGCGCGAACGCGGGGTCATCGAGACGGACGGCCGCCGGGGCAGCAGGGTGCGCCCGCGCCCCGCCACCACCGCGCGCGGCTCGCTGCGCGTCGAGGCGCCCCCGGGGGTGCGGGACGTGGGCAAGGGGAACCCGGACCCCGCGCTGCTGCCCGAACTGGCCGACGCCTTCGCGGAGGCGGTCCGGACGTACGGTGAAAACCCCGGCATGTACGGCGAGTTGCCGGTGCTGCCCGAGTTCGGCGCCCTCGCCCGCGCGGCCTTCACCGCCGACGGCGTCCCCGAGGGCCGGATCGTCGTCACCTCCGGCTCGCTGGACGCGATCGAGCGGGTACTGGCGGCCCACCTCAAGACCGGGGACGCGGTCGGCCTCGAAGACCCGGGCTGGGGAAGCCTGCTGGACCTGGTTCCCGCGATCGGACTGCGCGCCGTGCCGGTCGAGGTCGACGAGGACGGGCCCGTACCCGCCGCCGTGGAGCGGGCCCTGCGCGCGGGCATCCGCGCCCTCGTCGTCACCGCCCGCGCACAGAACCCGACCGGCGCCGCGATCGGCGAGCGGCGGGCGCGGGAGCTGCGCGACCTGCTCGCCGCCCACCCCGACGTCCTGCTTCTGGAGGACGACCACGGACACGCCTTCGTCGACGTGCCACTCCACCCTCTCGCAGGAACGACCCGCACCTGGGCGGTCGTCCGGTCGGTGTCCAAGGCCTACGGGCCGGACCTGCGGGTCGCGGCGCTCACCGGCGACCCGGTCACCACGGACCGGGTGGCGGGGCGGCAGCGGCTGGGACCCGGGTGGGTGAGCAGACTGCTCCAGCGCGTCGTGGTCCATCTCTGGAGCACGGGCGCCGTCGACACGCCTTCGGTCGCGCGGTCGTACGGGGAACGCCGCTCGGCGCTCGTCACGGCGCTCGCGGAACGGGGCGTCGTCGCATACGGACGCAGCGGGATGAACATCTGGGTGCCGGTCAGCGACGAGACCGGCGCCGTGACCCGGCTGCTGCACGCCGGCTGGGCGGTGGCGCCCGGGGCGAGGTTCCGGATGGACGCCCCCCAGGGGGTGCGCATCACCGTGTCGCCGCTGACCTTGGCCGATGTCGGCCCGCTCGCCGACGCGGTCGCCGCGGCGGCCGCCCCCGCCCGGCCGATCAGCTACGGCTGAGCGGCCCGGCGGGACCGGCCCCCGGTCCGGCGGCGGTCAGCCGAGGCCCGCCAGCTTGCGGAAGTCCCAGGACACGACGGTCTTCGGAGTGAGCCGCAGCCAGGCGTGCCGGCCGTCGTACGGCATGGTGTCGATCCCGAAGTACTTCACCGGGAACAGGCGCTCCACGTGCGCGAGTTCGGCGCACGGCTCGCCCGTGCGCGGTGCCTCGCCCACCAGGACGGCCTCGCCCCGCAGCTCGACGCCGCGCAACTCCCCGTACTCCTCACCGTCGTCGACGACCACAGCCACCCGGGGATTTCGGAGCAGGTGCTCCCAGCGCAGGCTGCGGGTCAGTGAGTGGAGCCAGACCGAGGTGCCGTCCCACACGAACCACAGTGCCCCGACGTGGGGTTGGCCATTCGCACCGACGGTGGCCACCCGGCAGGTGCGCTGCGCGCTCAGATAGGCGTCGCGCTCCTCGTCGGTCATCATGATCCGGCGGCCTCGTCGTTGAGCGGCGGCCATGGTGCACCCTCACCTTCCGTCGTCCCAGCGGGATCGTCCGATCCCAGGATCATCGGGTCCCCGGCACCGTCGCGCAATGCCGGGGACCGGACCTTCTCAGGAGATCCCGGTTCCTCCGGGCTCCTCCCTGCTTTCCCGGGCCTTCCCGGCCCTACGGGCTCCTCTCAGGCCAGCGTGATCGATCCGTCCGCGACCGTGATCCGCTTCGAGGGCAGGGCGACGGTCGCCGGGCCACCCGTCGGCTCGCCCGTCGCCGGATCGAAGGTGGACCGGTGGCACGGGCAGGTGATCGCGCCGTCGGTCACCCCGCTCACCGCGCAGCCCTGGTGGGTGCAGGTGGCGGAGAAGGCCTTGAACTGCCCCGCCGTCGGCTGGGTCACCACGACCCCCTGCTCCGCGAACACCTTGCCGCCGCCCTCGGGGACGTCACCGGTACTGCCGAGGACCGTGCCGCTCTTCGCATCGGAGCCGCCGGAGCCGCCGGAGCCGCCGGAGCCGTCCGACGTGCCGGAAGCGCCGCACGCGCCGAGGGCCGCCACGGCCCCGGCGGCGCCCACCGCGACCACCACGGCACGTCTCCCGGGCCGGAGCCCGTGCCCCTGCGGTCCGCGATCCGGAGCCGCGTGTTCGCGTGGTCCATGGTCCTGCGTCGCGCGCTCCTGCGATGCGTGTTCCTGCGTCGTGCTCATGCCGGGGGTTCCCTTCGCCGTACTGCAGGGCTGGACCACGGGAACGTACCGGCCCGGACCCGCGTTCCTGCGCGGCCGATACTCACAGGTCCGGCCGTGGTCCGGCCCGCCCGCGCCCGTACGGCGCCGCGCCCCCCGCCCGTACAACCGCAACCGGTCCGGTGCGCCGCAACGGTCCACGAGTCGCCCGGGTGCGATGCCGGGGCGACGATGGAACGGACCCCGGGGGCCTTCGTGGGACGGGAGAGGCCGTGATGCGCACCGATGTACTGATCGTGGGCGCGGGACCGGTCGGGCTGACCGCCGCTCTGGAGCTGCGCCGCCGGGGCGTGGCATGCCGGGTGATCGACAAGCTGCAGGCCCCGATTCCCCACGCGAAGGCGGTGGGAATCCAGCCACGGACCTTCGAGCTGTGGGACCGCGCGGGAGTGATCGACGACGCCCTGGACGCCGCCGTCCCCATGCGCGGCCAGCTCGCCTACGTCAACGGCGAGGAGCGGGGCCGCATCGACCTGGAACTGCCACCGGACGTGCCGTACACGTTTGCCTCACTGCCCCAGTACGAGACCGAGCGGATCCTCACCGAACACCTGGAACGGCACGGCACCCACGTCGAACGCGGCACCGAACTGGTCACCTTCGTCCAGGACGGCGGCGGTGTGTGGAGCACCGTCCTGACCGCTTCCGGCACGACCCGGGACATCAGGTCCCGCTACCTCGTCGGGTGCGACGGGGCCCACAGCGCGGTCCGCAAAGGGCTCGGGCTCACCTTCGAGGGCGGTGCGCTCGCCGAGGAGTACATGCTGGCGGACGTGGAGACCGACTGGAGTCTGCCCCCGGGGTACAGCGTCCGCTCGACGCACCTCGGCGACGACGGCATCCCCGACGACCTGCTCGTCTGCATCCCGCTGCCGGGCCGCTCGCGCTACCGGATGTCGATGCTGGTTCCGCCCGAACTCTCCACGGCGGCCGGGCCGCCGGGCCGCGTCGCCCACGGAGCGCAGGAGGGCCCGCACCCCGGACTGGCCCACATCCAGGCGGTCGTGGACCGGCTCGCGCCCGAACCCGCCGCCGTCTCGGAGATGCGCTGGTCGTCCGTGTTCCGCATCAGCCACCGCATCGTGGACCGCTACGGCGAGGGCCGGGTGTTCGTCGCCGGCGACGCCGCGCACATCCACCCGCCGACCGGCGCCCAGGGCATGAACACCGGCATCCAGGACGCGGTCAACCTCGCCTGGAAACTGGCCCTGGCGACGGCGGGCCTCACCGCGCCCGCGCTGCTGGAGAGTTACGACGCCGAGCGCAGACCGGTGGGGGAGGAGGTCGTCGGACGCACCGTACGGCACGCCACCGGCGGGGGCGTGCAGGCCGGTTCCGACGACCCGGCCCACGTCATGATGCGCGAGGCCCAGCTCCTCGTCGGCTACCGGGACGGCCCACTCACCGGAGCGCTCTCGGGGGTGAGCGACGCCCCCGATTCCGGCGACCGCGCACCGGACTGCGGAGGGCTCGTCGGCCCTCTCGCGGCGTACCCGGTGCGGCTGTTCGACCTGTTGCGGCGCGGACCGGACCACACCCTGGTGCTGTACGGGCCCGACGCCGAGGCGCTGGACCGGCTCGGCGGAGCCGTCGCCGAGGTCGCCCGGCGCACGCACCGCCGGGCGCCCATCGTCGCGGTACTCGGCTCCGGCGGGCGGGCGGACGGGAACACCCGGGTCCCCGTATGGAACGACAGCCGGTCGGAGTTCCGCCGCGTCTACCGCGCCGAAGGGCCCACCGGCTTCCTCGTCCGCCCGGACGGGTACCTCGCGCTGCGCCTCGGTCCGGACGCCGTACCGGAGTTGTCCGCCTACCTCTCCCGGGTGCTGCGCACGTGAGGCCGGGGCGGCCCGCGTGCCCCTGGGGCTGCGACGACTGATGGATGAGCCGGCAGGGGTGGGGCGCTCCGACAGGAGTGGGTCGCTCTGACCGGCAAGCAGGTGAACCCGGCCGGGACGGCATTCAGCGGCGGAGCGCCTCCGCGCCCGCGTACCGTGCGTTGTCGCCCAACTCCTCTTCGATGCGGATGAGTTGGTTGTACTTGGCGGTGCGGTCGGAGCGCGACAGCGACCCCGTCTTGATCTGCCCGCAGCCCGTGGCCACCGCCAGGTCGGCGATCGTGGTGTCCTCCGTCTCGCCCGACCGGTGCGACATGACGACGGTGTAGCCCGCATGGTGCGCGGTATTGACCGTGGCAAGCGTCTCCGTCAGGGTGCCGACCTGATTGACCTTCACCAGAACCGAGTTGGCGACGCCGGAGGCGATGCCCTCGCGCAGCAAGGTCTCGTTGGTGCAGAAAACGTCGTCCCCCGTGAGCTGGCAGCGCGCCCCGACCCGCGCGGTGAGGTCACGCCAGCCCTCCAGGTCGTCCTCGGCCATCGGGTCCTCGATCGACACGATGGGGTAGGCGTCGATCAACCCGGCCAGGTAGTCGGCGTGTTCGGCCGGTGTGCGCCGTACCCCTTCCCCGGTGCAGTCGTAGACGCCGTCGCGGAAGAACTCCGACGACGCCGGGTCCATGGCCAGGGCGATGTCCGTACCCGCGCGGTACCCGGTGCGCTCGACGGCGGCCGCCACGAAGTCCAGAGCCTCCTCGGCCGTACGCAGGGACGGTGCGAAACCGCCCTCGTCGCCGACGCCCGTGGAGTGCCCGGCGGCGAGCAGGTCGCGGCGGAGGGTGTGGAAAACCTCCGAGCCCATCCGGACGGCCTCGGCGAACGTGGCGGCGCCGACCGGCACGATCATGAACTCCTGGAAGTCCAGGGGATTGTCCGCGTGTGCGCCCCCGTTGACGATGTTCATCATCGGTACGGGCAGCAGCCGGGCGTCGGACCCGCCGAGGTACCGGTACAGCGGCAGGCGGTGGGCGGCCGCCGCGGCCTTGGCGTTCGCCAGGGAGAGGCCGAGGATGGCGTTCGCCCCGAGCCGGGCCTTGGCGGCGGTGCCGTCCGTGGCGACGAGGGCGGCGTCGAGGCCGGCCTGGTCCTCGGCGTCGCGGCCGATGACGGCTGCGGCGAGTTCCGTGTTGACGTGGTGCACCGCACGGTCGACGCCCTTGCCGTGCCAGCGGGCCGGGTCGCCGTCGCGGAGTTCGACAGCCTCGCGGGCCCCGGTGGAGGCGCCGGAGGGCACCGCGGCCCGGCCGAGGGAGCCGTCTGCCAGGAGTACGTCCACCTCGACGGTGGGGTTGCCCCTGCTGTCGAGTACGCGCCGGCCGGTGACGGAGGTGATGGCGGTCATGGGATGGAGTCCTTCCCGTTGGTCCACGCCGGGCCCCGCTGCGACGACGGTGGCGCTGAACCCGGCGAGCAAGACTCTACAGCAATGCTGTGCAGTTTTGCTGAACAGTTCTGCTGAACAGCTGTGCTGAATAGTTTTGCTGTGCAGCTGTGCTGTGCGGATGCGCTGGAGGCTTGAGCGGGTGGCGCCGCGTGGGCGGGCCGAGTGGGCCTGTCGGTCAGGTGCGCTGTGCGGATCGGCCTTCGTGCCCTGCGATAAAATGCGGTATGCCCCTACCGGAATCCGCCGCCGTCGCCGCCGAACTGCGCACAGCGATGGGGAAGCTCACCAGGCGCGTGAAGCTCGAAGATCAGATGCCGCTCGGCCAGGTGGCCGTGCTGGGCGAGCTGGACCGCAACGGCGCCACGACGACCAGCGAGCTCGCGACCGGTCAGCGGGTGCGTCCGCAGTCCATGGCGCGAGCCGTCGGGCTGCTCATGGAGCAGGGGCTGATCACTCGCCGCGCGCACCCGACCGACGGCCGCAAGAGCCTGATCGATCTCTCGGACGCGGGACGTGCCCTGCTGGAGGAGGAGCGGGAGCGCAGGGCCGACTGGCTCGCGCGGGCCATTGAGGCCGAACTGACCCAGGAGGAGCGGGAGTTGCTGGCGCGCGGAATCGGGCTGGTGGAGCGCCTCGCGTCACACTGAGGGGCGTTCTCGTACGGAAGGCCGAGCGGCGCGCCGCGGACCATGGCCGGCCGTAACCTGACCGAAGGGGTCGCCGCCGAGCGGGCGAGCTACCGGGGCGAGCCCGACGAGCGCATGGCGTTCACCCGACTCACCGCCGAACTCGCCTGTCGCGGACTGCCGTTGAGCATTCCGGAGTACGACGTCCTCGACGAGACGGAGTGGGGGGACCCGGAGAAGCTCATGGAGGAGCTGGCCGAAGCCGGACGCGGGAGGCGTGGTCTTCGCTGAGCGGTGAGCCCAGCCCCCGACACCCCGGATGCCTCCGAAGCCCCGGACACGCCGAAGCCCCGGACACGCCGACGGCCCGGCCGGGGAGTTCCCGGACGGGCCGTCGGTCGGTGTGCCGCAGGTGTGCGCGATCAGCGGCCGACCGCGTATCCCTGCATGCCGCGCGGATTGGCGGCGGCGGACAGGACGCCCGTCTCGGGATCGCGGGCGACCGCGCAGAGCCGGCCCTCCGACCAGGCGTTGCCGACCGTGACCTCGTGGCCCCGGCGGCGCAGCTCCTCCACGACCTCCGGGTCCATGCCCTCCTCGACGGTGACGCTGCCGGGGCGCATGCCGCGCGGGTAGAACGAGCCCGGGAAGCTGTCGTTGTGCCAGTTGTGGGCGTCGACCGCGCCCTGCAGGTCGAGACCGCCGCGTACCCGGTCGCGCAGCACGGCCGCCAGGAAGAAGTGGACCTGCCACTGGTCCTGCTGGTCGCCGCCGGGGGTACCGAAGGCCAGCACCGGGACGCCGTCGCGCAGGGCGAGGGACGGAGTGAGGGTGGTGCGGGGGCGGCGGCCGGGGGTGAGGGTGTTCGGCAGGCCCTCGTCCAGCCAGGCCATCTGCAGCCGGGTTCCGAGCGGGAAGCCCAGCTCCGGTATGACGGGGTTGGACTGGAGCCAGCCGCCACTGGGGGTCGCCGAGATCATGTTGCCCCACCGGTCGACGACGTCGACGTGGCAGGTGTCGCCCCGGGTGGCGCCGTCCTTGGCGACGGTCGGCTCCCCGACGCCCGCGGCGGCGAGGCCCATGGCGTCGAAGCCCGGCTCGCCGGCGGCGACCGCGGAGGCGTGCGTGCTGAGGAGGGGGGTGCGGCCGTCGGGGCTGCCCGGACGCAGCTCCCGCGAGGCGCGGTCGGTGATCAGGGCACGGCGCTCGGCGTTGTACTCGGGAGAGAGGAGGGCTTCCAGGGGCACCTCGGCGGCGTCCCCGTACCAGGCCTCACGGTCGGCCATGGCGAGCTTGCAGCCCTCGATGAGCAGGTGCACGTACTCGGCGGAGCCGTAAGCGGGCAACTCCTCGGGGAGCAGGGCGAGCTGCTGGAGGAAGGCGGGGCCCTGGCTCCAGCCGGAGGCCTTGGCGAGGGTCCAGCCGTTCCATTCGTACGTGGCGGGGGCCTCGTACGTGGCGGACCAGCCGGCCAGGTCGGCGGCGGTCAGCGTGCCGGTGTGCCGGGTGCCGGTGGTGTCCATGGTGGGCCGGGCGGCCTGCCGGACCATCGCCTCCGCGATGAAGCCCTCGCGCCAGATGGTCCGGGCGGCCTCGATCTGCGCGACACGGTCCTCGCCGCCGGCCTTCTCGGCCTCGTCGACGAGCCGGCGCCAGGTGGCGGCGAGCGCGGGGTTGCGGAACAGCTTGCCGGGCTGCGGGGAGGTGCCGTCGGCGAGGTAGACCTCGGCGGAGGACTTCCACTCGTTCTCGAAGAGTTCCCGGACCGTCTCGACGGTCTGGCCGACGCGCTCGACGGGCGCGTGGCCGTCCTCGGCGTACCCGATCGCGTACCGCAGCACCTCGGCGAGGGTCCGGGTGCCGTGGTCGCGCAGCAGCACCATCCAGGCGTCGAACGCACCGGGGACGGCGGCGGCCAGCGGGCCGGTGCCGGGCACCAGCTCCAGGCCCAGCGAGCGGTAGTGGGCGGCGCTCGCCCCGGCGGGGGCGGGCCCCTGACCGCACAGCACCCGCACGTCGCCGTCCTTCGGCGCCAGGATGATCGGTACCTCGCCTGCGGGACCGTTGAGGTGGGGTTCGACCACGTGCAGGACGAAGCCCGCGGCGACGGCGCCGTCGAAGGCGTTGCCGCCGCTCTCCAGGACCGCCATCGCGGACTGCGAGGCGAGCCAGTGGGTGGAGGACGCCATGCCGAAGGTGCCCTGGAGGGTCGGGCGGGTGGTGAACATGGATGCGGCTCCTTGCTGCTGCGTGCGGGTGCGCGTGCGGATGCGGTGTTCGAGTGGTGGTGCGCGGAGGATACGGGGACGGCTACGGGGTCTCCGCGGCAGCTCCCGGGGTCGTGTCCGCGGCTGTGTCCGGGGCTGGTACGTCCGCGGTCGCGTCCGGGGCCGTGCCGTCGTCCGCGACCAGGTGGCAGGAGACTTGCCGGCCGCCGGGAAGCTCGCGCAGTGCGGGCACCTCCGTGCGGCACCGGTCGGTGGCCAGCGGGCACCGGGTGTGGAAGTGGCAGCCGGACGGCGGGTCGAGCGGGCTGGGGAGCTCGCCGTTCAGCACGATCCGCTTGCGCGAACGCTGGTCGACCGGGTCCGGTACGGGCGCCGCGGACAGCAGTGCCTGGGTGTACGGGTGCTTCGGCGAGGCGAACAGCTCGGCCGTCGGGGCCTGTTCGACGATCTTCCCCAGATACATGACGGCGATGCGGTCCGCGAGGAACTCCACGGCCGCCAGGTCGTGCGTGATGAAGAGGCACCCGAAGCCGCGGTCGCGCTGGAGGTCGGCCAGCAGGTTGAGCACCGAGGCCTGCACGGACACGTCGAGCGCCGAGGTCGGCTCGTCCGCCACCACCAGGTCGGGATCGCAGGAGAGCGCGCGGGCGATGGAGATGCGCTGGCGCTGACCGCCGGAGAGCTCGTGCGGGTGCCGGTCGGCGTGCTCCGGGCGCAGCCCCACCTGGGCGAGGAGCTGCTCGACCCGGGTGCGTATCGCTTCGCCGCGCGCGATTCCGTGCAACCGCAGCGGCTCGCCGATGATCTGACCGATCGTCATGCGCGGGTCCAACGAGGACGACGGGTCCTGGAACACCAGGTGGAAATCCTTGCGCAGGGGGCGCAGGGCGCGGCGGGACATGTGGGTCACGTCGGTGCCGTTGATCTCGACCGTGCCGCCGGTCGGCTCGTCGAGGCGTACCGCGCAGCGGCCGACCGTCGACTTGCCGCTGCCGGACTCGCCGACGAGACCGACGACCTCGCCGTGCCCGATGGTGATCGAGACACCGTCCACGGCCCGGACGGTGCCGCCGCCGGATGCGCCGAAGTGCCTTTCCAGGGAGGTTATTTCCAGCACCGGTTGCTGTGGGTCCGAGGGGGCCCGGCCGCTCGCGCGGGGTGCGGGGACGGTCTGCGCAGTGGTCACTGTCCGGTCTCCTGGTCGGGGCGCGCGGCGCCGGCCGGCACGGGGGTGGAAGTCTCGTCCGCGGTGAAGGGGTGCCAGCAGGCCGCCCGGTGGGAGGCGGCCGTGCCGGCTGAGAGGTCGACCGGGGGAGCGACGGAGTCGAAGCCGGGCCGCTTGCCGGTGCAGGTGTCGTCGGCACGGGCGCACCGGGGTGCGAATGTGCAGGCGTCGGGCCGGGTGTCGAGGTTCGGCACCATGCCGGGGATCTCGGGCAGCCTGCGCTTGCCCTCGCCGCCGGGCCGGAGCACCGCGCCCAGCAGGCCCCGGGAGTACGGGTGCCGGGCACCGGCGAACAGGTCGTGCACGGGCGCCTGTTCGGCCGGCCGGCCGGCGTACATCACCAGCACGCGGTCGGCGGCGTCGGCCACCACGCCCAGGTCGTGGGTGACCAGGACGATCGCGGTGCCGAGGCGTTCGCGCAGCGACTGGAGCACGTCCAGGATGCCCGCCTGCACGGTGACGTCGAGCGCGGTCGTCGGCTCGTCGGCGATCAGCACCGACGGGTCGCAGGCGACGGCGATCGCGATCATCACGCGCTGGCGCATGCCGCCGGAGAGCTGGTGCGGGTACTCGTCGACCCTGCGGTGCGGGGCGGGAATGCCGACCAGGGCCAGCAGTTCGACCGCGCGCGCCTTGGCTTCCTTGCGCCCGAGGCCCTGGTGCCTGCGGATCACCTCACCGATCTGCCGGCCGATGGTGAGGACCGGGTTCAGCGAGGTCATCGGCTCCTGGAAGATCATGGCGAGGTCCTTGCCCCGGATCTTCTGGAGTTCCTTCTCGGGTGCGCCGACCAGCTCGCGGCCGTTCAGCCGGATCGATCCGCCGATCCGCGCGGTGGGCGGCAGGAGGCCCATGGTCGCCATCGACGTCACGGACTTGCCGCAGCCCGACTCGCCGACCAGCGCGAGGACTTCACCGCGGGCGAGGTCGAAGGAGACCCCGTCGACGGCGTGCACCGTGCGGTACTCCGAGGGGAAGGCGACGGTGAGATCGCGGACGCTCAGCACGGGTTCGCCGTCGGCGCCGGTCTCCCGCGCGGGAGCGGTGAGGGTCTCGGTCATCGGGTGCCTCCGCGGGGGTCGAGGACGTCACGCAGTCCGTCGCCGAGCAGGTTGAACGCCAGCGTCGCGGCGACGATGGCCAGGCCCGGGAAGACGGCCAGCCACGGTGCGAGCGCGAGGAAGGACTGGGCGCCGGAGAGCATCACGCCGAGCGAGGGCGCCGGCGGCTGCACACCGAGGCCGAGGAAGCTGAGCAGCGCCTCGCTGATGATCGCGGCGGGGATGCCGACCGTGGCCTGCACGATGAGCGCCGAGGTGGCGTTCGGCAGGATGTGCCGGAACAGGACCGTGCCGTCGCCGCCGCCGTTGGCCACCGCCGCCGCGACATAGTCGACGTGCTTCAGCCGCAGCGTCTCCGCCCGGGTGATGCGGATGACCGCGGGGATCTGCGAGATGCCGATGGCGATCGTGGCGTTGGTCAGCGACGGGCCGAGGATCGCGGCGAGCCCGACGGCCAGTACCAGGAACGGGAAGGCGAGCATCGTGTCGGTGATCCGGGAGACGACGCTGTCCGTGAGCCGCCCGTAGTAGCCCGCCGCGAGGCCCAGCGGCACGCCGATCAGGAAGGCGAGTACCACGGCGAGCAGCCCGACCTGCATGGACGCCCGGGTCCCGTGGATGATCCGGGAGAGCTGGTCGCGCCCGAGGTCGTCGGTGCCCAGCCAGTGCGACCAGCTCGGTGCGTCCAGGACATTGGTGAAGTCCGGCTGCGCGGGGTCGTACGGGGCGATCAGCGGCGCGAAGAGCGCCGTGAGGACGAACACGGCGGCGATGATGCCGCCGATCAGCGCGAGGCGGTTCTTGCGCAGGGCGCGCAGCTTGCCGCCGCCCGCCTTCCGCACGGTGGCCTGCGCCGGGGTGGCGAGTGCGGTGGTCACCTGGCACCTCCGAGCCGGATACGCGGGTCGATGACCGAATAGACCACGTCGACCAGCAGGTTGATGAGGATGTACGCGGCGGAGGTGCAGAGCACCACGGCCTGGAGCGTGGCGTAGTCGCGGGTGAAGACGGCGTCGATGGTGAGCTTGCCGAAGCCCGGCAGCACGAAGATCTGCTCGGTGACCACGGCCCCGGAGATCAGATGGCCCAGCTGGAGGCCGAGCACGGTGACGACGGTGACCAGCGAGTTGCGCAGGGCGTGCCCACCGACGACCGCACGGCGGGAGAGCCCCTTGGCGCGGGCGGTGCGGACGTAGTCCGCGGAGAGCGAGTCGAGCATCGCACCCCGGGTCTGGCGCATCACCACGGCGGCGAGGCCGGAGCCGAGGACGATCGAGGGGAGCACCATCCGGCGCAGGTTGTCGAGCGGATCCGTGCCGAAGGGTACGTAGCCGGAGGCGGAGAACACCGGTATGGCGATGGCGAATCCGAGCACCAGCACGATGCCGAGCCAGAAGGTCGGGATCGATAGGCCCACCAGGGCGATGGCGTTGGCCAGCCACTCCTCCGGCTTGCCGCGCCGGACGGCGGCGATCACGCCCGCGCCGATACCGATGACGATCGCCAGGAGCAGTGAGAGCGCGGCAAGTTCGAGGGTGACCGGGAGGGCCTGGCCGATTGCCTGGGAGACCGGAAGGCCGGTGCGCGACGAGGTGCCGAGGTCCCCGGTGAGGGCGTGCCCGACGAACCGGCCGTACTGGACCACGATGTTGTCGTTGAGGCCGTACGCCTCACGGATCGCGGCGAGCGCTTCGGGGCTGCGCTCCTCGCCGGCGAGGGCGAGCGCCGGGTCGCCGGGGAGTGCCCGGATTCCGGCGAACACCACGATGCTCACGAGGATCAGGGTGATGAGCGACTGGCGCAGGCGCGTCAGCAGGAATTTCGTCAACGGATGTACCCCGCGTTCGTGACCCGGACCAGTCCGTCGCCGAAGACGCGGACGCCCGCGACGTCCTTGGAGGCGACGACGTAGTTCTTCTGCCGGTAGAGGTAGATCATGGAGTGGTCGTCCTGGACGCGCTTGGTGATCTCGTCGTAGATCTCGGTGCGCCGGGCCGGATCGGAGATGGAACGGCCCTCGTCGATCAGCTTGTCGAGGTCCGGGTCGCCGATGCCGTAGGCGTTCATGGCGCCCGCGGTCCTCAGGAAGTTGGAGACGTTGCCGTCCGGGTCGAGCCGGCCGGACCAGCCGCTGGTGAAGATGTCGTAGTCACCCTCGTCGGTCTCCGAGATCATGGTCGTGTACTCGGTGGGACGCAGGGAGAGTTCGAAGCCCGCCTCCTTGACCATGGCCTGGAGCACCTGGCCCACCCGGCCCTGCTCGGGGGTGGTGGAGGTCTTCAGCTCGACCTTGACCGGGAGCTTCACCCCGGCGTCCTTCAGCAGCCTCTTCGCCTTGGCGACATCGCGCTTGGGGCAGTTCTCGGGCTTGACCCCGGGGGCGATGCCGGACTGCGGGGAGATGGGGCCGCAGGCGGGTTCGTACATGCCCTGGAAGACCACGGTATTGAGGAGGTCGCGGTCGATGGCGAGATCGAAGGCCTCGCGGACGCGCACGTCGGAGGCGAGCGGAGTGTCGATCTTCCCCGGCTTCTCGCCGAGACCGTTCACGTTGCCCACGTTGACGCCGATGCCCTGGAACCCCAGCGAAGGAGAGTTGAAGAGCTGGAGGTTCGGCTCGGTGAGCGCGCTCTGCACGTCGACCGGGCCCATCTGGTCGCCGATCTGGACGTCGCCCGAACGCAGGTTGGCGAGACGGACGTTGCCGTCGGATATCGGCTTGTAGACGACCTTGTCGAGGTGGACCTTGTCCGCCGCGTAGTAGTTCGGGTCCTTCTCCAGCACGATCCGGTCGCCGCCGACCCGCTCCACGAAGCGGAACGCGCCGACACAGGACGGGTGGTTGGTGAAGTCCTTGCCGTACTTCTTCAGTGCGGTCGGGGACATCACCATGCCGGCCCGGTCGGCGAGGACACCGGTGAGCGGCGTGTACGGGTGGTCGAGCGTGATCCGTACCGTGGACGAACCGACGGCCACGGCCTCCTTGACCGGGCCGAGCTCCGTGGCGCGCGCGGAACCGGGCAGGTCGCGGTGGCGCAGCAGGGAGGTGACGACGGCCTTCGCGTCGAGCGGGGTGCCGTCGCTGAACTTCGCGCCCTTGCGGATGGGCAGGGTGACGGTCAGTCCGTCCGCCGAGATCCCGGGGAGCGACGTGGCGAGCTGCGGTACCAGGGTGCCGTTCGCGTCGATGTCGTAGAGCTTCTCGCACATGCCCGCGAAGACAGTGCGGCCCACGAGGGTCTGGGCAAGGCTGGGGTCGAGTTTGTCCGGGTCGGAGTTGAGCGCGACGGTGAGCGTCCCGCCGTCGCGTACGGGCCGCTCATCGGTTTTCCGTACGCCTCCGACCTCGGTTGCCGAGGACTGCAACGACGTGCAGCCCGAGACGAGTGACACCAGCGCAACTGCCACGAAGGCAACCGCTTTTCGGCGCACGGGGGCCTACCTCCCACCTGGGGGTCATCAAGGAATATCGCAGACCGTATTTCGCATACAGTCAACAAGCAAGGCCGTTGTCCGCATCCCGGACACTTTCGTGTAGAGGGCAACCTTGGTGCGGGGGAATGTCCCTTATCGAGGTGGAATCAGGTTGGTTGTGGTGGCCGGCGGGGAGTGCGGGCCTGCCGTGCTCGTCGCGTCGGCACACGGCTGGGCCCGCGCCTGTCGGTGCGTCCGTGCACGGCTGATCCCCGCCTCCGTCGCGCCTGTGTGCGGCTGGGCCCTCGCCCTCGCCTCCCGGGAGGCCCCGTCCTCACCCCCGCCGTGCGTTGACACGCGCGGGGCTTTTGGCGATGCTCTCGGAGAGCGCTCTCCACGCCCTGCGGGGAACGCCTCACGAGGGGGAACTCGGTGAAGCAGGAAGAGATCGACCGGCTGCTCGACACGCTGGACCCGCGCCAGAAGGTTCGGCTGCTCACCGGCGCCACCACCTGGCGTACCGCCGACGAGCCCGCCGTGGGGCTGCGCGCGATGACGATGTCCGACGGGCCGGCCGGAGTGCGCGGGGAGAGCTGGGACGAGCGGAACACCTCCGCGCTGCTGCCGTCCGCCTCGGCCGTCGGCGCGATGTGGGACGAGGAGCTGGCCGAACGCCTGGGCGGGCTGCTCGCCGCCGAGGCGAGGCGCAAGGGCGTGGACGTCGTGCTGGCGCCCACCCTCAACCTGCACCGGTCCCCGCTGAGCGGCCGCCACTTCGAGTGCTACTCCGAGGACCCCGAGCTGACCGCCCGTACCGGCGCCGCCCTGATCCGGGGCATCCAGGCGCAGGGCGTCGCCGCGACCGCCAAGCACTACGTCGCCAACGACTCCGAGACGGACCGCCTCACCGTCTCCGTCGACCTCGACGAGCGCACCCTGCGCGAGGTCTACCTCGTCCCCTTCGAAGCCGCCGTGCGGGCCGCCGGGGTACGGGTGGTGATGTGCGGCTACAACGCGGTCGACGGCACCACCCTGGCCGAGAGCCCGCTGCTGGCACGGCCGCTCAAGGAGGAGTGGGGCTTCGACGGCGTCCTCGTCTCCGACTGGGGTGCGGTGCGCTCCACCGTGCCCGCCGCCCGCGCGGCACTGGACCTGGCGATGCCCGGTCCCGAGAGCCCCTGGGCCGACGGACTCCTCCGGGCGATCGAGGACGGACACGTCCCCATGGCCGCGATCGACGACAAGGTGGGCCGGCTGCTGCGGCTCGCCGACCGGGTCGGCGCCCTCGACCCGGCGGCCCCGGCGGCGCCGACGCCGCTCCTGTCGGGCTCGGCGGACCCGGGCACCCTGCTGCGGCGTGCCGTCGCGGCCGGATGCGTACTCCTCGGCAACCGGGACGTGCTGCCCCTGGACCCGGCCTCGCTCGCCTCCCTCGCGGTGATCGGGGCGCAGGCGGCGGACCCCCGGGTGCAGGGCGGCGGGAGCGCGGGCGTCCACCCCCGGCACGTCTCCACCCCGCTCGACGCACTCCGCGACGCGCTCGCCCCCACCGCCCGGGTCGTGCACGCACCCGGCCCCGCCCTGGGCGCGCCCCCCTTCCTCGGCGGCCCCGGATGCCACGACCCGCGCGACAGCCGGCCCGGCGCCCTGCTGCGAGTGCTCGGCGCGGACGGCGCCGAACTGTACGCCGGCCACCGGGAGTCCGGCCGTCAGATCGAGCCCCCCCTGCCGCCCGGTGCGCACACCGTGGAGATCAGCGCCCGGCTGCTCCCCGGCACGGGCGGCGCCTGGACCTTCGGCGTCGGGGGATTCGGCCGGATGAGCCTCACCGTCGACGGGACACCGCTGGTCGACGGGGTGTTCCCGCGCGAGACCGACGACCCGGCCGTGGTGCACGTCAACCCGCCCAGCCAGTACGGGAAGACCGAACTCACCGCCGGACGGCCCGTGCTGGTCGTGGCCCGCCGCGAACTCGCCGACGGGACCGGCCGCGCCACCCTGGTGACGGCCGCGCCCCCGCTGCCCGACCGTGCGACCGCCCTGGCGGAGGCGGTGGACGCGGCCCGCGCGGCCGACGCGGCCGTGGTGTTCGTGGGCACCACGCAGGACAGCGAGTCCGAGGGCCACGACCGGACGACCCTCGCCCTCCCGGGCGACCAGGACGAGCTCGTCCGCGCGGTGGTCGCCGCCCAGCCGCGTACCGTCGTCGTCGTCAACTCCGGCGGCCCGGTGGAGATGCCGTGGCGGGACGCGGCCCCCGCCGTCCTGCTGACCTGGTTCCCGGGGCAGGAGGCGGGGACCGGGCTGGCCGACGTCCTGTTCGGCGCCGCCGAGCCGGGCGGCCGGCTGCCGACCACCTGGCCCGCCACTCTCGCCGACGCCCCGGTCCGCGCGGTCCTGCCGGTGGACGGCGTGCTGCGGTACGCCGAGGGCCCGCACATCGGCCACCGGGCCTGGCTGCGCGCACACCGCACGCCCGCCTACTGGTTCGGCCACGGACTCGGGTACACGGCCTGGGAGTACGAGAGCGTGTCCGTACCCCCGGCGCCGGAGGCGGCCGACGAGGAGACGGCCTTCACCGTCTCCGTACGGCTCCGCAACACCGGCGGCCGGCGGGGCCGGGAGGTCGTGCAGGTGTACCTCGCCCGGCCCGGCTCGGCGGTGGAGCGCCCCGTGCGGTGGCTGGCCGGATACGCCTCGGTCGAAGCCGGCCCGGGCGAGACCGTCACCGCCGCCGTACGCGTACCGCACCGTGCCCTGCACCACTGGTCCCCGCAGGAGCAGGGGTGGCTCACCGAGCCGGGCACGTACGAGGTGTACGCGGGGTCGTCCGCCGGGCGGCTGCCCCTGGCCACCACCGTGGACGTCGGGCGAGCGGCGCACGAAGGTGTGGTCGGAGAGCGCTTCCCGTACCGCTGACGGACGTTCGCGGGCCGCCGGTAGGGTACCGGCATGAGCAGACGCGCCCCCAGGCTCGAAGACGTCGCGCGGGAGGCGGGCGTCTCCCGCGCCACCGTGTCCCGCGTGGTCAACGGCATACGCAACGTCGACCCGGCCATCCAGGACGCGGTACGCGACGCCATCGCGCGGACCGGCTACGCACCCAACGGCGCCGCCCGGGCCCTGGTGACCCGGCGGGCCCGTACCCTCGCCCTCGTGGTCTCCGGGGCGGGGGACGACTCCGAGGACGGGCAGAACCTCTTCGCCTCCCAGGCGCTGGCCGACCCGTTCTTCGGGCGGGTCGTCAGCGGGGTCGTCGGCTTCCTGCGCCCCCGGTCGATGTACCCGGTGCTCATGTTCGCGGAGACGGACGCCGCCCGGCGCGAAGTGGTCGAGTACCTCCGGCAGGGCCGGGCGGACGGCGCGCTGATCTTCTCCACGCACGCCGAGGACCCGCTGCCCGCCCTGCTGGCGGCCGAGCGGCTGCCCTGCGTGCTCTTCGCCCGCCCCGGGGCTCCCGCCCCCGTGACCTACGTGGACCTGGCGCACCGGGACGGCGCCCGGCTGGCCGCCGAACACCTGCTGGCCAGGGGCTGCCGACGCGTCGCCACCATCACCGGACCGCTGGACCTGCCGGCCGCCCAGGACCGGCTGGCCGGGTTCCGCGAGACGATGGAGCGCCACGGCCATCCGTACGTACCCGTCGCCGAAGGCGGGTTCACCGCCGACAGCGGGGCGTCCGCACTCCGCCGGCTGCTGCGCGAACACCCGGCGATCGACGGGGTGTTCGCCGCGAACGACGTGATGGCCCGAGGAGTCTGCGAGGCCCTGCGGGAGCTCGGCCGCCGTGTCCCCGAGGACGTCGCGGTCGTGGGGTTCGACGACTCCAGCGCCGCGCTCGCCGCCGAACCGCAGCTCACCACGGTCCGCCAGCCGATGGAGGAGATGGCGGCCCGCATGGCGAGCCTGCTCCAGGAGGAGATCGAGGGCACGCGGACCGAGCCCACCGCCGTCATCTTCGACCCCGAACTCGTGGTGCGCGCCTCCGCCTGAGCGGGCGGGGGCGATCAGGGACGGTCGAGGCGAGGGCGATCAGGGCAGGTCGGAGGCGTCCCGGCGGACCTGGTGTGCGGGCCCCGCGTCCCGGCGGACCTGGTGTGCGGGCCGGGTCCGCCGGTGCAGGTGACGGGGCGTCAGGGAGTGATCTCGTACGGCTCCCCGCAGATGTAGTCCACGCCCGCCTCGGTCAGACACTCCTGAACGGTGATGGGCGCCTTCAGGGTGAAGTCGTCCGCGTTCTCCACATCGACGCCGGAGGCGCTGACGCTGACCAGGGAGACGCAGCTGCCGTCGCAGGAGCCCCGCAGGTTGAGCCGTGCGCCGTGGCTGTCGGCCTTGGTGTCCTTGATGTTCGCGTGCACTACGTAGGTCCCCACGGCCGGCCCCGGGGTGAACGTGCCCCATGCGTGGGCTCCGACGACATCGGCCGAGGTGCCGGTGGCGTTCCACGAGGTGATCGCCACGGCGGCGTTCGCCGCTCCCGTCGAGAGCGTGGCGACCGCGGTGGCGGCGAGGACCGCTCCGGTGCGGAGCAGGTGGGTGAGTCGCATGATCCTATTCCTTGGGAAGAGTTGAGGCGCTGAGGAGGTCCGGAGGGGTGGCCCGGACGGGACGGCCCGGTCACTCGGGCTGGCTGACCACGCCCTTGCACTCGGGTGTGGCATCGCTGGTGCCCGGCTGGGCCGCCGCCTTGACGGTGTTGAACTCGGCCAGGTAGGCGTCGTGCACCGCGGCGATGTCGATCTTGAGCAGTGCCTCGTCGTTCTCCCGCAGTGCCGGCCCCGTGTAGTTGTGGCTGCCGGTCCACATGACGCGCTTGACCGTGCCGTCGTACTTGCCGTCCACCAGCAGGTACTTGGAGTGGATGATCCGACGGCTGGTCGCGGAGTCGCCGTCGTGGTCGTCGTTGTAGCAGACCGGGGCGAAGCCGCTGACCGAGTGCAGCGTCTCCCAGGTGCCGGGGGTGGCTCCGTCGGCCGAACTGGCCGCGCTGTCCGTCTCCGTGTAGACGAGCTCGACCGTACAGCCCGCCTTCTTCATCGCGACGAGCTTGTCCGCGACGCCCTGCCGGGTGAACTTGAACATCCCTACACGGATCTTCGTGTGCTTGGCCGTTCCGTCCGAAGCGGTGTAGTTGCAGGTGATGTTGTCGAGCGTGTTCCAGATGGTGTCCGTGCTGTTCCCCGTGCCCGGGTAGTAGGGGAAGAAGTAGACCTTGTACGGGGAGAAGGTCTCGCTGGTGTAGGTCCACGCGGACCAGTCCTTGCCGGCGAGCTTGCCGAAGTACTTCGCGTACGCCTGGTAGATACCGGTGTTGTAGGTCAGCACGTACGCGTCGTTCCAGAACGCGCTGTACGCGGACGGCGAGAGGTTGGACGAGGTCTGCACGACCACGTCGGAGGCCCCGTCCACCTGGGAGAAGAGCCAGAACTTCTGGTGGTTGATCGACTTCCCGAACTCGGGCCTGCCCAGGCAGGACCTGCCGGCCGGGCAGGTGCCGACGAACGACGTACCGGACGTGTCGGTCCCCAGTGCGGCACTGAGGATCCCGTAACTCGGATCGCTGGGACGGGAACTGACGGAACTCTCGTCCAGCATGATCTGCACGTCCACGCCGCGCAGGCTGTGCGCGTCGGCGAGGGCCTGTGCCACCCCTTCGTCCCAGAAGTGATAGAGCGCGACCTTGATCGAGGATCCCGCGGGGCTGCTCCCGATGTAGCTCAGCAACTGCGTCCTGATGGCCTGTTGCTCGGCCGTGGTGCCCAGCGGGTTGTTGAAGACGGCCCTGGACGGTTCGGTCGCCGTGGCCCCGGTGGCGGCACCGGCCGGCGCGGCGTGCGCGCCGGGAACGCCGGTCGTGAGCAGGGCCAGGGTCAACGCGGACGCGGCGGCTCCGCTCCGTCTGACCCATGGTGCGCGCGGCATGTGGTTCCCCTCCCGATCGGTGGCCGCGCACACGTCGACGAGCCGTTCGTTCCGGTGAACGGCGGCGCGGCCCGAGGATCCTCGCAGACCGGACGGCTCAGTGGAACGGTTTTGATCAAGCCTCAAGTGGACCTCAAATTAAGGGCGTTGAGGTGCCGTTGGCCTCGATGAGCCACTACGTTCTCGCGCTGTTGGCCCTGGGGCCGGCTACGTGGCCCGGATGCTCCCGACAGGCGGAGCACGGGCTTTTCGCCGATACGGGGGGATCCCGATCATGAAACCGATAGGCAGAGCCGTCGCCGTGACGACGGTCAAAGCACTGGTGGCAGGGGTGCTGTCCGCAGTGATGCTCGCGCCGGCGGCGTCGGCGGCGGACACCCCGTCGCCCGTCCGGGAGCAGAGCGTTCCGGCGCGGGTCCCGGGGAGCCCCGTCGGCTCCCCGGCCGAGCCCGCCATGAAGGCGGCACCGAAGGTGGTCTGGCCCGAGGAGAGCCAGGCCACCGTGCGGATACCCGCGGCGGGCGCCGAGCCCGCGGCGGCCGGTCCGGAGGTCTCCCTCCGCGGGGTGGCCGCGCCTGCCGCCGCGGCCCGCTCAGCCACTGCCGCCGCCGCGGCGGCCCGCACCACCACGTCCGCACCCACACCGGCCGAGGCGCGGGTCCGGGTCCTGGACGACAAGCAGGTGAAGCGGTTCGGCGGGGTGGGCCTCGGGCTCACCGTCTCCCGCACGGACGGCGGCAGGACCGCCGGGCCGGTGGAGGCGTCCCTCGACTACTCCGGCTTCGCGCGCGCCTACGGAGGGGCCTTCGCCTCCCGGCTGCGGCTGGTCGAGCTGCCTCCCTGCGCCCTGACCACCCCCGACGTGCCCGGCTGCTCGGACGGCCGGACGGTCGAGGGGCAGACCAACGACACGGCGAACGGCACGGTCACCGCCGTCGTCGAAGCCGCCCCCGCGACATCGTCGGCGTCCGGCCTGATCGCACCGGTCCAGCCGGGCATGGTCGCGACCGCGCAGGCCGCCTCCGTGTACGCGCTCGTCGCCGGCTCGTCCTCGGACGCGGGCGACTACCGCGCCTCGCCGGCCAACCCGGCCGGGAAGTGGGACGTCTCCCTCGGGTCGGGCGCCTTCACCTACGAGCTCCCCATCCCGGTGCCGAAGCCCCCGGTCGGCATCGCCCCCGACCTCGCGCTGACCTACAACTCGCAGCTGGTGGACGGTCGTACGTCGGCCTCCAACAACCAGGCATCCTGGGTCGGCATGGGCTGGGACCTCAACGTCGGTTCCATCGAGCGACGTTACAAGAACTGCGCCCAGGACGGACACGAGGCCTTCGGTGACCTGTGCTGGGACTCGCCGAACTCCTCGGCCGACCCCAACGGCGCCGTCTACACCATCACCATCGACGGCATCACCTCGGACCTGATCCAGGACAACACCGGTACGGGCGCCTACCGCATCAAGGACGACCCGGGCTGGCGGGTGCAGAAGCTGAACGGCGGCTACGGCTCCGACGGCACCAAGGAGTTCTGGGTCCTGACGAAGCAGGACGGCACCCGCTACTACTTCGGCTGGGGGCGTACCGAGCGCCTGAACAACGACGGCGTGCGCGAGGCGACCGACTCCGTCCTCACCGTCCCCGTGGTCGGCGACGACGCCGGCGAACCCTGCCACGCGCAGTACCCGGAGCCCTGCACCCAGGCGTGGCGCTGGGGCCTGGACCGCGTCGTCACCGCCAACGAGGTGGAGAACTCCTACTTCTACACCAAGGAGCGGAACTACTACCGCTCGGTGGCCGCCGCGGACAAGGCACGCCGCTACGACTCCGCCGCCTATCTGGAGCGCATCGACTACGGCTGGTCGTCCCAGATCGCCGGCGCGCAGCTGCCCGCCATGATCGACTTCCAGCACGTCAACCGGTGCGTGGAGCGGACGGAGGAGAAGGACCCGCTGAACAACACCACGGCCGACTGTCCGGCCATCGACGCCGAGCCCGAGTCGTATCCTGACGTGCCCGTGGACCTGATCTGCGACGGCAGCTCCGACGACAACGCCTGCCGCGGCAAGACCTACTACCCGACGTTCTTCCAGCGCGGCCTGCTGTGGGACATCAACGTCTACGTCCGCGACAAGAACACCGACGCCTGGGCCGACGGGCTGGTGCGTCAGTACCAGTTCAAGTACGCCCTGATGAACCCGTCCGGCGCGGTCGGCGACCAGCTGTGGCTGGACTACGTGCAGCGCCGCGGATACTCCGGTACGGACATCGACCTGCCGACCATCAACTTCAACGGCGAGTGGCAGGACAACAAGGTCGGTGCCGGCGAGCTCAACTTCCGCCGGGTGAACAAGATCTTCACCGACACCGGATCGACGATCACCGCCACCTACGGGCACGCAACCGACGAGGCCGGCGCCGTCGACCGCCAGTGCCCCGAGGCCGGCGCGCCCTCCCAGCCGAACAACACCTACGAGTGCTTCTGGCAGAAATGGGTGCCCGAAGGATCGACGGACGAGAAGTCCGGCTGGTTCAAGAAGTTCGTCACCACCCGGGTCCAGGTGGACCCCGGCAAGGCCGACGACGGCTCGCCGTCGATGATCACCGACTACGAGTACGACGGGGCGCCCGGCTGGAAGTTCGGGGACGATCCGCTCGCCGACGACGAGGACGAGTCCTGGAACGTCTGGCGGGGTTACGGAAAGGTCCTCGTCACCACCGGCGCGAACGAGAACCGGCACTCCACCTACCACTGGTTCTACCGGGGCCTCTCCGGCGACCGCACCTCCAAGACGGACCCCTCCGCCACCCGCACGGTCACGGTGAAGGACTCCGACGACAAGGAGTGGACCGACCACGCCTGGCTGAACGGCCAGACGCTGGAGACCTCGGACCGGGATTCCAACGGTGACTCGCAGAGACGCGAGTGGCGCGAGTACTGGGCGTACGACACGGCCCAGTACACCGGCCTTCCGGACGCCCGGATGGTCCGGGAGAACAAGACCCGCACCCTGGAGAAGGCCGTCGGCTCCGCCGACGGCACCGGCTGGCGCGAGCACGTCGTCGAGAACGAGTACGACAACGCCGAGAAGGCGTCCACCGTGTTCGGGCTGCCGATGCGCACCGACGACTGGGGCGAGACCGCGGTGTCCGACAACCACTGCACCGAGTTCGGCCGCGCCTACAACACCGACGAACTGGACTCCACCGGCACCACGCGCTGGATGGTCTACCAGGACGACGAGCGGCACTACAGCGCCTCCTGCACCACCGTCGCCGACGACGAGACGGCCGGCACACCCGCCGCCCACATGGACCGGCGGACCGTCACCTTCTACGACGGCGCGACCACCTTCGACGGCAACAACACCGCCCTGGTCGACGGAAACCCCACCCAGACGCGGACCTACACCGCCGAGACCGCCTACCGCACCACCCGCAAGGTGTTCGACGACGCGGGGCGCGAGACCTCGTCCTGGGACGCCGCGAACAACCTCGTCACCACGGCGTACCAGCCCGCCACCTCCTGGCCGGTCGACGGAGTGAAGATCACCGCCCCCGACCCCGACGGGGCGGGAGCGGCGACGCCCCTGACGACGACGACGTACTACTCGCGCTACTTCGGCGACGCGTGGAGGAGCGTCGACCCGAACGGCAACGCCACGCAGATCGTCTACGACGCGGTGGGCCGGGTGTCCAAGGTGTTCAAGCCGACGGAGGCAGCCGCCTACCCGGACGGCAATCCCTCCATCGCCTACGAGTACACCGTGCCCGTCGCGACCTCCGCCACGGGCGTGCCCCGGGTCGCCACCGGCGATCCGATCCGGGTCAAGTCACGGACCCTCCAGACCGGCACCGTCTACGCGGAGGCCTACGCCTACGCCGACGGGCTCGGCAGGCCCCGGGAGTCCCAGGTCCTGGCTCCCGACGGCACCGGCCGCACCGTCACGGTCACCCGGTACGACTCCTCGGGCAACCCCGCGGGCACCTCGGGGTCGTTCTACAACAGCGCCGCACCCGGCTCCGGCCTGGTGAACCCCACGGTCGCCAACATCCCCTCCTACACCGATACCAAGAGCGACTGGGCCGGACGCACCACCCTGTCCCAGCTCCGGATGAAGGGAGCCGTGCAGACGGCGAACCGGACGACGACCCAGTACCAGGGCGCTGACGAGAAGACCGTCTTCCCGGCCGCGGCCTCGCCGACGAAGACCGTCACCGACGTCTTCGGCCGGACCGTCAAGATCGTGGAGAACCTCGGTGCGGCGCAGTACGCCACCACCTACGAGTACACCCGGACGGGCAAGCTCAAGTACCTCCACGACTCACGGGGCAACACCACCCACTACACCTACAACTGGGCCGGTGAAAGGCTGACCACCGAGGACCCCGACACCGGGACCGCCACCACCGTCTACAACGACCTCGGCCGGCCCGCCACGGTCACCGACCCGGCCGGGACCCTGACCTACGCGTACGACGGGATGGGCCGCGCCACGACGGTCAAGCAGGGGACCACCCTGCTGAGCGCCACCAGCGACGACACGGCCACCGGCGGCAAGGGCCAGCCGGCCGTGGTCACCGGCTACTCCGGCGGCTACGCCTACGTCAACAAGGTCGACGCGTACGACGCCCGGATGCGGGCGACCTCCAGGACGGTCACCGTGCCGGCCGACGGATCCGGGCTGAACGGCTCGTACACCCTCACCTACGGCTACGACCTGGCGGACCACGCGACCTCGGTCGGCTATCCGGCGGTCGGCGGCCTTCCGGCCGAGACCGTGACCGCCACCTACACCGACGAGCGGCTGACCAAGGTCGCGAGCCCGCTCCAGTCCTACCTGACGTCCACGTCCTTCGACGGCCAGGGCCGCGCGCAGACCCGTTCGCTGGGAACCGCGGGCACGGCCACCAGCCTCACCCGGAGCTTCTCCTACGACGACACGAACGGGACCGGCTGGCTGACGAACGTCACCACGGAAAAGCTGACCGGAGGGGCGACCACCAAGATCCAGGACGACACCTACACCCGGAACGACCTGGGCACGCCCACCGCGCTCCGCGAGAACGCGGCCGGCCAGCAGCAGTGCTTCCAGTACGACGACCTCCAGCGTCTCACCGGCGCGTGGACCACGGCGGGCACGACCTGTGCCACCACGCCCCAGTCCGACTTCGCGGGCCCCTCGCCTTACCAGACGGGCTTCGGCTACGACCAGCTGGGCAACCTCCAGTCGGTCACGGGCAAGGCATCGGCCTCCGCGACGGCTGTGGTCCGGGACTACAAGTACCCCGGATACAGTGCCGACGAGGCCACCTACACCGCCGGCCAGCCCCGGCCGCACGCGGTCACCGGGGTCGTGTCCACCGGCGGGTCCACCGACAGTTACGGGTACGACGGCGCGGGCCGCTTGACCTCCCGCACCGTGGGCGGGGTCTCGTCCACCCTGGCCTGGGACCCGCAGGGCCGCGTGGGTTCCATCACCCAGAAGAAGAGCACGGGTGACGAGACCAGCACCTACGTCTACGACGGCGGCGGCAGCGTCCTGATGCGCAGGACCAAGTCCGAGAACGTCCTCTACCTCGAGGGCCACGAACTGCACCGCGCCACCGGCGGCGTCACCCTCGCCACCCGCTACTACACCGCCAAGGGCACGTCCCTGGCGATGCGCACCGCGCAGAGCACGGGCGGCAACGGGGTGCTCACCTGGCTGCTGTCCGACGGGCAGGCCTCCACCCAGCTCTCCGTCGGGGCGGCGGACGGAGCGGTGACCCGTCGCCGGACCACCCCGTTCGGAGCGGCCCGTTCCACCGGGGACGCGCTGGCCGCGGCGAGCGACCGGGGGTTCCTCGGAAAGGCGGAGGACGACTCGACCGGGCTCGACCTCCTCGGTCCGCGCCTGTACGACCCGGTCCTGGGAAGGTTCCTGGCGAGCGACCCGCTCAACACCCCGTACGTTCCGCAGACCGTCAACGCGTACAGCTACTCCGGGAACAACCCCGTCTCCTTTTCGGACCCGACCGGCTTCGAGAGCTGTTACCCGCACTTCTGCTCGGGCAGCAACGGCACCTACGGGGACTACAAGCCGGAGAACGACCCGGCGGCGCCGCAGTACGACGGGTCCTCCCACGACGGCACCGGCAGCGGCCACCACAGCGGCACCGGCACCGGAGGCTCGACGCCCGCCCCGCACCTGTGCGACGGATGCACCACGCTCCCCGACATCCCGTCGGGCATCTTCGTCCCCGCGGGAGGCTATGACGTGGCGTGGTCGACCACCGCACTCGTGAACGAGGACGACTACACCGACTACACGACCTCCGTCTTCTACGACCCCGCGGGGGAGGAGAAGACGGCCACCGTCGCCGCCACGTTCCAGCAGATCACCCAGGCGACCGAGCAGTTCACCAAGAAGGTCGGCGGCAGCATCACGGTGGAGGCAGGCCTGAAGGGGGGCATCCCCTTTGTCGCCGAGGGAAGTACGAAGGTGTCGGTGCAGGTCAACGGGGACCTCACCTGGAGCGATTCGAAGTCCAGGTCCAACAGCCAGCAGTACGCGGTGTCGGACGTTCTCAAGATCAAGAAGGGAGAGACGTACGGCATCTCGCCCACGGGCGTGATCAGCAGCTTCCGGACCGTCTACCGCCACTGGGACGGAAGCACCTCCACGAAGACGTGGTCGTACTTCCAGGTCACGAAGTGGACCCCGGTGAAGTACTCGGAGATCCCGCGGTACCGCATCCCGGTCTCGTCCGGACCGGTCACCTGACGGTCCGCCCGCGATGAGCACCGGCGGGGGCCCGTTCGGGAACCCCGCCGGTGAGGTGCGGAAAGTGAGGGCCGTCCCGGCAGCAGCCGGGGCGGCCCTCACGGCGTGCGGGCGTGGGCCCGCTCCGGCCCTGTCCGTCCCGCAGCGGGGCGGAAGCGGGACGGACAGGGTGGCTTACGGGGTGGCGACGGCCCGCCCCCTAGGGCAGGCGGTAGTCCGCGTTCAGCGCGGCGCCGGCCTCCGGGTGGTTCTGGTCCCAGCCGCGGGCGTCGCACTGCAGGCCACCGACGATGCAGTGGTCGACCATCGCCTTGAGCGTCGGCTCGTTCCACGCGTTGAAGAAGTCGTAGTGGAACGAGTAGCCGCGCCCGCTCGCCAGCCTGACCTGCGACATGTCCCCGCTCACGGGGAACGCCATCTTGAACTCGACCATCGGCAGGGCCACCGGGTGGTCGGCCGGGCAGACGTTGTCGTTGGTGCCGGGCTTCACGACCGGATACGCCATGTGCGCCTGGTGGTTCGGCGTGTCCAGGTGCAGCCCGTCCCAGCAACTGGGCGCCTGCATACGGATGTTGAGCTGACTACCGGCCGGGCAGGTAGCCGGGAAGTCGATGTTCCCGAAGCTCTCCCCGCACTCCCAGCCCTCCACCCAGCCCTTGAGCGCGCGGAATTGCTCCGCGCTCTGCAGCGGGCTGCCGACGACGTAGCGCAGTCCCTTGGGGAAGGGGCGGACGCTGGTGTAGTCGGTGACGCCCGCCTTGTAGTAGATGACCTGCTGGCCGATCGGGAGGATCTTGGTGTCGCCCTTGAAGAGGGACGGCATCCAGTACGCCGAGGAGTCGCCGGGCACCTTGCAGGTGGTGTTGCCGCCGTACAGCGAGGCGGTCACGGACTGGGCGTTGGTCGTCGTGTTGCCCATGAAGGTGTGGTCGTGGGACGCGCCGGCCTGGCCGGGGAAGACGATCGGGTCGTCCGGCGCGGTGTGGGTGACCGAACAGTTGGCCTGGAACTCGTGGAAGTAGCGCGGTGTCGGTGTGGCCCACGACGGGGTCACGCCGGTGACGGGCGGGACGGCGGGGATGTAGCCGTCGCCGTCCACGTCGTCGGCCGAAGCGGCCGAGGCCGCGGCGGCGACGTGCCCCATGTGGGGCGAGACCGCCGTACCCGCGTCCGCCACGGCGCTGGTGGACGCCGCGCCGGACGGGAGCGCGCTCAGGGTCGAGCCGACGCCGAGGACGGTGGCGGCCAGGGCCGTGCCGACCAGGATCGCCGAGAGCCGTCTCGCGGCGCCCTTCTTGCTCTTCGTGCCTTTCATGGAGTGCCTCTCCGCTGGAGGGGGGTGGGATGCCGCCGGTACCGGTCCGGCACCGGCGGCACGGAGGAGGGGGCGGGCAGTGCCGTCCGTCAGGCGTACACGCCGATCTCGTGGAGCGAGTAGCCCCAGCCGGTGCCCCGGGCCTTCAGGGCGAGCCGGACGTGGCGGGCGGTCTGCCCGAGGGTGATGGTGTCGATGTCACCGTTGCCGGTGGTGGTCGTGTAGACGGTGCGCCAGGTGGTCCCGTCGTCGGAGAGCTGCACCTCGTACGAGGAGGCGAAGGCCGGGTCCCACTGGAGCTGGAGCGTCCGCAGAGCGGTTGCGGCGCCCAGGTCGACCTGGATGGACTGCGGGTCGCTCCAGTCGCTGGCCCACCGGGTGTCCGGGTTGCCGTCGGTCGCGCGGGCGGGGGTGCAGGGGCAGTCGCCGTACGAGGCCTGGAAGGAGGAGGCCGTGGTCGGCTTGTTCAGCGCCACGTTGGTGCCGGTGACAGGCGGCGCGACCACCTTCACCGACTTCGTCTCGAAGCCCGCGTTCCCGTGGCCGTCCTCGGCGCGGATGTACACCTTCCAGACGCCCAGCTTCTCGGGCGCCGTCACGGCGAAGGTGCCGTTGCCGGTGGACCGCCACGCGGCCTCCACCAGCCCCTTGTCACCGTTGGCGTAGTTGCCGCTGAGGAAGATCTTGTACGTCACCGGGTCGTTGTCCGGGTCGCGGACGTCGGCGTGGACGGTGAACTCCTTGCCGGCCGGGGCCGCCGAGGCCGGCGAGACGGTCATGTTGCTGATCACCGGCGGCGTGTTGTCCCCGGCGGTCGAACCGGCGTAAGCCTGCTTCACCGCGTAGTAGGAGAGCCGCTTGAACCCGCCGGGCAGCAGGTTGAACCAGATCCCGCCGAAGTCGTGCTCGGTGCCGTAGTGGAACATCGTCGCGCCGAGCGCCACACCCCGGTGGGCGGTGACGCAGTTCCACGCGTTGGTGTACCCCGCGGCGGTCTGCACGTCGGTCTTCTGCTCGGGGATGCCGTTGGCGTCGTTCGCCACCTCCCACTCACCGGCCGGGCCCGTCTCGGTGATGATGTAGGGCTTGGTGTAGCCGCCCGCCACCCAGTCCCGCTGCACGTTGCAGACGTCGCCGTACGAGTTCATCGCGTACAGGTCGAGGTCGGGCGCGTTGCGCTTGTAGTACGGCCAGGCGCCGGTCCACGCGTCGGTGGAGGTCACCGGGTGGTCCGGGTCGATCGAGTGGATCTTCTTGGCCACGTCGTTGACGAAGCTGGTGTACGCGTTGCGCTGGTTCTCCAACTCCGTACCGCTGTAGCAGTTCTGGAGTCCGAGGACCGATTCGTTGCCGACGTTCCACATCAGGGTCGCGGGGTGCGACTTGTAGGCGTCCACCCACTTGGCGAACTCCGCCAGCGAGTTGTTCTTGTACGTGGTGTCCGTGACGTAGTTGACGCAGCCGCCGCTGCCGGGGCCGCCGCCGGGCTGGAGCCAGAAGCCGTTGATGATGCGGATGCCGTTGGCCGCCGCCGCGTCGAGCAGCGGCTTGGTCGAGCCGTCCGTGCCCCAGGTGCGGATGGTGTTGACGCCCATGGACTTCACGTCCGGCAGGTACTTGGGGGAGTCGGCGACGGAAGGGCCCCAGGTCAGGCCCTTCACGGTGTAGGGCTGGCCGCCCACCTGAAGCTGCCAGTCGCCCTGCGAACCGGTCACCTTCACGGCGCCGCCGGTGGCCGGCGGGGGAGTGGTGCCGGTGCTGCCGTAGACCTGGAACTCCCAGAGGGAGTAGCCGTATCCGCCGGACCGCTGGGTGCCGAGCATCCGGACGTACCGGCCGGAGCCGGAGAGGGTGAGGTCGTCCGTGCCGCCGTCGCCCTGGGTGACCGTACGCAGGCTCCGCCAGTCGGTGCCGTTGTCGGACGCCTGGATCTCGTACGACTTGCCGTAGGCGCCCTCCCAGGTCAGGACGGCCCGGCTGAGGCTGGCGGTGGCGCCGAGGTCGATCTGGATCCACTGCGGATCGCTCCACTGGCTCGCCCACCGGGTGCCGGTGAGGTTGCCGTCGACGGCCGCCGCGGCGGAGTAGCCGTCGCCCTCCTGCGAGGAGGCGGTGGCGGTCCGGCCCTGGGAGAGCAGGGTGTCGGCGGCCGTGGCGCCCGGCGCCGCGAGGAGGGTGAGCGAGGACGCGACGAGGGCGCCGAGGGCGGTGAGGGAGACGAGTCGGCGACGGGCCCGTGGGCGGCCGAGAACAGCGTGAGGTGGTCTGAACACGTGGGCTCCTGGCGGGTGCTGAGAGGAGGCCGGCTTCCCGTAGCCGGCCTTGGAGAGCGCTCTCCCGAGAGTGTCGCGGGGGCGTGCCCCTGTCAATGAGGTGGGCGCGACCTCTGTGTGCGCCTTCGGAGTCCCGGTGCGCGGTGTCGGTATTTCTGTCAGGTCGGGCGGAGTTGGTGGGAGCGGTACGGAGTCGGCCTGGATGAGGACGAGTTGACCGGAGTGGCTCGAAAGAGCCAGATTTCCTGGAGGTTGATCCGGGTGGTACGGAGACGCCCGGTGGTGTCGTGAGTTGGCGCGTGTGGACCCGGGATGAGTGGGCCTGCGTGGGTCGCGCCGGGCGTGCGACCCCTGTCTGCTGGGGTGTTTGTGCTGGCGGGAGGCGTGTGGAGGGAGTCGGTCCGCAGCTCCGCGGGCGGTTCGCGACCTGCCCCGGGTGTATGGGTTCCGTAAAAAACCTTCACCGGGGCGACGTTGTGCGCGCGGGGGTGCCGGATCGGTGCGACTGGCTGAAAACCGACGCCGAGGTGCCCGTAGGGCTCCACGTCCGGGTGATGGCCGAGCGGCCGGCGCCCGCCGGAGGATGGCCGAATCATGTCTTGCACATGAAGGCCGTGTGACCAGAACGCATGTGACGGACCGTCAATCTCCGTACCTTCCCCATGATCAAGGCCTTGCGGTGACGGGACGGTGGTGTTCTCATCGGGCGGTTGTCCTGTACACGTACCGTCAGGGGTGGGGAAGCAGTGGGCATGGTGAGACGCCGATTCGGCGGTCCGGTGGGCAGACGTATGAGGGCGGTGTCCGCGCTGGCGGGATCTGCCCTGCTGCTGGCGGCACTTCCGGTGGCCGGGCCTCGGCCCGCCGCGCAGGCGGTCGCCGCCGGCACCGCGTCGGCAGAGCTGACAGAGGGCCAGAAGGATCTGGCCGCGGCGAAGGAGTCCGGCCAACGGGTCGAGGTAGCCGGCGAGCGCGCGGAGCGGAGCACGGTCTTCGCGAACCCCGACGGCTACACCTTCACCCTGGAGGAGTCGGCCGTTCCGGTCCGCGTCAGGAAGGCGGGCGGCGGCTGGCAGGCCCCGGACCCGACGCTGGAGGTCAAGGCGGACGGCTCGGTCGCGCCGAAGGCCGCCGCGGTGGACATGGCGTTCTCCGGCGGTGGCGACAAGTCACCGCTCGTGAAGATCGAGGACGCCGGAAAGTCGCTGCAGCTGGGCTGGCCCGGGAAGCTTCCCGAGCCGGAACTGGACGGGGCGAGCGCCCTGTACCCCGAGGTCTTCCCCGGAGTCGACCTGAAGGTCACCGCGTCCGTCGAGGGCTTCCAGCACGTTCTGGTGGTGAAGACCCCTCAGGCGGCGGCCTCGGATGAACTCCAGCGGATCTCGTACTCGATGAAGGCCTCGGGGCTGGACATCCGCACCGGGCAGTCGGGCAGTCTCGAGGCCGTGGACGGCGACGGCAAGCGGGTCTTCCGGGCCCCGCCCGCGCAGATGTGGGACTCGGCCGGTTCCCGGCCCGCTCCGGCGGCGGTGTCGTCCGCCGTCTCCCGCGCGGCGGTGGACACGGAGGCGGCGGACGACACCGCCACTCCCGCCGTCGACTCTCCGGTCGTCGGGACCGAGCCCGCCGCCGGTGACACCGTCTCCGACGTCGCGGTCAAGGTCTCGGACGACGCCCTGACGGTGGTCCCGGACGCGGACATGCTCAGCGGCACCGACGAGTCGGCCTTCCCGCTGTACATCGACCCGACCGTCACCTGGAGCGAGTCCGAGCGGACGCTGCTCCGTTCGGACGGCTACGAGTCCTACGGCTGGGGCAACGGCGACGACGGGCTCGGCAAGGGCGTCGGCAAGTGCGGTACCTGGAGCGGCTACTACTGCGGCCCGGGCTACGTGCAGCGTCTGTACTTCGAGTTCTCGCCGGCCAGCCTCAAGGGCAAGCAGGTGCTGGGCGCCACCTTCCGGGTGACCGAACCGTGGGCGTTCCAGTGCGACCCGCGCTGGGTCGACCTGGTGCGCACCCCCGACAACATCTCGTCCTCGACCACCTGGGCGTCCCGCCCGCAGGGCGGCTGGGACACGATGGTCGACCGCTACGTCTCGGCGGGCCGCGGTTCGCTCTGCGACGCGGACTCCCCGGACGCCCCGATCGAGTTCAAGGACAACGCGGAGGAGACGAACGAGAACCTCACGCCGACCGTCCGCAACTTCGCCGCGGGCAAGTTCTCCCGCCTCACCCTGATGGTCAAGGCGCACGACGAGACGGACACCAGCGCCTGGAAGCGGTTCAAGGACGACGCGGTGCTGTCGGTGGACTACGTCGGCATACCGGCGAAGCCCTCGGGCATCGGCCTGGTGACGGGCACGGGCACGGTCTGCGAGACCACCGAATCCGACCCGGCCGTCGTCTCCGACCCGACCCCCTCGCTGACCTCCACGCCGCAGACCGCCTCCGGCGGTGAGTCCGGTGCGCAGCTCCGGGTCGCGATGGACATCGACAAGAAGGCCGCCGACGGCACCTGGTCGAACGCGATGGACAACATGGAGCGCCCCACCAGCGGCTACATCGGGGACAACGTCAAGGTCACGGCCTCCGCGCCGACGCTGACCGAGGGCACGCTCTACCGCTACCGGAGCTGGACGCGCTCCTACTACGACGGCGGCGCGAGCGCGCTGGCCGGACCGTCCAACGGCTCGACGACCGGATGGTGTTTCTTCAAGGTCGACCCCACCGCCCCGAAGGCGCCGGTGATCACCATCGGCGCGCCGTACCTGCCGTGCACCAGCAACGACTGCCAGGCCAAGGGCGGTCCGGGGCAGAAGGCGACCTTCACCTTCGCCGCGGCGAGCGGGGACGCGAACAACACGGCGTACCAGTACAAGCTCTCCGGGGCGGCGGCCTGGTCGGCCGAGACCACCGGGGCCAAGGTGAGCCAGGTCATCACGCCCGAGCGCTCGGGTACGTACACCCTGTACGTGCGGGCGAAGGACGTGGTGGGCCGGTGGGGAGCCCAGGGTGCGGTGGACTTCCTCGTCGCCGCGGGCGAAGGCCCGGTGGCGCGCTGGCACTTCGACGAGGACAGCGGTACGGCCGTCGACTCCGAGACCGCCGACGGCGCGAACGACCTGACGCTCCAGGGCACGGTGAAGCGTGACGACCGCGGCCGGCGCGGGGTCATCACCCAGGACTCCCAGGGCGTCCCGCTCGACACCCCGGTGACCGACAAGGGACTCGCCTTCGACGGGACCGCCGGCTACGCGACGGCGAGCAGCCCCGTCCTGGAGACGCGCTCGCCCTACTCGGTCGCCGCCTGGGTCAAGCTCGTCTCGACGACGGCCAACGCCTCGATCCTGTCCGGCCGGGACAGCGTGAGCAGTCCCTTCCTGTTCGGTTACCTGACGTCCGCCAAGGGCTGGTACTTCGGCGTCCGCGACCCCGCCCAGAACGACTACTACTGGGGGGTCGCCTCGGACACCCCCGCGGTGGTGGGGGTGTGGACCCACGTGGCCGCCACCTTCGACCCGGGTACGGGTGTGGTCCAGCTCTACATCAACGGCAAGGCGCAGATCAGCACCGCCCACGTCACGGGTTCCTGGCCCTCCACCGGCAACCTGGAGGTCGGCCGGCACGAGTACAGCACCGGACCGGGCATGTACTTCAACGGCTCGATCGACGAAGTCGCCCTGTGGCAGAGGACGCTGACCCCCGAGGAGATCACCGACGAAGCCCGTCTGCTCATCTCGCAGGGCAACGCCGGTGTCGAGCTGGTCGCCGACTGGTCCGCCGCGACGAGCTCGGGCACCGCGCTCGCGGACACCACGTCCGGCTACGGCACCAGCCTGAACCTCACCGGGGGTGCGGCGCTGGACGGCGAGGCGGTCGTACTGGACGGCGTCGACGACGCCATCACGTCCTCCGGTCCGGTGGTGGACGACACCGGTTCGTTCACGGTGACCACCTCGGTGGAGGTCGACGGGGCCAAGCTCGGTGCCGAGCCGGTCGGTTACTCCGGCCAGGTACTCGGCCAGCGGACGGCCACCGGCTCCTCCTGGGGGCTCTGGTACGAGGTCCGGGGCAGTGAGACCGTCCTCGACGAGGAGACGCTGGAGGAGTCCACGGTCGCCACGGGCGTCTGGCACTTCGGCCGTCTGGCGGACGACGGGACCTACAGCTCGGTCGTGTCCGACGAGGTCGCCCTGACGGACTCGCCGGTCCGTCTCACCGGGGTCTTCGACGCCCAGGACGGGACGATCAGCCTGTACGTCGGATACAACCGCAACGCCGAGCCGCGCGCGTTCACCGCGAAGGCGGGCTCCGGCGAGTTCGCCGCGGGCAAGGGATTCACCTCGTCCGCGTGGGGCCACTACCTGCCCGAGCGCATTTCCGAGATCCGTCTCTGGGCGGGCGCCATGGCCGGTTCGGACCAGATCAGCGAGCGCGTGGGGGACTGACCCCCAGAGGGGTGCGGCGCGGCTCCGGCGGCGCCGCACCCCGTACGCGTGGGTCCGCGCGGGGCGGCGCGGACGAGCTCCGGGCACCCGCCCCGAGTGGCTATTGGCATGCCCATCGCACATCACTCACGGCGCTCCCGCCGTCACGGGCCGGCCCGACGGGGCCGGACCCCCCATCCGTACGCACGAAAGGACAGGCATGTCCTGGCCCCAAGTCAGAGCAGGAACCAACCGCGTCGCGAGGAGCGTGCGCGAGGGCGTGCGGCGCCACGGCAGCCGTTCACTCGTCGCCGTGGTCTCGCTGGCCATCGCCGTACCCGCGGGACTGGCCGCCCCGTCCGCCTTCGCGGCCGACGGCGGCCTCGGCCGGCCCGAGCTGCCGGCCACCCGCGTCAGCAAGGTCCACGAGGTGAAGGGCCTGGGCGCGAAGGAGGCCCGGGACCGGGTCGCCCGCGACAGGAAGGCCAACGCCGAACAGGCCGCCCGCGCCCGCGCGGAGCAGGATGCCGCCTGGCCCACGAAGGGCTCGGCGACCGTCGAGGTCCGCGCCGGGAAGGCCGCGTCGGCGTCGCCCGGCGGCCTCCCCCTCACCGTACGGCAGGCCGGCGGGGCCAAGAAGGTGCCCGCGGGCGCCGAGACCCGGTTCACCGTGCTCGACCCCTCCGCCGCCGACGCGGCGGGCATCACCGGTGTGCTGCTGACCGCCGACGCGACGACGTCCGGAGGCGCCGAAGTCAGCATCGGCTACGGCGACCTGGCCGGGGCGATCGGCGGCGGCTGGGCGCAGCGCCTGCACCTCGTACAGCTTCCCGCCTGTGCGCTGACGACCCCGGGCAAGGCGGCCTGTCGTGAGCAGACCGGGCTGAAGTCGACCAACGACGTCTCCGCGCAGCAGGTCACCGCCACGATCTCCGTCCCTGCCGGGGCGAAGGCCGCGGGGACGGCGAAGGCCACGACGGCCGTGGCGAAGCAGGCCGCCACGACGACCGCGGCCACGGCTACCGCGCGGGCCACGACCGCCGGCATCACCACGTACGGCGCGGCCGTGTTCGCCCTCACCGCAGCGGACAGCGGCACCGGGCAGTCGCCGAACGGCAGCGGCGACTACTCGGCCACCGACCTCTCGAACTCCTCCACCTGGGAGGCGGGCGGCAGTTCCGGCTCGTTCGACTGGAACTACGACTTCACCATGCCGCCCGCGGCGGCCGGGCCGACCCCGCCGCTCTCCCTCGCCTACAGCTCCGGGAGCGTCGACGGCCACACCGCCCTCTCCAACAACCAGGGCACCTCGGTCGGTGAGGGATTCGCGATGAGCGAGTCCTACATCGAGCGCACCTACGCGGGATGCGACGACGACGGCCACGACGGCGTCCACGACCAGTGCTGGAAGTACGACAACGCGCGCCTGGTCCTCAACGGTTCCTCCTCGCTGCTCGTCAAGGACAAGACCACCGGCGCCTGGCGTCTGGAGAACGACGACGCCTCCACGGTGACCCGCTCCACCGGTGCCGACAACGGCGACGACGACGGCGAGTACTGGACCGTGACCACCGGGGACGGCACCAAGTACGTCTTCGGCCTCGACAAGCTCGACGGCGCGACCAGCCAGCGCACCAACTCCACGTGGACCGTGCCGGTGTTCGGCGACGACGAAGGTGAGCCCGGCTACTCCGCCGGCTCCGAGTTCGCCGACCGCGCCCTCACCCAGGCGTGGCGCTGGAACCTCGACTACGTCGAGGACACCTCAGGCAACGCGGCCACCTACTGGTACGCCAAGGAGGAGAACCACTACCGGAAGAACAAGTCCGAGAAGGCCAACGCCGCCTACATCCGGGGCGGTTACCTGACGGACATCAAGTACGGGCTGCGCAAGGGCGCGTTGTTCACCGACGACGCCGACGCCAAGGTCTCCTTCGGCTACGCGGAGCGGTGCACCGCCTCCGACTGCGACTCGCTGACCAAGGACACCGCGAGCAAGTGGCCGGACGTTCCCTTCGACTCGCTCTGCTCCAGCGGCGACGACGACTGCCTGGCCGTCGGCCCGTCGTTCTTCTCCCGGAAGCGGCTGACCTCGATCGCCACCTCCTCCTGGAACGCCACCACCAGCAGCTACGACGCGGTGGACTCCTGGTCCTTCACCCAGGAGTACCTGGACGGCGGCGACATCGGTGACACCTCGGACCAGGTCCTCACCCTGAAGTCCCTGCGGCGGACCGGAAAGACCGGCACCGCCATCGAGACGGACCCGGTCTCCTTCACCTACGACATGCGCCCCAACCGGGTCGACGGCACCGACGACATCCTGCCGCTCACCCGTCCGCGCATCTCGACCGTCACCTCGGAGACCGGAGCGGTCACCACCGTCACGCTCTCGTCCCCGGAGTGCAAGCGCTCCGACGTGATGGGCGCCGCCGAGGACACCAACACCCGCTCCTGCTACCCGCTCTACTGGCACATCAACGGCGCCGAGGACGCGTCCGTGGACTGGTTCCAGAAGTACCGGGTGCTCGCCGTCACCGTCGCCGACCCCGCGGGGCAGAACGACGTCGTCGAGAACGAGTACAGCTACAGCGGCGCCGCCTGGAACTACGCCGACGACCCCTTCGTCCCCGAGGACGAGCGGACCTGGTCGGACTGGCGCGGCTACCAGCAGGTCACCGAGTACAAGGGCGCCTCGGACACCACCCGTTCGAAGAAGGTCTCGCTCTACATGCAGGGCATGGACGGCGACAAGCTGAAGAACGGCACCCGCTCGGTGGGCGTCGCCCCCCTCAGCACCCCCGACCTCGGCCTCGCCACGCTCAAGGACAGCGACCAGTACGCCGGACACCTGCGCGAGGAGGTCACCTACGACGGTTCCACCCCCGTCAGCGCCACGTCCAGCGAGCCCTGGTCGGCCGAGACCGGCCGGCAGACCGTGCCCGGCGCGGGCGACCAGGTCTCCCGCTTCGTACGGCCCACGAAGGAGACCACCTTCACCTACCTGACGGTGCCGAAGACCTGGCGCTCGCGCACCCTCACCAAAAGCTACGACGACTACGGCATGATCGAGCAGGCCGAGGACCGCGGCGACGACGCCAAGTCCGGCGACGAGACCTGCACCCGCACCTGGTACGCGCGGGACGCGGCCGCCGGCCTGACCGACCTCGTCTCGCGAGAGCGCGTGGTGGGCAAGCCGTGCACCGTCGCCGACACCGCGCTGGACCTGCCCTCCGACGCCACCGGGCGCGGCGACGTCCTCTCGGACACCGCCACCGCCTACGACAACTCCACCTGGTCGACGTCGATGAAGCCGACGAAGGGCCTCAAGACCTGGACCGGCCGCGCCAAGGGCTACACCGCCACCGTCCCCAGCTGGCAGAAGACCGCCGGCACCGGCTACGACACCCTCGGCCGCGCCACCTCGGCGACCGACGGCGCCGGACGGACCACGACCACCGCCTACACCCCGGTCTCGGCCGGACCGCTGACGAAGAAGGTCGTCACCGACCCGAAGGGGTTCACGGCGACCAGCTTCATCGACCCGCGCCGCGGCCTCGACCTGCGCACCTACGACGCCAACCAGAAGAAGACCGAGCTCGCCTACGACGCCCTCGGCCGGCTGACGGAGGTGTGGCGGCCCAACCGCAGCCACGCGGCCGGATACAGCCCCACCCAGAAGTTCACCTACGACCTCAGCGCCACCAAGCAGTCCGCGATGTCGTCCGCCACGCTCAAGGCCGACGGCGAGACCTACAACACCACCTACACCCTGTACGACTCGCTGCTGCGCACCCTCCAGGTCCAGGCGCCGAGCCCCAAGGGCGGCCGGATCCTCTCCGACACCCGCTACGACTCCCGCGGCCTCGCCTACGAGCAGTTCGAGGGGATCTTCGACAGCACCTCCGGGCCGGACACCACGTACACACGCGCCGAGTTCGGCGAGGCCCCCACACAGACGGAGACCGTCTACGACGGCGCCGAGCGCCCCGTCTCCAGCTCGCTCGTCGTCTACGGCGTCCCCAAGTGGACCACCACCACCGGCTACACCGGTGACTCGACGGCGGTCAGCGCCCAGGACGGCGGCAGCGCGACCCGTACCCTCACCGACGCGCGGGGCCGGGAGACCGAGAGCCGCGAGTACGCGGGCACCAGCCCGGCCGACGCGGACTTCGGAGGCGGTCTGGGCGCCGCCTACAGCACCACCTCCTTCCAGCACACGCTGGACGACAAGGAGTCCGTCGTCACCGCCGCGGACGGAGCCGTCTGGACCTACGGCTTCGACCTCCTCGGACGGCAGACCAGCGTCACCGACCCCGACAAGGGGAAGACGACGATGGAGTACGACGACGTCGACCAGGTCGTCAGGACCACCGACTCGCGCGGCCGGTCCGTCCTGACGGAGTACGACGAGCTCGGCCGGACCACGGCGACCTGGGACGGGGTCAAGGACGACGCCCACCTGGCGACCGCCCAGACCTACGACACCGTGCTCAAGGGCCTGGCCGGCGCGACCACCCGCTACGTCGGCGGAAAGTCCGGCCAGGCGTACACCAAGACGGTCACCGCGTACGACACGCTCGACCGCCCCACCGGCACCGCACTCACCCTGCCCTCCGGTGACCCCCTGGTCACCGCCGGCGCTCCCGCCACCATCGCGTTCTCCAGCTCCTACGGCCTCGACGGCACCCTGGAGAGCAACGACGAACCGGCCCTCGGCGGCCTGCCGTCCGAGAAGATCGAGTACGGCTACACCCCGCTCGGACAGGTCACCTCGATCACCGGCAGCACCGGCTACCTCCTCGACGCCGACTACTCCAGCCTCGGTCTCGCCGAGCGGTACACGCTGGGCGGGGCGAACACCGAGGCGTTCAAGAAGGTCTTCGTCTCCAACTCCTACGAGGAGGGCACCAACCGCCTCACCCGCAGCTACGTCACCGACCAGACCCACGGTTACATGCTGTCGGACCTGAACTACACCTTCGACGACGCCGGCAACGTCACGGCGATCGCCGACCCGACCACCCTCGGCGGCACCTCCGCGGCCGAGACCCAGTGCTTCACCTACGACGGGCAGCGCCGCCTCAAGGAGGCCTGGACCCCGGCGTCGCAGAAGTGCGCCGACGCACCGGACGCGGGCAGCCTCTCCGGCCCCGCGCCCTACTGGACCGGCTACACCTACGACGAGGCGGGCCAGCGCACCTCCGAGACGCAGCACACCGCCAAGGGCGACACCCGGACCACCTACTGCTACGAGGAGGGCCGCCCGCACCTCCTCTCGGGCACCAGCACCACCGCCGACTGCGACGACCCCGCGAAGACCTACGCCTACGACGCCTCCGGCAACACCACGAGCCGTCCCGGGCCCACCGCGCAGCAGGACCTGAAGTGGACGTCCGAGGGCCGGCTCTCCCAGCTCACCGAGGACGGCAAGGACACCGACTACGTCTACGACGCCGACGGATCGCTCCTGATCAAGACCGCGGAGAACGGCGAGCGGATCCTCTACACGGGCAACACCGAACTGCACCTGCGTGCCGACGGCACCACCTGGGCGCAGCGCACGTACTCCTCCGGCAGTCTGAGCATCGCGGTCCGCAGCAACGAATCGGGCACCAACAAGCTGACCTACCTCGCGGGGGACCACCAGGGCACCCAGACCGTCGCCGTCTCGGCGGACGGCGCCCAGGCGGTCAGCAAGCGCCGGCTGACCCCGTTCGGCGACGAACGCGGTACCGACACCGGCTCGGCCTGGCCCGACGACAAGGGATTCCTGGGCAAGACCAACGACACGAACACCGGTCTGACCCACACCGATTCCCGGGAGTACGACCCGTCCATCGGCCAGTTCCTCAGCGCCGACCCCCAGTTCACCACCGACCAGGGTCAGTCCCTGAACGGCTACTCCTACGCCAACAACAACCCCGTCACCTTCTCCGACCCCACCGGCGAGATCGTCCCCGAGTGCCGTGAGGGCACGATCAAGTGCGTGGGCGGCGTTCCGGTGTCCACCGGTGGCGGTGGCGGCGGCTACTGCCCGAGCCTGACCAACCCGAAGTGCCCCGAGTACCAGGGCGGCGGTCACAAGAAGAGCTCCGGCGGTGGCGGCGGCGGCAGCGGCAGCACCGGCGGAGGGGGCGGCGGCGTCGGCGTCGGGAACGGCAGCTACGTCTCCTACCCGAACGGCTGCGGCATGCCCCCGCGCCCGGCGTGCCCCGGTCCGGTCTACGGACCTCCCTCCCAGCCCCCGCTGCTGATGGGACCCGACCCGGTGCCGCTCCTCTCCTTCTCGGCCAACTGCGGCATCGAGACGGACTGGAACTACCTCTGCAACGCCGGCAACGGCCTGATGACCTCAGGGGCGTACGCCCAGGAGGGATTCGGCGCGGCCGACGACATCATCACCAAGGCCAAGAAGGACATGCGCTCCAACGTGCGGTCCGACCGCGTCCTGAAGGCGGTGAAGAACAAACCGGGCATCGCGCGCCTCGGTGCCATCGGGGCCGGCAAGCCGATGCAGATGGCGAGCAAGGGGCTGCTGGTGGGCGGCATCGCCTTCACGGCGTACTCCAACTACCAGTCCACCGGCGGTGACGTCGGGCTGACCGCGACGGAGACGGCCGTCGACACGGCGATCGTCATGGGCACCACCAAGGTCGGCGCGACCCTGGGCGCGGCCATCGGCACCGCCATCGCGCCCGGCGTGGGCACCGTCGTCGGCGGGGCGATCGGCGCCGGTGCCGGAGCGGTGACCGGCATCCTCGCCTCGGGGCCGGTCAACAACGCCCTCTCGAAGGGGTGGAAGGGCGTGAAGAGCTGGTTCTGACCGGTCGGCCGGACAGCTGACAGGGGGCGGGCTCCGGACGTACGGCGCGTCCGGGACCCGCCCCACGCCCGTGGGACACCACGGAGCCGACGAAGGGATGACGCACGATGCTCCTGATGGTGATCGTTCTCGGTTTCCTCGTGGTGGCGAACGCCTTCATGACCTGGAAAACCGTTCAGCTCCGGCGCGACCCGGACCTGGTCGGCTTCTTCGAGGGGGCGTTCACCTCTCTGCCGTTCGGTCCTGACGCGCGCAGAGGGATGGTGCGGTCCGTCGGCATCACCGTGGTCACGTTGTGGGGCGTGGTGGTACTGCTGCTGCTTACAGGGGCCGACGGCCCGGTCTCCCTGTGGGTCGCCGGCATGGACGTACTGATCATTCTGGCGGCTGCGCTCTGCGAGGTGGGCGTGATCCTCTTCAACGTCCCGAAGTTCGCCGTACCGCCGCACATGCGGGCCGAGCCCGGAGTCCTCGCGGCGCGCCGGGCGCGCAAGGCGGAGGGCGCGCGAGGGCCCGGAGTCTGAGGGCCCGGCCCGTTCCCTCGCAGTGCCAACTGGCCCGCTGGGAGCCGCACATGTTCCAGGACATGACCTGGAAGTTCTTCGGCTCCGCGTCCGTCGCGGCCGGAGCGGTAGCGAACCGGTCAGCACGAGGGCCGCCAGGGCCCCGATGCTTCTTCCGGCCGCGCCCCACATGTTCATGTGTCCCCCATTGATCCGTACCCGTGAATCGTGCGTGAGCGGGATGGGGAACGCCGCACGGATCCTGATCATGGCCTCCCGTGCCGGGCACGCGGCGGCTGCCGGGCCTCTCCGGGCGCCGTGCCACTCCACGCGGCCCCGGTCCGGCTCACCGCACCCCGTGTGCGCGGACCGGTCCCGTCCTTTGATACTGCTTGCATGCGGTCACGCGGAGGGAACTCCGCCACCCGCGACAGAAGGCTCCACGGTGGAAGGCAAAACAAGGTGACGATCGTCGCATATCAGGGGGAACCGGGCTCCAACTCGGCGACCGCCGCCCACGCGTTGTTCCCGGGCTGCGGTGAACTGCCCTGCACGGGCTTCGAGCAGGCCCTGGACGCGGTGACGCTCGGCAACGCCGACGTCGCGGTGATCCCGGTGGACAACTCCGCCGCGGGACGCGTCGCCGACGTGCACCACCTGCTGCCCGAGTCGGGCCTGTTCATCGTCGCGGAGTACTTCCTCGCGATCCGCTTCGACCTGATGGGTGTCCCGGGCGCCTCGCTCGATCAGGTGGAGTGCGTACGCAGCCACGTGCACGCGCTCGGCCAGTGCCGGAAGCTTCTGCGCGAGGGCGGCTGGCGCACCCACGTCAGCGATGACACCGCCGGCTCGGCCCGCGAGGTCGCGGAACTGGGCGACCCCCGGCACGCCGCCCTCGCCCCGCCCGCCGCGGCAAAGCTGTACGGGCTGGACGTGCTGCGCCCGGAGGTCGAGGACGACCCCGAGAACACCACCCGCTTCGTGGTGCTCTCCCGTGACTCCGGTTCCTGGCCGGACCCGGACGGCACCACGATGACCAGCCTCTTCTTCTGTGTACGCAACATTCCCAGCGCGCTCTTCAAGGCGCTCGGCGGATTCGCCACCAGCGGCGTGAACCTCACCAAGATCGAGAGCTACCAGATGAGCGCCGGACTCAGCCCCAGCCGCTTCTACGTGGAGATCGAGGGCCACCCGGACGAGCCGCACGTCGCGCTCGCCCTGCACGAACTGCGGTTCTTCTCGTCCGAGGTGCGGGTCCTCGGGGTCTATCCCTCGCACGGGCACCGGCTGCGCGGACGCACCGCCTGACCCGGGCGCCGCCCCGCCCCGCCGGCGCCCGTGTGTACGGGCACCGGCGGCGCGCGCGTGGGCGGCGCCCGCTACTGGACGCCGGCCGACGGCAGACCCCGGGGATCGGCGGCGCGGGCAACGGCGGGAAGGGGGCCGGCCGGAGGCGGACCCGCCTGATACGCGCCCGCCGGCTGCGGACCGTCGGGCCGGGGAACGTAGACCGGCGAGTCCGACTGGTAGAAGAGGTCGATGTCGGCCTCCTCGCCACCGACGATCAGGGTGTCCCAGGCCCCGCTCTCCTGGAGGGTGCGCAGGGTGGCCGGGGCGACCGAGGCCAGATGGGAGCGGAGCTGCTCCATGGTGGGCATGCCGGGCAGCCGGGGGGCGAGACGGTCGCGGATCGCCGCCATGCGGTCCAGCAGCTCGTCGAGATCGTTCCTCCCCGACGCCTTGTCCGCCTCCCGTCCGGTGTCCGGCCCGGTACCCCCTCCTGCTTCCCTCCCGGCTTCCGCGCTGCGGGCGATGATGTCCTTGATGGCGCGGGTGACCCCCTGCTCGTCGGTGGTCACCATGGCGTTCCAGGCCCGGCTCTTGTGCCGGTACTGGAGCATGGACATCGCCGCCTCGTGCCGGATGAAGTCCGCGTCGCGCAACGGCCTTCCCCGCCAGGCGCGGCTGAGCGTCCGGGCGAGGGAAGTGGCCGACGCGAGGCCGCTGTTGAGGCCGCGGCCGGGCCAGAAGTGGATGGCGTTGGCGGCGTCGCCCAGCAGGAAGCCGTACGTGCCCGGGGTCGTCGCGGTCGGGCGGCTGAGCTGCGCCGTGAACCGGGGGCGCTGCACCATGTCCAGCCGGAAGGACGTGATCGCGGAGAGATCGTCCTCGGCCACGCCGAACAGGTTCAGGCCCTGCCGGATCTCCTTCCACAGGGGCGAACTGCGCAGCAGGGCGGGCAGGAAGAGCGTTCCGTGCGTCGAGCAGCGGAACTCGTTGTCCTCCTCGCGGCTCATCAGGCAGGGGCGCGCCGCGATGCACTGCTCGAAGACCTGGCGGACCGGGTCGATCCCGATCACGCCCTTGGCCTCCTCGCGGGTGAGCCGCATGTTCAGGAAACCCTCGCCTCTCAGCGAGTTGAGCAGGAATCGGTTCTGCGACACGGTCAGCAGCACACTCATCGGGTCCGACAGGCGCGACTTGACCCGCAGCCCCAGCACCACGTCCTGGAGGTGCTCGCCGTCGAGGGAGTAGATGGACGAGTCGGCCGTTCCGAAACGGTCCGCGAAGTGGTCGCGGGTGCGGGAGCGCCCGCCTTCCCCGATCACCAGGACATGCTCCTGGGCGAGCCGGCTCCGCCGCTCCACCGGGTCGAAGCGGTGCGGGACGAGCTGGATCGCCGGCCGCGTGTTCGCCAGGGCGAGGAGCCGGTCCTCGATGTAGGCGATCCTGATGTTGCGGGGCGGGCGGCCGTCGACGGAGTCCGGTCCCACCGGCCACATCTCCGAGTACGCGCTGTCGTCGCCGAACAGTGCCGCGCGTACCTCCTCGGAGAGTGCGAGGTACTGCCGGCTCTGGACCGTGACGACCTGCTGGCGGCGGATGTTGCCCTGGGACTCGTCCTTCCAGACGACCTCGGAACCCTTGCGGGTCCACCGCCCGTCGTAGACGGTGATCGCCACCCGCCCGCTCAGCGCCTCCTCCAGGGCCAGCGCGAAGGCGAGCCCCACCGGACCGCCGCCGGTGACCGTGACCCGCAGAGTGCCGGGGTTCGCCGCCGCGTTCAGCCGGGGGAGATGCAGCTGGGAGAGGTCGATGACCGTCTCCATGACGTCCTGCGCCTCGAAGAGGAAGGTTTCGTCACCGATGCGCACGCAGTCGTTCGGGCGCAGCACGTGACGGGTGACGCGCTGGTCGTTGACGAACGTGCCGTTCCTGCTGTCGCGGTCGTGGAGGACGTAGGCGCCGTCCTCCTTGACGATCTCGGCGTGCAGACGGGAGGCGCTGGGGCTGACGATCACGACCCCGTTGTCACCCTTGCGCCCGAACGTCAGGGGAGCGGTGCCCAGGACCACGCTCTGACCGGCGAAGGGGCCCGTCCGGCCCACGATGACTGATGGCATTGCACACTCCTTGTGAACGACGCGCATCTCCAACGGGCCGTCCCGCGCCGCCGATCCGGCCCGCGAGCGGTCCCGTTCCCCCGTACTGACGGGCCCGGTGGTCCGGCGTGTCCCGCACGCCGTGGCCGCCGTCCACACCGTTCACAACGGCCTCGCCCGTCCCGTTCCCCACTCCTGACGCATCATCAACAATCCTTGTCACAGGTGGCTTTGACCAGCCCACCGGCGAGCGTTCGAAGTCTACGGGACCGGCCCGGGCGCCGCTTTCGAAGTGGCGAAGGTGACCCCGGCGCACGGGGGCGCCGGGGCCGGGGCGTGCGTCGGAGGTGTGCGTCGGAGGTGTGCGTCGGAGGTGTGCGTCAGACGGTCCCCGTGTCCGGCGCCGTCGCCCGCCGGCCGCCCAGGGGCCACGCCTCGATGTCGCGGTAGTGGATCGGCCCGCTGCTGCGGCCCGCGTTGCTGCCGACCAGATGCAGACGGGCCGCAGGCCACGCGCCGCCGCTGAACCCGGCGAGCCCCGCCGCGATCTCAGCCGCAGAGGTCAGATCGCCCCGACGGGCCCGGGCCAGGGTCAGATGGGGCCGGAAGGTCCGCTCCACGAAGTCGACACCGTGCTCCCGGACGGCGGTCCGCACAGCGGCGGCGAGCCCGTGCAGCTCGTCGAGGTCCCCGCCGATCCCGCTCCACAGCACCCGGTCGTCGAAGCTCCCGCTGCCCCGCAGCGCCAGCCGGGGCGCCCGGTGGACCGCCGCGAGGCCCGCGAGGAGCGGGCGCAGCCCCGGAACCGTCTCCGCCGGGAGCTCGCCGAGAAACGCCAGGGTGATGTGCCAGTCCTCGACCCGGTTCCACCGCATCCGCGGGTACGTGCCGTAGGCGGGGCGCAGCTCCCGGGCGAGCTCCTCCTTGGCGTGGTCGGGCGGGGCGAGGGCGATGAACACGCGAACGGTCGCGGGTCGGGTCTCTTCGTTCACACCTGACTTCGTACCGCATCCGGTCGCGGGAGCGGCGGCCGGGGGCAGCGCCGGCCGTACGGGGCACGCCGGTCGGCGGAGCGCGCGGGACGCGTCGGCGATAGCGTGGAAGCGGGCGCGGTGTGCCGCTGATCCTGCCCGGGACGCGCGGGGGTGTCGGTGCTCCCCACACGGGAGGGAAGGAAGAACATGCCCGTCCTCACCCGGTTCTCCAGGTTCCCGAAGTACTTCAACCCCGTCCTGAGGCCGCTCGCGCGCCGGGTCCCGCCGCTCGCCGTCCTGCACCACCGCGGCCGCCGCAGCGGCACCCCCTTCGACACGCCGGTTCAGGCGTTCCGGAGCGGTACGGGGTTCATCGTCGGTCTCGCCTACACGCCGAACGCGGACTGGGCACTGAACATCCTTGCCGCACAGGGAGGAGTGATCAGCCGGGGCGGGCACCGCTACACGATCAGCCGGCCCCGCAGGCGCGGCCCGGAGGCCCGAGCCGACCTGGCCCCGTCGGTCGGCTTCGTCATGCGCAAGCTCGACATCGACGACTTCCTCGCATTCGACGCGACCCGCGTCTGAACCACCGGCCCCGTGGCGGGCGGCAGGACCGTGTCAGCGTCGGCAAGCTGCCCGGGAGGGGCGGACGCGTGGAGCGGGCCACGTGTCCGGCCCCCGAGAGCGCGCCCCGGGCAGCAGGGCCCCGGGAGCCGACCGGCTCTCGCCCGGAGGAGAGGACCAGCGGAGAGTTGCCCCCTTCGCCAGGAGAACCGCGAGCGACCGTACAGGATGCGGACGGGCGCACCGCGGTGCGTCTTCGGGGCGAACCGCCGTGGACGGTCGTACGGACGGACGGACGGACGGTCGTACGGACGGTCGTACGGATGGACAGTCGTACGTACGGACGCCGGGACTGCCGGGGCCGCCGACGGGAGGGCGGTGCCCGACCGCGACCGGGGAGTTCCGCCTTCGGCCGTTCCATGCGGGGAAGTTCGGGTAGCCGACGGGAAGGACAGAAACCGACGGACGAGCATGGAGAGCCCCATGGCGAAGACGAAGGCATCCGGTACCACGCACCCCAAGGCGGCCTCCGCGGCAGGCCGGGCGGCCAAGGGCGGCAAGTCGAAGAGCGGCAGGACGGCCGCCGCCAGCGCGCTGTCGCAGACCTCCGGCAAGGCGGGCGCGGCAGGAGCGAAGGCGACCAAACCCGGACCGGCCTCCGCCGCGGGCAAGACCGTGGGCGCCAAGAAGCGGACGAAGTCCGAGAAGAGCGCCGCTGGCAGTGCCCTGGCCCAGACTCCGGCCAAGTCGTCGCGCAGGCCCGGCAAGAAGGTCCTCACCGGGGCCGCCAAGGTGCTGGCGGACAAGAAGTCGACCAAGGCGGAGCGTTCCGAAGCGGCGAGCACCCTTGCCCAGGCCGCCGCGCACGCGCTGAAGTAACCCGCCCGATCCGCCGGCCGCCGGATGTGCGACAGCATCCCGGCGGCCGGCGTCGTCCGCCGCGCCCCTGCCGCCCGCCGCCGGCCGGAAGGAAGACTGTTCCGGTCGATCCGGGCCAGGGCCTGGACACCCACCCCCATCGATCACCCTGAGTTACTATGCTCACTTCATTGCCGGAGGCCGGCAGCAACGGGCGCGGTGCCATCCGCGGACTGCCCGGGAAGCGGGGGAGGACGGCGTGCCGGCCGAAACTCCCGAGATCCTCCCCGGCGTCGTCGGTCGGCTGGTCTCCCCGCTGCACCCCCGGAGAGATTCCGGGGATTGCAAGGTCGAAAAGATGGGTGGCCTGGGAAAGTGCTGGAAGAGGTAGTAGCGACCCGCTACGTCACGCCCCTGCGTGAGGGCGGATCGCTCCCCGGGATCGTCGAGGCCGACGACCTCGGTACGTACGTCATGAAGTTCACCGGGGCGGGCCAGGGGCGGAAGACCCTGGTCGCGGAGGTCATCTGCGGGGAGCTCGGCCGACGCCTCGGGCTGCGGGTGCCGGAGCTCGTGACCATGCAGCTCGACCCGGTCATCGGGCTCGGCGAGCCCGACCAGGAGGTACAGGAGCTGCTCAAGGCGAGCGGCGGGCTGAACCTCGGGATGGACTACCTTCCCGGTTCCCTGGGCTTCGACCCGCTCGCGTACCACGTCGACCCGGCGGAAGCCGGGCGGATCGTCTGGTTCGACGCGCTGATCAACAACGTCGACCGGTCCTGGCGCAACCCCAACATGCTGGTCTGGCACGGTGACGTCTGGCTGATCGACCACGGTGCCACGATGATCTGGCACCACAACTGGCCGGGCGCCCAGGCTTCCGCGGCCAAGCCGTACAACGCCTCCGACCACGTACTGGCGCCCACCGGTCCGGACGTCGCGGCGGCCGCCACCGCGCTCGCCCCGCTGGTCACCGAGGAGCTGCTCACCGAGGTGACGGCCCAGGTGCCCGACGAGTGGCTCCTCGGCGAGCCCGGGTTCGACTCGACGGACGAACTGCGGCGCGCGTACATGGCGCCCCTGCTGGCCCGTGCCGCCACCATCCACGAGCGCATCGTCATGGACGCCCCGGCGCCGACCGGCCCGTCCAAGGCCCCCGGCTGGCTCGCCGACCGCCTCGCCCCGAGGACCCAGGCGACGAGCCTCCACCCCACGGAGAAGGACGAGACCCGATGAGCACGCGCGAGGTCTTCGAGTACGCGCTGCTGCGCGTCGTCCCGCGCGTCGAGCGAGGGGAGTGCTTCAACGCCGGGGTGCTCGTCTACAGCCGGGCGCACTCCTTCGTCGCCGCCCGTACCCACCTCGACGAGAGCAAGCTGAGGGCGCTCGACCCCGCCGCCGACATCATCGGCGTACGGGCCGCGCTGCGGGCGGTGGAGAACGTCTGCGGCGGCGGCGACGCGGCCGGTCAGGCGGCCGGGGACGACGCCGGACGGCGGTTCCGCTGGCTGATCGCCCCCCGCTCCACCGTCGTACAGCCGGGCCCCGTGCACACCGGCCTGACGCTGGACCCGGAGGCCGAGGTCGAGCGCCTGCTCGGCCTGCTCGTCCGCTGAGCGATCCGCGCCCGCGCGTGCGGGAGGGGCTGTCCACGAACCTTCGTGGACAGCCCCTCCCGCATCTCCTTCGGGTGTGACATGCACCCCTGCCTGTCGTGGCCGTTGACACCGAGTGCCAGGGCTTCTAGCGTCGCAACCACAACAGTACTAAGCGCTTGCTCAGTCAACGGGGCCGTACTCGGAGTGTCCGGTGCGGTGGCATTGCCGGTGTCGGCTGGGCCGCGATCCAACGGCGAGGAGAACCCAGCATGTCCACCACCGAGCAGCGTGTCGCCATCGTGACGGGAGCGGCGCGAGGCATTGGGGCCGCGACCGCCGTGCGCCTGGCGGCCGAGGGCCGCGCCGTGGCCGTACTCGACCTCGACGAGGCCGCCTGCAAGGAGACCGTCGGGAAGATCACCGCCGCCGGTGGCCGGGCGCTCGCCGTCGGCTGCGACGTGTCGGACGCCGCGCAGGTGGAGGCCGCCGTCGCGCGCGTCGTCGCCGAGCTCGGTGCGCCGACGATCCTGGTCAACAACGCGGGCGTGCTCCGCGACAACCTGCTCTTCAAGATGAGCGAGTCCGACTGGGACATCGTGATGAACGTCCACCTCAAGGGTGCGTTCCTGATGGCCAAGGCCGTCCAGAAGCACATGGTGGACGCCAAGTTCGGGCGTATCGTCTCGCTCTCCTCCTCCTCGGCGCTCGGCAACCGCGGCCAGGCCAACTACTCGGCCGTCAAGGCCGGTCTCCAGGGCTTCACCAAGACCCTCGCCATCGAGCTCGGCAAGTTCGGCATCACCGCCAACGCCGTCGCGCCCGGCTTCATCGTGACGGAGATGACCGCCCAGACCGCGGCCCGCGTCGGGATGGGCTTCGAGGAGTTCCAGGCCGCCGCCGCCACGCAGATCCCCGTGCAGCGCGTCGGGCGCCCCGACGACATCGCCAACGCCATCTCCTTCTTCACCGGCGACGACGCGGGCTTCGTCTCCGGCCAGGTGCTGTACGTCGCCGGCGGCCCGCTCAACTGACCCGAAGGACGAGGGACATCATGACTGTGCAGGACAGCGGAAAGGTCGCGCTCGTCACCGGCGCGAGCCGGGGCATCGGGTACGGCGTCGCCGAGGCGCTCGTGGCCCGCGGCGACCGGGTCTGCATCACGGGCCGCGGCGAGGAGGCGCTCAAGGCCGCCGTCGAGCGCCTCGGCTCCGACCGCGTGATCGGTGTCGCCGGCAAGGCGCACGACGAGGCGCACCAGGCGGAGGCCGTCGAGCGCACCATGGAGGCCTTCGGCCGGGTCGACCACCTCGTCAACAACGCCGGAACGAACCCGGTGTTCGGTCCCATGGCCGAGCTCGACCTCAACGTCGCGCGCAAGGTCTTCGAGACCAACGTGATCTCGGCGCTCGGGTTCGCCCAGCAGACCTGGAAGGCGTGGCAGGCGCAGAACGGCGGATCGATCGTCAACATCGCTTCGGTGGCCGGGATTTCCGCGTCGCCCTTCATCGGTGCGTACGGGATGAGCAAGGCCGCCATGGTCAACCTGACGCTCCAGCTGGCCCACGAGTTCGCGCCGGTCGTCCGGGTCAACGCGATCGCCCCGGCCGTCGTCAAGACCAAGTTCGCCGAGGCGCTGTACGAGGGCCGCGAGGCCGAGGTGATCGCCGCATATCCCATGGCCCGACTGGGAGTTCCGGAGGACATCGGCGGGGCCGCCGCCTTCCTGACCTCGGAGCAGGCGGGCTGGATCACCGGGCAGACGCTCGTGATCGACGGGGGAATCTTCCTGAATGCCGGAGTGGGCTGAACAGCCTGCCACGGTTCGCCCCGATTGACGCAAGTGCCCCGCCGGGCCTGGTGATTGGCCCGGTGGGGCACTGCGGTATGGTCTGCCGACCCATGGCTGATCGAGGAGCGTGCACGTGTTCTACCGGGCCAGTCTGCAGGCTGCTGCAGCCCTAGCATCCCTGTCACTCGTCGCCGGCTGCAGCGCGTTCTCCAGCGGCGGATCCGACGTCGACCAGCACATCTCGGTCGGGACGACCAGCTCGCCCTCGACCCTGGACCCTGCCGCGGCCTGGGACAACTCCTGGGAGCTGATGCGCAACGTCTTCCAGACGCTGGTGTCCTTCCCCACCGGAAGCACGAAGCCCCAGCCCGACGCGGCCGACTGCGTCTTCACCGACTCCACGAGCATGGCCTACCGCTGCACACTCCACAGCGGCCTGAAGTTCTCGGACGGCGAGACGCTCGACGCCGAGGCGGTCAAGTACTCCATCGACCGGATCGTGGCGATCAAGGCCAAGGGCGGCCCGCTCGGCCTGCTGGGCTCGCTCGACCGGGTGGAGACCAAGGGCGACGACCTGGTCATCTTCCACCTGAAGAAGTCCGACGCCACCTTCCCCTTCGTCCTCGCCACCCCGGCCATGTCGATCGTCGCGCCGAAGCAGTACCCCAAGGACAAACTCCGCACCGGCAACGGGGTCACCGGCTCGGGGCCGTACGTCCTCGACCACTACGAGCCCCACACCGTCGCGGAACTGAAGAAGAACGACAGTTACAAGGGCTTCGCGAACCGCAAGAACGACTCCGTCACCATCCGGTACTACGCGAAGTCCGACGAGATGGTCGCGGCGCTGAGGGACGACAAGATCGACGCCACCTACCGCGGCCTCACCGCCGACGAGGTGATCGGCCTGCAGAGCGGCAAGGAGGAGAAGGACAAGGGCCTCCAGCTCGTCGAGTCCGTGGGCGCCGACATCCGCTTCCTCGTCTTCAACCCGAAGGACCCGGTCGCCGGCAAGCCGGCCGTGCGCGAGGCCATCGCCCGTCTCGTGGACCGGGACGCGCTCGTCGCCAAGGTCTACCAGGGCACCGCCGAGCCCCTCTACTCCATCGTGCCGAAGGGCATCGCCGCCCACACCACCAGCTTCTTCGACACCTTCGGGGACCCCGACGCGAAGAAGGCCAGGGAGGTGCTCACCGACGCCGGGATCACGGAGCCGGTCGAGATGACGTTCTGGTACACCACGGACCGCTACGGTTCCTCGACCGGACCCGAGTTCGAGGAGATCAAGCGGCAGCTGGAGAAGTCCGGCCTCTTCAAGATCACTCTGCGCAGCGCGCCCTGGACCAAGTTCCAGGAGGGCTTCAACAAGGGCGAGTACCCGGTCTTCGGGCGCGGCTGGTTCCCCGACTTCCCGGACCCCGACAATTTCATCGCGCCCTTCGTCGGCAAGGAGAGCGCCACCGGCGGCATGTACGTCAACAAGAAGATCACCGACCAGCTCCTGCCCTCCTCGCGCAAGGAGAGCGACCGCGGCGCGGTCAGCAAGCAGTTCGCCGAGGCCCAGCAGCTCATGGTCAAGGACATCCCGTTGCTGCCGCTCTGGCAGGGCAAGCTCTACATCGCGGCCGGCGAGGACATAGGCGGCGGCGAGCGCGCGCTCGACCCGCAGACGGTCATGCAGATGTGGGAGCTGTACCGCAAGGCCAGCTGGTAGACGGGCGAACGGGGCACCCCGGCCCGCTGTCAGAGGGGCCGGGTAGGTTCTTTCCCAAGAACCGATTGCTTTCCGGAGGTTGTGGACGTGACCGACACCGACCTGCTGCTGCCCGAATCCTGGCGCGGCGTCCTCGGCGACGAGATGCAGAAGCCGTACGTGAAGGAGCTTGCGGACTTCGTCGAGGAGGAGCGCGCCAAGGGACCGGTGTACCCGCCGCGTGACCAGGTCTTCGCCGCTCTGGATGCCACGCCCTACGACCGGGTGAAGGTGCTCGTCCTCGGCCAGGACCCCTACCACGGCGAGGGCCAGGGCCACGGGCTCTGCTTCTCCGTGCGGCCCGGCGTCAGGACGCCGCCCTCGCTGCGCAACATCTACAAGGAGATGCAGGAAGAGCTGGGCCTCCCCGTCCCGGACAACGGCTACCTCATGCCCTGGGCCGAACAGGGCGTCCTGCTGCTCAACGCCGTCCTGACCGTGCGGGCCGGCGAGGCCAACTCGCACAAGGGCAAGGGCTGGGAGAAGATCACCGACGCGGTGATCCGCGCGGTGGCCGAGCGCCCCGAGCCCGCCGTGTTCGTCCTCTGGGGAAACTACGCGCAGAAGAAGCTCCCGCTCATCGACGAGTCGCGCCACGTGGTCGTGAAGGGCGCGCACCCCTCGCCGCTCTCCGCGAAGAGGTTCTTCGGGTCCCGGCCCTTCAGCCAGATCAATGAGGCCGTCGCCGCCCAGGGCCACGACCCCATCGACTGGCGCATCCCCGACCTCGGCTGATCCCGCACCCGGGTCCGTACCCGTGCCTCCGCCCGTACGGACACGGGTACGGCAGGCAGGCCCGGCGGACCGTCCTGCCGCGCCTGAGCGCGATCGCGCACCAGTGCCGCTAGGGTCTGTCCCGTCACCGGAGCCCGGTCCGGCACGCCCCGCCGGAAGGCTCCGGGTCCGCGCCCGCCCCGTCCCGCACCCGTGCAGGGCCCGCTCCCGCACCGCGGCCCCCGTTGCCGCACACCCGCACGAGGGAGGCCGCCGTGGCCGAGCAGCAGCAGTCGTCGACGGACGCCGTCGGCACCCGGATCGGCCAGGCGGTCATGCTCCTGCACGGCGGGGACCGTGAAGAGGCCCGCAACCGCTTCGCCGCTCTCTGGTCCGAGCTGGGCGAGGACGGCGACGCGCTGCACCGCTGCACCCTCGCGCACTACATGGCCGACACCCAGGACGACCCCGCCGACGAGCTTGCCTGGGACCTGCGCGCGATGAACGCGGCGGCCGAAGGGCTGACCGGCGAGCGGCCGGCCCCGCACCGGGACGTCCTCGCGCTGCACGCGTTCTCTCCGGCGCTGCACCTCGGCCTCGCCGCGGACTACCTCAAGCTGCGCCGCCCCGAGGTCGCCCGCCACCACCTGGACCGCGCCAGGCAGGCGGCGGACGCGCTCCCCGACGGGGGCCGGGGCAACGGCGTCCGGACCGCCATCGACCGGCTGGAGACACGGCTCGGCCGACCACGCTGAGCCGTACGCACCGGGCCCGTCGTGGGTGGGCGCGGTGCGGAGCGGACCGGCCGTCTCAGTGGCCGTACGTCTGGTCGCAGATCCGGGACTGCGGGCTCCCGGCGGACCACCCCCCGTAGCCGCGACCGAGTGCGCAGACGCCCTTGCCGGAGGCCGGTACCCGGGGCAGGCCGGACACCGTCAGGGTGGGGAGCCGGACGGGCGGGCGCGGCGGGGGGTGGGCGGCCGGAGGGGCCCCGCCCGGCGGTGGCACGTGCGGCCGGGACACAGGAGCCGGCGCCGCGTCCGCCGGGGCGGGCGCGGACGGGGAGGCGTCGGGCACGGCGTCCAGCGCCTCGCGGGCGGGAGGCTGGCCGATCTGGGGCTCCACCCCCCGCACGGAGCCGCTCGACGGGGGCGGTGGCGGCGGCGTCCCCGGACCACCGGGGTTGACCGTCACACAGCCGGACACGGTGGCGACAGCCACCCCCACGAGAGCGGCCACGGTCATTCTGGTTCGTTGCACCCGGTAACTCTGCGGGCGGTCGGCGCGCAGCGGGAGTCCGTACGCGCCAAATGCCCCGCACGAGTGACCCGGTCAGCGCGGTGCGGACCGGCGCCCGTTCGTACGGCGGAACGATCATCGCGCTACGGCGGAGCCCGCGGTGCGCTCGGTCGGCCCTCGCCGTGACTGCCGCCCCGGCCGCGCCCGTATGCTGCCGGGATCAAGGACGGGCGCACCGCACAGTGAGGGAGTTTTTCGTGAAGGTCGGCTGCATCGGACTCGGCGACATCGCGCAGAAGGCCTATCTGCCCGTGCTCACCGCTCTGCCGGGGATCGAACTGCACCTCCAGACCCGGACTCCCGCCACGCTGGACGGAGTCGCCGCCGCGTACCGGATTCCCGCGGCGCGGTGCCACGCCACGCTGGACGCGCTGCTGGAGCAGGATCTCGACGCCGCGTTCGTCCACGCCCCGACGTCCGTCCACCCGGAGATCACCACCCGGCTGCTGGAAGCGGGCGTCCCCACCTACGTCGACAAGCCGCTCGCGTACGAACTCGCCGACTCCACCCGGCTGGTGGAGCTCGCCGAGGAACGCGGTACGAGTCTCGCGGTGGGCTTCAACCGCCGCCTCGCCCCCGGGTACGCGCAGTGCGCCGACCACCCGCGTGAGCTGATCCTGCTGCAGAAGAACCGGGTGGGGCTGCCCGAGGACCCCCGGACGATGGTGCTCGACGACTTCATCCACGTCGTGGACACCCTGCGCTTCCTGGTGCCTGGCCCCGTCGACCGGGTCTCCGTGCGCGCCAGGATCGCCGACGGGCTGATGCACCACGTCGTCCTCGAGCTCTCCGGCGACGGCTTCACCGCCCTGGGCATGATGAACCGCCGGGGCGGTTCCACCGAGGAGATCCTCGAAGTCTCCGGCCAGGACAGCAAACGCCAGGTCCTCAACCTCGCGGACGTCATCGACCACGAGGGCCGGCCCAGCCTCCGCAGGCGGGGCGACTGGGTGTCCGTCGCCCGCCAGCGCGGCATCGAGAGCTGCGTCACCTCGTTCCTCGACGCCGTGCGCGACGGCGTGACGCTCAGCGCACGCGACGCGCTGGCCACCCACGAACTGTGCGAACGCGTGGTGCTGGAGGCGCTGGAGCAGGCCTGAGGGGTGCCGCCCGCAGGACGCGCCCCGGGGCGCGCGACGCGCGCGGCCGGGACGACGAGTCCCGCGTGGCCGGACGGGGCGTCAGCCTGTGGTGCGCAGCGGCGGGACCGCCGGGACCTCGATGGCGTTCTCGATGTCCGCGAGGGTCATCCTGAACTGCGCCGGGTAGGCGTCGCGTTGAGTGCGGCGGGCCGGTTCGGTGGTGCGCCAGGTGTAGAGGCACCGGCCGCACTGGAGTACGTCCCAGACACCGGGCACGGGCGAGGTGGCGAGCCTGCCGACCGTCTCGAAGGCACAACGGGGGCAGATGGCGGGGGAGTTCACGACAGGTCCTTCCGGGGGAGGGGAACGGTGGTCGGCGGGGCCGCGCGGGTCAGCCGCGGGACGCGATCAGCTTCTGGAGCTTCGCCGCCCACTCCTTGGTCTCCGGCAGGTCCTTGGCCGGGGTGGAGAAGTTGCCGCGTACGTCGGGGGAGACCGGCGTCGTCGCGTCGATGATCATCTTGCTGGTGATGCCGGCCGGCTGGGCGGCGGGTGCCAGCTCCAGGACGGACAGGTTGGGGATGACGACCACATCGTCCCTGGGGTTGACCTTCGCCGACATCGACCACAGGACCTGCGGCAGGTTGAACGGGTCGACATCCTCGTCCACCAGGATCACCTGGGCCACGTATCCCAGGCCGTGCGGTGTCGTCATCGCCCGCATGCCGACGGCCTTGGCGAAGCCTCCGTACCGCTTGGCCGTGGAGATGATGACCATCAGGCCGTGCGTGTACATGGCGTTGACGGCCTGCACCTCGGGGAACTCGGCACGCAGCTGCTTCAGCAGCGGGACGCAGGTGTTGGGCCCCACCAGGTAGTCGACCTCGGTCCACGGCATGCCCAGGTAGAGGGACTCGAAGACGGGGTCGGTGCGGTATGAAACGCGGTCCACGCGGATGACCGGCATGCGGCGCCCGCCCGAGTAATGACCGGTGAACTCGCCGAAGGGGCCCTCGATCTGTCGCTTGCGGGACTCGATGACGCCCTCGATGACGACCTCGCTGCCCCAGGGCACGTCGAAGCCGGTCAGCGGCGCGGTGGCGATGGGGGCCGGAGCGCCGCGCAGGGCGCCCGCCATCTCGTACTCGCTCCGGTCGTACGCCATCGGCATACCGGCCACCACGGTGATCACCGGGTCGTTGCCCAGGGTGATCGCGATCGGCAGATCCTCACCCTTCTCCTCCGCCTTGCGCAGGTGCTGGGCGATGTCGTGCATCGGGACGGGCTGGAAGGCAAGCCGGTCGGCGCCGATGACCTGGATGCGGTACGTACCGACGTTCTGCTTGCCGAAGTCGTCCGGGTCCTCCGGGTCGCGGGAGACCACGGCCGCCTTGTCGAGGTAGAACCCGCCGTCGCCGTCGTTCAGACGGAACAGCGGAAGCACGGAGAAGAGGTCGACGTCCGCGCCCTCCTGCGTGTTGTCTCGCCAGGGCGCGTCCTCGCGGCGTTCCGGGGCGACCGGGAAGGCGTCCCAGCGGGCTGCGAAGGTCTCCACCTGCTCCTTGACCGGGGTGTTCTTCGGCAGGCCCAGCGCGAGGGCGTGGTTGGCCCAGGAACCGTGCACGTTCATCGCGATCCGGGCGTCGGTGAAGCCGGTGACGTTGTCGAAGTACAGGGCCGGGGCGTTCTCGCCGATGCGCCCCGTGGCGTTCGCCGCCGCCGCCAGATCCGGCTCCGGCAGCACCTCCTCGGTGATGCGCAGGAGTTGTCCCTCCTTCTCCAGCGTGGCGAGGAAGCTGCGCAGATCGTCGTAGGCCATGGGGGGGCTCCAAAAGAGGTTGGGATAGGGGAATGCGGCGCGGGGGACCGGTGCGGGGACCTCAGGGCGCGGTCCGCACGGCGGCGGCGCGTGCGGCGCGCATGCCCTCCCAGCGGCGGGCGGCCGGGGCGGGCAGGTCGAACTGGTCGAGGATCCGGGCGGTGATGTGGTCGACGATGTCGTCCACCGACCGCGGGTGGTTGTAGAAGGCGGGCATCGGCGGCACGATCCGCACGCCCATCCGGGCCAGCGCGAGCATGTTCTCCAGGTGGATCTCGCTCAGCGGGGTCTCGCGCGGCACCAGGACCAGCCTGCGCCGCTCCTTGAGGACGACGTCGGCGGCCCGGGCCACCAGCCCTTCCGCGTAGCCGGCCCGGATGCCCGCCAGGGTCTTCATGGAGCAGGGCGCGAGCACCATGCCGTCGGTACGGAACGAACCGGAGGAGATGGTCGCCCCCTGGTCGTCGGGGCTGTGCACCACGTCCGCGAGCGCGTTCACCTCGGCCACCGGCCGGCCGGTCTCCAGCTCGATCGTGGCCCGCGCCCAACGGGACAGGACGAGATGGGTCTCCACGTCCGGCAGCTCCGCCAGATTCTCCAGCAGCCGCACGCCGATCGCGGCCCCCGTCGCTCCGGTCATGCCCACGATCAGCCGCACCGCTCACTCCTCGCACGTCGGTGACCTGCACGAACGTCCGCGCGGTCGGTGACAACCACGCTAGGAGCCACTTCGCGGAGGGCGGCGGTACCCTCGGGACTCACGATGGGAAGAAACGGACAACCTGAGGTCCGGGACCTCGACTACACGGCCGGGGTGGGTGCGCCCACCGGCGTCGAGGTGGTCGAGCTCGGCGGGCTGTACGACCGGTCCCGGCGGCACGGCAACGACCCGTACGCCCCCCTGCGCCCGGCCTTCCACCAGCTGATCGCGGTCCGCGCCCGCCCCCTGCGGATGGCGGTGGACTTCGTGGAGCACGACCTGCCGCCCGGCTCCTGGATCTGGATCCGCCCCGGCCAGGTGCAGCGGTTCGGCACGGACCTGGTGACGGCGGACGGCGTGGTCGTCCTGTTCCAGCGCGGCTTCCTGCCCCCGGCGACCGTCGCCGCCGCCCACATGGACCCCCCGTACCAGCAGGAACCCCTGCTGCCCACCGGTACGGACGCGGAGGCGCTGGGCCGGGGGCTGGACCACCTCGCGTACGAGTACGGCGCGATGGCCACCCTGCCGCTCGACTCGCACGTCGAGGTGCTGCGCCACCTGGTGTCCGTGCTGGTCCTGCGGCTCGCGACGGTACGGGGCGCGGCGCCCCGGCCCGGCCCGGTGAGCGAGGTGTTCCGGCGGTTCCACGACGCGGTGGAGCGCGACCACGCGACGACCCGGCGGGTCGAGGACTACGCCGCGGCGCTCGGCTACAGCCCCCGCACCCTGACCCGGGCGACGCGCGCGGTGACGGGAGCCGGGGCGAAGCAGTTCGTGGACGACCGGGTCCTGCTGGAGGCCAAACGCCTCCTCCAGCACAGCCGCCTTCCGGCGAAGGAGGTCGCCGGGAGGCTGGGTTTCGTGGACGCGAGCGACTTCAGCAAGTTCTTCCGCCTGCGGACGGGGGCCACCCCGGCGGCCTTCCGCGCCCAGGCCCTCGGGCGCGGAGGCGCGCCCGAGGGTCCGGCCTGATCCGCGCGGAGTGCCCTACGCGCGGCCGGCTTCCATCGCCGTGCCCGCCGCGATGAGCCGCTCGTCCCCGCCCGGGACGGTCAGCAGACAGAGCCCCACCGGCAGCCCTCCGACGCGGGGGCCGGGGACGGTGAGGGCGGGCAGTCCGCCCAGCCCCGCCAGGCACGTCAGCGCGAGGAGGGCGTCGCGGTCCGCCGTGGACGAGGCGGCGTGGGCCGGTGCCGGGGTCGGGGTGGCGGGGATCGCCAGCACGGCACCGTCCAGGCGGCGGCCGAGCCACTGCGCGACGGCCAGCACGCGCGCCCGTGCGGCCTTCTCCCGCGCGGCGTCCACACCTGCGGCGATGCGCAGCCGCTCGGTGACATGAGGGCCGAAGACCGGGCGGGCCCGCGTCACCCACGGGCCGTGGGCCCGCCACACCTCGGCGGCCTGCACCGTCTTGAAGGCGTCCCTGGCGTCGGCGTGCGGGACCGGGGCCGGATCGTCGAAGAGCGGGGCGCGGTCGACCGGCAGGCCGAGTCCGCCGACCAGCCGGTCGAGTGCGGGCGCCAGGGCCGCGCGGACCTCACCGGTCGCCAGGGACCAGAGGTCGGCCGGTGCCAGGATCCGGAGCGGCGGGCGGTCGTCGGCCTCCGTGCCCGCCAGCAGGACCGCCGCGGCGTCGCGCAGCAGGGGCAGGGAGCGGGTGAGGATTCCCGGGGTGTCGAACGAGGGGGCCAACGGGCTGATGCCCGTACGGTCGGCGCGGGCGTGGCTGGGGCGGAGTCCGTACAGGCCGCAGTAGGAGGCGGGTACCCGGATGGAACCGGCGGTGTCGGTGCCCAGTCCGATGTCGGCGAGCCCTCCGGCGACGGCCGCGGCCGTCCCGCTGGAGGAGCCGCCGCACAGGTGCCCCGGCGCCGCGGGGTTGGCGGGTGCGCCGTAGTGGGCGTTGGTGCCGCCCAGGCTGTAGGCCAGCTCGTCGGTGTGGGCCTTGCCCGCCGGTACGGCTCCGGCGTCGACCAGGCGGCCGAGGCAGTCGGCGTGACGTGCCGCGGGTACGGCGTCGGCGAGCAGCAGGGGATGGCCGTTGCCGGTGGGGGCGCCCGCGAGGTCGATGACGTCCTTGACGGCGATCCGGGCACCGGAAAGCCTGTGGGCCGCCGCGGGTCCGGGCAGGTCGGGGGCGGGCAGCCAGGGAACGTACGGCCCGATGAGCGGCAGCGGGGCGGGATCCGTGGCGGGCGAGGTGCGGACGGACGTCATCGTGTCAGCTCCGTGGACGGGGCGGCGCCGGTCAGCAGGGGATGGAGGTCGGCCTTCGGCAGGCAGACGTGGACGCCCTTCACCCGGTCGACGACCTGCGATATGCGCAGGTCGACCGCCGCGCTGAGGTACGCCAGTGCCACCGCCCCGGGCAGCGAACAGCGCTCCGACAGGTAGGTGAGGGCCGATCTGGTGGCCTTGCGGACGGCTTCGTCGAGGTCCTCGTCCAGGCCGGTGACCAGGTAGTGGTCCGCGGTCTCCGCGTACGGTCCCGCGAGCCGCGACGCGAGCCGCCGGGCAGGCGCGTCGCTGTGCAGGGTCAGCCGGAGCGTGGCACGCAGGGGCGCCTCGAAAGCGGTGAGCGCGACCTCCCCGTCGCCCTGGGAGAAGTGCGGGTCGCCCGCGTAGAACAGCGCACCCGCCACCTGGACCGGCAGGAAGAGGCGCGCCCCCTCGCCCAGGAGACGTATGTCGAGGTTCCCGCCGTGCGCGCCGGGCGGGACGGAGTGGACGGGCGCGTCCGTCGCGGGGGCCACTCCCATGATGCCGAGGAAGGGGGCGAGCGGGAAGCGGACGTCCCGTCCGTCGCCGACCGGGAGCCGGCCGCGGCCGTCCGGGCCGACGTGGGCGACCAGGGAGACCGCCGGCACCGGCAGGCCCTCCTCGTGGCCCGGGGCGGGGACGGGGTACTCGCCGGGAAGCGCCCCCCGTCCGTGCCGGTTGCTGATCACGCCGTAGTCGGTGCGGCGCCGCAGCCGGAGCACCTCGACCTCCAGCACGTCGCCGGGGCGGGCGCCGCGGACGGCGACCGGGCCCGTGACCACATGGGGTCCCTGCACCTCCGCGTCGAACGGCTCGGCGGACGAGGCGAGTTCGACGGCGTCACGGAGAACGTCCCGCTCGTGGACGCCCGCTTCGGCGAAGAACTTCACCGGGTCGCGTCCCTGGTCCGGAAGGATGCCCTCGTGGCTCGTCGTGTCGAGGCACACGACGGTGCCGGACTCAACGGTGAGCACGGGGCGGGAAGCCGCGTTGGGGAGCAACCCCCAGGCGGTCGTACCGAGTTCCGAGGCGAGGTAGAAAGAACCTTCGGTCGTGCCGTCGTGGGGCTGAAGTACGCTCATGGCGCTGACCTTTGCATACACCCGTTACAGGCCGGTTAACCTCTGTGCGCACCGGCCGGACCCCGAGAGGCGGAGCGATGGCCGAAGTCGGCGCGGTGCGGAGGCGGGACACGGGACAGGCGGTGTGCGACGCGCTCAGGAACGACGTGATCAACCGGGTGTTCACGCCCGGGGACCGTCTCACCGAAGAACGGCTCGCGACGCGGTACCGGGTCTCGCGCATCCCCGTACGCGAGGCACTGCGCACCCTGGAATCCGAGGGGTTCGTGCATTCGCGCCCCTACGGAGGCACGTTCGTAGCCGAGTTGAGCGACGAGGAGGCCGAGGACCTGCTGGGCATCCGGCTGCTCATCGAACCGTTCGGCGCCGAGCGCGCGGCCGGCCGCCGCACCGCGGTGCACCTCGCGACGCTCGAACTGCTCCTCGCGGAGGCCCGGCAGATCCTGGAGGCCGGCTCGTCGTCCGGGCTCGCGGCCCTCAACACCCGCTTCCACCAGGTCCTGGCCGAGGCCTCGGGCAGCCCGACCATGGCGGCCCTCGTCGCCCAGCTCGGCTACAAGATCTCCTGGGTGTATTCAGTGGAACTCCCCAGGCGTGCACCGGACTCCTGGGCCGAGCACGAGGCCATCGTCGAGGCCCTGCGCGAGCGTGACCCGGTCGCCGCCCGTGAGCGGGTGGCCGACCACATCAGACGTGCTCAGGCCGCATACCGCCTGCGCGGCAGACGCTGACGCGCACCCTCGCGGCCGTCCCGTCGCGCAGCCGGGGGCGGCGGGACGCTGCGAGGTGTCGGAAACGGCCGCGTCACGTGACGCGTCGGAAGCCGTAACCCGCCCTCTGTATACACCTTCTGGACGTCGCCATGACGTCGGCTCCGCTCCGGACCTCCGGGCCGTCAGAAGGGGACAACCGTGTACGACCTCGTACTGCGCCGCGCACTGATCGCCGAGGGCCGCCCGCCGGTGGACATCGCCGTAGCGGGCGGCACGATCGCCCTGGTGGGCGAGACCGCCCCGGGGGCCGTGGCCCGCGAGACCTTCGACTGCGACGGGCTGATGGTGGTGCCCGGCTTCATCGAGCCCCATCTGCACCTGGACAAAGCCCTGTTGGACGGCGTGGCCCCCAATCCGGAGGGGACGCTGGCCGGGGCCATCGAGGTCACCGGCAGGCTCAAGCGCGAGTTCACCCACGCGTCGGTCCGTGCCCGTGCGCTGCGGGTGCTCCGGTGGGCCGTGGCCAACGGCACCACCCTGATCCGCGCGCATCCGGACGTCGATCCGATCGGCGGCCTGACCGGCCTCGACGTCATGCTCGAACTCAGGGACTCGCAGAGGCACTTGGTGGACCTCCAGGTCGTCGCCTTTCCGCAGGAGGGCATCGAGCGGGCGCCGGGCACCTACGACCTGCTGAGGGAGTCGCTCCGGCGGGGCGCGGACGTCATCGGTGGATGTGCATACAACGAGGCGGACCTTGACGCCTCCCGCCGCCACATCGACACCGTGCTCGGCCTCGCCGTCGAATTCGGGGTGCCGGCGGACCTGCACGCGGACTTCGCCGACGACACCACCGACGGGCGCTTCGCCCTGGCCGGGGCGATCGCGGAGGCGACCCGCAGGCACGGCCTCGGCGGCCGGGTGGCGCTCGGCCATGTCACCTCGCTCGCGGCCTGCCCGCCCGCCGAGCGGGCCGAGGTCGTCGCCCTGCTCGCGGAGGCGGGGGTCGCGGTCGTCGCGCTGCCCGCGACCGACCTGCACATCGGAGGGCGCGGTGACGCCGGTGCCGTGCGCCGAGGGGTGACCCCGGTGCGCGAACTGCTGGACGGCGGGGTGGTCACCGCGTACTCCTCCAACAACGTCCGCAACGCCTTCACTCCCTTCGGCAACGCCGACATGCTCGACATCGGCCTGCTGCTCGCGCAGACCTGCCACATGGGAAGTCCGTCCGACACCGCGCGGATCCTCTCCATGGCGACCACGGAGGCCGCCCGCGTCACCGGAGTCCACGACGGCTACGGAATCCACCCCGGCGCCCGTGCGGACCTGGTGGTCCTCGGCACCCGCCGGCACGCGGACGTGCTGACCGACCGTCCGGACCGGCGGCTGGTCGTCAAGCGCGGCCGCGTCGTCGCCCGTACCGTCCGTACGACCGAACTCCTCGACGTACCCGATCCCGAGGTGTCCGACGTGTCCGGCGCCTTCGGCGGTACGGCCGCCGCCCGGCGGGTCCGGGCCGCCTGAGTCCCTCGCCGCGGCCGAGCGCCCGCTCGCGCCCGGCCGTACGTACCGTTCCCGGCCACCGCCCCGGCGGGGGTGCCCGTCCCCGGGCGCATCCCGCGCGCCACACCCTGTCCCCCTCCATCGTGTCAGGAGCACGCCATGAGTGAACGCATTCCGCACGAGATCACCGCGTCCGTTCTCGCCGCGACCACAGCCTTCGTCGGCGGTACCGCGCTGAACCTGCCGCCCTGGGCGATCTTCATCTCCTGGGCGGGACTGCACCTCATGGGCGGAGCCAGCCTCGCCAACGCCACCCGCCTGTGGGCCGCCATGCCGGTCGGTTCGGCCTTCGCCCTGGCCATCGTCCTGGTCGACCAGCACCTCGCCCCGCACGTCGGCGGCGGCCGGATGGCCCAGAACGCCCTGCTCGGCGCGGTCATCCTGGTGCTGAACACCGCGCTGATGTACGCGGGCCGCCTGAGGCCCATCTCGCTCGTCCCGGGCATGTTCCTCGGGTTCGCCTCGTTCTTCGCCACCTACTTCGGCGGCTTCGGCTACGACCACGGCAACGTCTGGGCGGCATGGGTGAGCGTCGTCGCGATGAACGCGCTCGGCCCCGTCTACGCGTTCGTGGCGAACTGGGCGACCCTCGCCCGCCCAACCGCCCCGGCTTCCACGGCCCGGTCCGCCACCGCACCGGGCGCCCCCGTCGCGGAGGCCCGGTGACCGTGTGAGAGCGCTGCGGCCCTCGCGCACGACACCCTCCGCCGCCACGCCCCAGGCCCGGCCCCCCGCCCCGTCCGTACCCCCCGAAGGGACACCGCATGGCCACCGCTGCCGCGACCGACCGTGAACACCGCACCGCAGGCGAGGAGTACGAGCACACGGCCGTACCGGCCCACGCCAGGAAGAGCCTGCTCTCCGTGGCCGGGGTGTGGGCCGGCTTCCCCATGTGCCTGGGCAACGCCGTCTTCGGCGGCCTGATCGTCTACAACCTCGGTCTCCAGCAGGGCTTCTGGGCGATCCTCACCGGGAACCTCCTCCTCTTCGCCTACGTGGGGGCCCTGAGCCACCACGCGGGACGGACCGGGCGCAGCTTCGCCCAGCAGGCCGCCGCGGTCTTCGGGCCCCGCGGCCGGGCGCTGGTCTCCGGCTTCCTCGCCACCGTGGTCATCGGCTGGTTCTCCTACCAGGTGGGCCTCACCGGAACGACCCTGCACCAGGTCCTCGGCTGGGCTCCGCTGTGGGGTGCGCTCCTCGGCGCCGCCGTCTACATCGGCCTGACCGCGGCCGGAATCCGCGCCCTGTCCGCCGTCGGCCTGCTGGGTGTGCCGCTCTTCCTCGTCACGGCTGCGCTCGCCTTCTGGTACGCGGCGGACGACGGCGCCAGCGTCTCCCAGGCACTCGCCTTCGAGGGCCACGGCCACGGCATCACCTTCTGGTCCGCCGTGGGCATCGTCGTCGCCGGATTCGTCGACTCCGGGACCATGACCGCCGACTTCACCCGCTGGAGCCGGAACGGCCGCTCGGCCGTGTGGGCCACCGCCTCGGCCTTCCCCCTCACCAACACCATCGCCTACCTGGTCGGCGGCGCGGTCGTCGCGACCGGGAGCGCCGCCGCCCCGGAGACCGACGGCGGCTCCTACCTCGGGCTGCTCGCCGGACACGGCGCGTGGATCACCGCGCTCGCCGTGCTCTTCACCCTCACCAACCTCGGCTCGGTCGCGGCGCACTGCCTCTACAACGCCGCGCTGGGATGGTCCGGGACGACACCCCTGCGGATGCGCCCGCTCGTGGTCGTCCTCGGCGTACTCGGTTCGGTCGTCGCGCTGACCGGCGTGTGGAGCTCGATCGTCAGCTGGCTCCAGCTCCTCGGCATTCTGGTACCGCCCATCGGCGCCGTTCTGGTCGTGCGGCAGACGGCGGACCGGATGCGGTCGCGGCGCGGCAGCGGCGCCGACGGAGCCACCGCCCCCGCCCCGGACGGCACGGCCGCCGACGCAGCGCGCCCGGCGGACGGGCCGGGGTTCGTCCTTCCCGCGCTGATCGCCTGGGCGGCCGGAGCGATCGCCGCCTGGGTCCTCCACCAGGTGTATCCGGGATCGGTGGACGCCGTGCTCGGGTTCGCGGTGGCGGCACTCGTGTACGGGGCCCGACTGCGCCTGGCCGGGCGCGCCACGGGGACTGCCGCCCGTGTCCCGGTGGCGGCCGCCGCCAAGGACGAGGACGCGGGGGACAGGGGAGCCGTTGCCGAGGCTGCCGGTCCCGCCCGCGTCTGAACCCCACCGCCGTCTCCTTCCACCACTGCCGTTCACCCCTGTACGGAAAGGCTCCCCGTGACCCGCGAAGAGCGCGACGACCTCTGCTTCCTCCCGGCCACCGAGATCGTCGCGGCCGTGGCCGCCCGCAGGCTCTCGCCCGTCGAACTGGTCGATGCCGTGCTGGACCGCATGGCGGAGATCAACCCGCTGATCGGGGCGTTCTGCACCCCCGCCCCCGAACAGGCCCGCGCACGGGCGGTCCTGCTGGCGGACAGCCTGGCCCGTGGCGGAACCCCCGGCCCACTGGCGGGCGTACCCCTCGGGGTGAAGGACCTGATCGCGACCTCGGGGCTGCTCACCACCTTCGGATCGCCCGCCTACCGCGACCACGTCCCCGACCAGGACGACATCGTCGTCGAGCGCTCCACCGGGGCCGGAGCCGTCGTACTGGGGAAGACCAACACCACAGAGTTCGGCTACAGCCCGGCGGGCCACAACCCGCTCTTCCCAACCAGCCGCAACCCCTGGCGAACCGACCTCACTCCCGGCGGATCGAGCGCCGGATCGGCGGCAGCGGTGGCCGCCGGCCTCGGACCGGTGGCGCTGGGCAGCGACGGCGGATGCTCCCTGCGGGTGCCCGGGGCCTTCTGCGAACTGGTCGGCTTCAAACCGTCGATGGGCAGGGTGCCCGTCTGGCCCGGCTGCCGTGACGAACGCATGCCGGGCGCCTCGGGCTGGGAGAGCATCGAGCATCTGGGCGTCCTGACCCGTACGGTCGCCGACACCGCGCTCATGCTCTCCGTGCTCGCCGGTCCCGATCCACGCGACCGGCACTCCATCCCCTGCCACGACGTCGACTGGACGGCTGCCGCCCGCCGCGGCCGTGAGGAAGGATGCGCCGGGCTCCGCATCGCCTACAGCCCGGATCTCGGCTATCTGGCGGTCGACCCGGCGGTACGCGCGGTGGCCGAGGAGGCGGTGTCCGTCTTCCGCGGGCTGGGCTGCACCGTGGAGCAGGTCGACCCCGGCTGGAGCGACCCCGCCGAGGCATTCCAGGCCGTCATCACCGCCGAGACCGACCTGACCGGCATGCGGCGCCTCGTCGGTCAGTACGGTGCCGCCATGTCCCCGCACCTCGTGGCCTGGATGACGCGCGACTGGACGGCGCGGGAACTCACCGACGCCAACATCGCGCGCAAGGCACTCACCAACCGCATGGCCGCGCTGATGTCCGAGTACGACCTCCTGATCACCCCCACGGCGGCCGTGCCCCCCTTCCCCGTCGGCGTGCACGGCCCCGAACGCATCGCCGGCCGCACCGTCGGCGACACCGCCTGGATCGGTTTCAATTACCCGGCCTCCCTCACCGGCGCCCCCGCGACCAGCGTCCCGGCGGGCCGCACCCCCGACGACCTGCCCGTGGGACTCCAGCTGATCGGACGCCATCTGGCGGACGGAACCGTGCTCCGCGCGGCAGCCGCGTACGAGAGGGCGCGTCCCTGGGCACACCGGCGGCCGGCGCTGTCGTCCTACGGAATCGGGAGCACCCCGGCGGTCGCGGCCCCCGCCCGCTGACCTGGCCGGGCCGGGTCCGCGGAAGGATCTGGCCGCCGCGGCTCAGCCGCGGCGGCAACGGGCAAGCAGGTGGTCGCCCTCTGCGGTGAGCAACCGCGGCAGGAGCCTACGCAACGCGGCAGCGTGCCGACGGACTCGCTCGAGCGTGACCCCGCCCGTTCAGGCCGTCTGCCGCGCCAGGCCGCCCCGCCAGGCCTGGCCGAGCACCGCGTACCCCTGGTCGGCGAGTTCGTGCTCGGCCGGGGCGAGGTCGGCGAGGCGCGGATCGTCCGCGACGGCCCGGTCCAGGACGCTGAGGTGGTGGATCAGTTCGTACTGGAGCTCCACACGGGCGCGGCGGCCCTCGGGAGCGAAGGACGCACCCTCGGCGGTGGTGCGCCGGACCTCGGCGATGGCGGTGGCGGCGCGTGCGGACTGGGCGCGGACGAGGCGGCGGGGGAACGTCCAGCTGGTGCCCCACGTGACCACTACGGCGGTCGCGGCGCCGATGAAGGTGTCGGTGAAACGGTCGGCGGTGATGGCGGCGACCCCGGCTCCGGCGCCCGGGCCGACGGCGAGCAGAGCCATGGGCGTGATGGCGACCAGGGCCAGGGCGTAGTTCAGGGGGAAGAGCAGGTACTGGCCGCTCATGCAGACGACCACCGCCACGACCGTCCACCACGGTCCGGGGTGCAGGCTGAAGACGCCCCAGACGACTCCGACGCCGAGGAGGGTGCCGACGGTGCGGTGGGCGGCGCGCCGGGTGGCGGCGACCCGGTCCATCCACTGGTTGATCACGATGGTGGCGGTCAGGATGGCCCAGTAGGGGTGCCCGATGCCGACGGCCAGGCTGAAGGCGCCGGCGATGCCCGCGGCCAGTCCCATCCGCCAGGCGGTGAACCACTCGACCGAGTTGCCGCGCAGGGCGTGACCGAGCAGGTAGCGCCATCCCGGCCTGCCGGGCGCGGCGCCGATGCCAGGGTCGGAGGCGGCCGGGGCGTCGGCGCCGAGGCGGTCCAGAACGGTCTCGGCGAGGGCCCGGTTGGTCTCCATCAGGTCGGAGGCGAGCGCCTGATGACGCTGCCCGCGCGTGGCCGGCCAGGCGGAGTGCAGAGTCAGCCGCGCCCCGTTGACCGCCTGGTAGGCGGTGTTCCGGCTCAGGCGCGCGGCCTGGCTGCCCGCCTCGGTCAGGCGGTACTCGGCCACGGCCCGGCGGGCGGCGGCGACCGCGCGCTCCTCGGGACCGCGCGGGGCGAAGAGCAGGGGGACCAGCAACAGGACCGAGGCGAGCAGGGCCGCGAAGGCGGTGACGCCGACCATCTGCCGGCCCACCGCCGGGTCGGCGCCGAAGTACGTACCCAGGACGGCGGCGTAGAACATCATCACCGGGCTCGGGCCACGGGTCAGCATGAAGGCGTAGTAGAGGACGGCGACCACCACGATGATCACGACGCTCGCCGGGACGATCGCCCAGCGGTACGGAGCGACGAGCACCCCCGCCGACATGGCGCCGGTCAGCGCGGCGGCCACCAGGAGGCTGTTGCGGACCCGTGCCCACAGGGGGCGGCCGGTCTCCCAGAACGGTGTCATGGCGCCCATGAGCGAGATCATTCCCAGCTTCGGTCCGAACGCCAGGCAGGCGGTCAGGACGGTCACCGAGGAGATGGCGGCGGACACCAGGTTCGGGGCGATCGAACCGGGGGTGTACCGGGGGGCGAAGAAATTCCAGGTCGCCGCTGCCGCCCGTCGCCATGGGGATGCCGAGGACACGGTGCTCCTTCGAGGGGTCGCGGCCGGGCCGCTTATATGAACAGACTCTTCATATAGTAGTTTGCGATGGAGGGCGGGTTCGACCGGGTGGAGGGTGAGACCTATGACAGTTCCTCCGGCCGGGCCGCGTCGGGGCCGCGGCAGAAGGCCGATGGCCGAGGTGCGCGCCGACGTGCTGGAGGCCGCTGCCCAGGTGCTGATGGCACACGGGGTCGCCGGCTTCACCGTCGAGAAGGTCGTCGCCGCCTCCGGCGTCAGCTCGGCGACGGTCTACCGGCACTGGCCCTCACGCGGTGCGCTGGCCCTGGACGGCTTCCGGCACGCCGTCGGGGACCAGGTCGCGCTCGACGACACCGGAGACGTCCGCGCGGACCTGACGCGGTTCATCACCGCGTTCATCCGACTCGCCGCCCAGCGGCCCGCCGGACCCGTCTTCGCCCAGCTCATCGGCGCCGCCCAGACGGACGCGGAACTCGCCGGGCAGTTCGAGCACCACTACTTCGGCCCACGCCGGCGCGAGGCGTTCGCCCTGCTGGAGAAGGCCAAGGACCGCGGACAGATCCGTGAGGACGCCGACCCCGGACTCCTGGTGGACCTCATCTGGGGCGCCTGCTACATCCGGCTGCTCCTGCCCCACCTCACCGACCAGCTCACCGAGGACTTCGCCCCCGCCGTCGTCGGCCAGGCCCTCGCCGGCCTCCTCCTCGGAGCCGCGGACGCCGGCGAGCCGGGCGGGTAGGGCGCGCCTTCCGGCCGGGTGCGGGGGACGGCTGCGCCGGGCCGGAGCCGCACCGGTCAGTGCCGCGCCGGCCGGGAGCCGTACCGGCCAGGGAGCCGCGTCGGGCCCGGACGTTCGCCGGGCGCGACGGCTCAGGAATGCCGGGCGGGACGACTCAGACGGCGACGACCGCGCCTTCACGCATCCATCCCCGGCCGTCCGCCGCCGCGTCGGTGGTGACCAGGACGTAGCCGTACTCGTTGTACGAAGCGCCCTCGCAGGTCGACGCACCGACGATGTCACCCGCGTACTTGGTCTTCACGACGGCGCTGTCCGGATTCGGGTTCTCGTACACCCCGGCGGTCGGCCACACGACCTTGTACTGGCAGCCGGCCCGGGCCGCTGCGCCGGGGGCGGTGGCGACCACTCCGGCGAAGCCGACCGCGGTGGCGAGGACGGTGGTGGCGATACGGGTCAGGCGCATGGTCGGTGGCACTCCTCCGGGGGCGACGATGTGTCAGGCGCATGATCATAGAGGCGGGTTGGGCACGGGTGTGCCCGCCCGTACCGGCCGGGCACGCCGGATGGGATGATGCTCGGTGACAGGGCGACGGCGGTCCGAGGAATCCGGTGCGAAACCGGAGCGGTCCCGCCACTGTGATCGGTGAGCGAATCCCGGCGTACCCCTGCCTCCGACGAGGGGCGGGAAGGGCGGGACGAGCGGCGACCCGAGAGCCAGGAGACTCACGCGGTCGCCTCCTCAACGAACGCCGGGGCGGATCTCCCCGGAGAGGGGTGGTTCGGCGTGCCCGCAAGGCCGGCCGAAGAGGCTCACGTACAGAAGACCAGGACCGTGCCCGGCAGGGGCGCGGCGGCCGGAGCGGTGCCCTGCCGGGTCGTCGTGTGCCGGGACTGCTGCTGCGGCAGCCGCAAGGTGACCGGAGTCGATCACGCGGCGCAGACGGACCGCCTGCGCGAGGAGGCCCCGGTGCGAATATCGGACTGCCTGGACGTCTGCGACCAGGCCAACGTCGTGGTCGTGCAGCCCTCCACCGAGGGCCGCGCCGCCGGGGCCAGGCCCGTCTGGCTGGGACTGGTCAACGATCCCGGCGCGACCGAGGACATCGCCTCCTGGGTACGTGCCGGAGGACCGGGCGTGGCCCCGCGCCCGGAGATCCTCGACCTCTACACCTTCGAACCTCCCGGTCGCCGGGGCCTCCGGTGAACGAGCAACGGGCAGGTCTTCGGACCCGCATGACGGGCATGGCCACGGCGACCGCCCTGAGCGAGTCGGTCACCGGACTCGGCCCGTTCTTCGCTCTGCGGATCCATCCGCGCGGCACGGAACCCGAAGGCCCCTGGCAGCCGATGTCCCGCCCGCTGCTCGAAGCGCGGGTCGCCGCGGTCGGAGACCGGCTGGCCGCGGCGGGCGGCAGGCCACCCGGCTCGGTGGAACCGCGCGTCGCGGCCTCCGTCGCGCATCTGGGGCTGGCCGCCCGGCTGATCTCCCCGGCCCTGGCCGCCGCGGTGCTGCACGACAGAGTCCTCGCCCCCGGCCTCACCGAGCTGCGCTGGCAGCCCGTGATCGGCGGACCGATCCCCCTCTCGCTGCCCGACAGGGCCGTCGGCGACAGCCCGGCGGGACCTCCGGAGCGCCTCGCCGGCGAACTGAGCACCCGCCTGCTGGACGGCCCGCTGCGCGAACTCGCCGAACTGATGGCGGAGTTCTCCGTATCCCGGCACATCCTGTGGGGGAACACCGCCTCGGCCCTCAACGGAGCAGCGACCATGATCGCGGCCTCCTGCCCGGAACTCGCCGACCGCACCCGCACCCTGACCTCGCTCCTCCTCGCAAGCCCGCCGCTGCGCTCCACCGCGACCACGGCCGGCGGCGGAGCCTTCAGGCGCCGCAGCTGCTGCCTCATCTACCGCGCCGCCCCCGACCGCAAGGGCCCCCTGTGCGGCGACTGCGTGCTGGCCCGCTGACGTGGTTCTCATGTACCAGCTCGGACATGGACGGAGCGCACGGTATCGACACCCCGGCATGACGACCGAGGATCCCCGCCGAGCGGTACGGAATCCGGGCGACCTGGAAGACCGAGGAGCCCGGGCCAGGCCTGGGAGTACGGCGGGGAACGCTGTAGTCACTTCCTCGCCGTCCACCGCTCGCGGTGGTTCATCCGGCCGGAGGGGAGGCCGGACGGACCTTGTGACCTCTCGTCACACATGCACCGGGCATACTTTCTTCATGGAGAAACCCGACCTTCGACACTCGGCGTCCACACCGGCATCGGTGCTCGCCCCTCGCGGTGACCTGGACCTCGATTCCCTCGGCCCGCTGACAGCTCAGATCGAGGCCGCCGTCGACGCACACGGAGCGGTCATCCTGGACGCCGGCGACATCACATTCGCCGACTCCTCGTTCCTGCGACTGATTCTCACCACCCACGACCGTGCCGACCTTCGCATCGCGAACCCGTCCCCCACGGTGGACCGGCTCCTCCGGATCGTCGGAGCCGACGCCTTCCTCCACCTGTATCCCACCCTGGACGCAGCACGGAACGCCTGAACGCCCTGGTGGGCACGGCGGGGAGCCGGCAGGGGCGAACGGTGCTCCGAACCAGCGGGATCGCCGCCCGCCCGGCGGTGCCCGAAGCCCGCGGACGGGCACGTCCCGGACGACCGTCGCCCGCGCGGGCCTCAGCGAAAGGGACGCCGGGCGGGTGGTCCGCGCACGGAGCCGGGGTGCGCGGGTGATGCGAAAACGGTGTGCGAGCGGACGGATGAGGACGGCATCCGCGGGTACTGGGTGAAGCAGCCAGAGGGCGGATGGAGGCCCTGGCCCCGGAAGGAGAACTGCTGTGCTCATGGCTCACCCGGTGGTACTGAAGGGTCTTGTCGACCGATACGAATCGCTCCGGTCCGCAGGCACGGAGGACGCGCAGGCGCGCCGGCGCCTGGAGGACGTGGAGTACACGCTGTGCGTCTCCACCGGCACCCGTGACGTCGAGTCCGCTCTCGATGCGGCCCGTGTCCGACTCGCGAGCAGCGGGACGACCGGAGCCCTCGTTTCCGCCTGAGTCCACGAGCGCGCACTGAGACGAATGCCGGCCGGATGCGGAGAAGTTGGCATCCCGCCGAGCCGACGCCTCGCCGGGTGGGTGCGGGCGGACGTACGGACAGTGCCCGGATCGGCGGGCGGTCGGTTCCGGGGGCGCCGGACGAAAGTCGCACAGCCGGTCCGGGCCCCGCGGACCTGGAGCGCACCGCCCACCGGGTGGTGCCCACCTCGGTCCTGGGCCGCTCACGGGCGGCGACGCCGCTGCCCCTCCCGCGGTCCCCACCCCCCGGCCTCGTGCACATGAACCCCGAGCGCATGGTGCGCTCGCCGCGCGGGTTGGCCGGCAGGCGGCGCTCGTCGCCCCGCGGCTCCGCCGGCCCGACGTTCGTGCGCCCGGTCCTCGCGGGGAGCGGAGGCGCACCCGATCCGGGAGGGGCGGAGCTGACGGCGGGCCGGGGTCGCACGAGCAGGGGCCCCGGCCCGCCGGCGGGCTCACGTGGGGATCACGTGCAGTACCAGGGTCGCGGGGTCGTCGCGGGTCAGTGCGAACAGCCGGGAGCCGTCCGGGGACCAGATGAGACCGTGCGGCCGGAGTTCCGACCCGGTGCCCGGGTCCAGGTCGATGACCCGGGACGGTGTGTCGGCGCCGGGCCGGAAGAGGTAGATGTCCTGGCCGTAGGCGTTGTCGACGCCCGCGGCGATCTCGCCGGTGACCGAGACCGAAGCCGCCGTCGGGTAGGTGGTCGTGGGGTACGCGTGCACCAGGGCGAGGTCGCGCAGCCGGAAGGCCAGATGGTTGTACGGGGCGCCCCCGACGACGAAGAGCGTGCCCGCGTCCGGGCTGAACGCCAGGTCCCATATGCTGCCGATTCCGCCCGGGTTGTCCTGGGTCGTCCTCACGACGGCCCTGCCCGAGGTGACGTCGTACACCGTCACCGTGGACGACGACATGTACTGCTCGGCGGCGACGAGTATGCCGGGCGCGGACGGCGAGGAGAGCAGCATGGGCGGGCCGCCCCAGGTGCTCTCCGGCACCTGTGCGAGACGCACCTCCGGTGCGGCGCCGCTCAGGGAGAGGGAGCCGATGTTCGTGTCCCAGTCGGCTCCGTAGCTGAACCACAGTGTGTCGCCGACGAGAGCCACGCGCCGGGGAGCGGTACCGGCGCCCGTGCCGTAGCGGGACCTCTCCCGGTAGGTGGCGGTGTCGACCGCGGATATCGCGTCGCCGCCGCTCAAAGCGACGTACAGCGTGCGGGAGTCGGGGGACAGGGCGAGGTCCGCCGCGCCGGGCTTGTCGGTGAGGGTCTTGAGGACCGTGCCGTCGAAGTCGGTGACCAGCACCGAACTGGTGACGATGTCGGCGATGTAGAGCCTGTGGTGCACGGCGTCCACGGCCATGTCGGCGTGCCACGTGATCGGCAGCACTGTGGAGCTCGGCCCCGGCGGGGCCGAGGCCCGAGCCGCAGTGCTTCCCGGAGTCGCGGAGGCGGGGGTGGCCGCGCCTGCCACGGATAACAGCAGAACGATCGATGCACCGAGCAGGGCTCTGAAGCGGGGGTGTCTCATCGAGTGGGCGTCCTTGTCCGTCGGGTGGCGGTGAAGAGGGCGTCAGCAGGAGCGGGGCACCTGCGGAAACACCTGCACCGGGTACCCACGCGCGTCCCGCTCATGCGCGTCCCTCTCGCGCGTCCAGGTCACGCGACGACACCCAGGGAGACGGGGGAGGCCGGAGCCGAGGTGATGCCCAGGAGTACAGGCGCCGGTCCGCCTCGGCGGCGGACCGCTCGTGCCTCGAATCCAGCTGACTTCTCCCCTCGTTCAGCTGACTTCTCCGCCATGACGAGGCTTTGGAGCGCCAGGAGGTACGAAGCACGCGGTGACGGTCTTGCCGGACGTCTGCGGATGGGTGGCCCAGCCGTCGGAGAGTGCGTCGACCAGTACCATTCCGCGCCCTCCGGCCCTCGTGAGATCTTCTGCCTTCTTCGTAGGGGGAAGGGGGTCGGAGTCGTGCACACTCACATGGAGGCAGTGGCTGTCCCAGGTCAGGACGAGCTGGGCGTCACTGTGCGCGTGCACGTGTGCGTTGGTCACCAGTTCGGAAACGCTGAGCAGGATCGCGTCCACCGTCTCGGGCGCGTTCCTGGTCCACTCCAGGGACCCAAGGCGCTCCCGCGTCCATAGACGGCCGGCCCGCACGCCTTGCGACACCGGAAACGTCTGAGCCCATCCCATCGCGCGCAGCGAGGTGTCCTTCGTCATTGCTCCCCCTTCTTCGGTCTTTCCCATCCGTCTACCCCCACCCGGCCCGGCCGACCGTTCCGTCAAGCGGACTCGCGCCACGGGGTTGCGGGGTGACCGGGGTTCCTGGGGCAGGCCCATCGGCTTCCTGCCCCCTCTCGCCCTGGTGTGCGGCGTGCTCGTCGGCATCCGCTGCGCGGCGCGGCGCGGTGGCGGCCGGCCTCGCTCCGGCGAACAGCTCCGGACAGCGCCGCCGGGTCGGTGCCGCGCGACTGGAAGGGCAGCCTGATGCCGGCCGGCGCCATGGTGATACCGGCGTCGTCATACTGGGCGTCGTCGTTTTCGAGGTGCCGGCTTTCGCACCGGTCCTCCCCGGACTGCTGGTCCTGGCCGCAGTCTCCGTCGAAGGAAGGAGGCCCAGGTGACCTGGACCGTCGTGCTCGCAGGCGCGTCGGGGTACGGTGCCACGTACCTGCGTGAGATCGAGGAACTCGAAGGACGAGGGCTCGTCCGTCTCGTGGGGGTTTGCGATCTGCGGCCCCTGGACGCGGACGCACGCTTCGCCGGACGGCCCTTCGACACCCGTCTCGACCGCCTCCTCGCCGCGACCCGGCCCGACGTGGCCGTCGTCGCCACGCCCATCCACACCCACCTGCCCCTGAGCCGGCAGGTACTGGAGGCCGGCTGCCACCTGCTGCTCGAAAAGCCGCCCGCTCCGAGCGCCGCCGAATGGCGGGCGATCAGGACGCTCGCCCAGGACAACGCGGTCAGCTGCCAGGTCGGCTTCCAGAGTCTCGGCTCCGCGGCCTGCACCCGGCTCGCCGAACTCATCGCCGCGGGCGGGCTCGGAGAGATCCGGGGCATCGGCTGTTACGGCGCGTGGTCCCGCGACACCTCCTACTACCAGCGGGCGGCGTGGGCGGGCCGACGCGAACTCGACGGCGTGCCGGTGGCGGACGGCGCGCTCACCAACCCGTTCGCACATGCCGTGGCCACGGCCCTGGCCCAGGACGGCAGCACCGGCTGGAACGACATCACCACCCTGGAGACAGAACTCCTGCGGGTCCGTGACATCCAGGTCGACGACACCTCCTGCCTCCGGCTGAGAACCCGGAACGACACCGTGATCACCGTCGCGGTCACTCTCGCCGCCGGGAGCCCCGAGGAACCGGTCGTCGTCGTCCACGGAAGCCGGGGCAGAGCGGAACTCCACTACACGCGCGACCTCCTGGTGCTGGACGGCAGGCCCGAACAGTACGGTCGCACCTCCCCACTGGTGAACCTCCTCGCCCACCTGGACGACGGAACGCCCCTCCAGAGCGGCATCGACGCCTGCGGCGCCTTCACCCGGGTCCTCGAACACATCAACACCTCGCCCGCCCCCCGCCCGATCGACGAACGATGGCTCAGCCGCGAGGGTGAAGGCCCCTCGGCACGCGTACACATCCCCGGCGTGGAACAGACCGTCCGCGCGTCCGCCGAGAGCCTGGCGACGTTCGCCGAACTTGCCGCGCCCTGGGCTGTCTGACCCGCACCCCAGGCCGGGAACCTGATCACGCGGCACCCCGCGCCCGTCCACGTGACGACCCGGAGTACCCGTGGGTGAAGGCCAGGCTCCAGATGCCGATGCGTCCGGGGTCCACGGGACGGGTGTACCCGCTGGTGGATGCGGCCGGAGGGCGGGCGAGTCTCCTTGCGGCCGGAACAGCGAGGACATGCGACCGAGACGTGCACTTACCCAGCACCGATCGCTGGAACGCAGACAGTGATGCCCAACCACGCCCACCGATCCGGTGTCTCCGGGGCCGATCAGGGGCTGCAGATCATCATCGCAGGGGTACACCCGCCACACGGGGGGTACCCGCGTCCCGAGGCCGCGCCGGGAACGGCTGGGCCAGGGCACCCGCCCTCGACACAGTGGGAGAGGGAATGAGGCTTCGGGACTTCGCGCAGAACGCCGCGTCCCTGTGTACCGCCGAGGTCGTGGGCGGCCGGTACCGCCTGGACGGACTCCTCGGCTCGGGCGGCGCGGCGCACGTGCACCGCGGGTTCGACCTGCGGCTCCGGCGGCCGGTGGCGGTCAAGGTCTTCCGGCAGGATGCCGGCGTCGACTTCGAGGAGAGCCTGCACAACGAGGCCGTCATGCTGGCCCGACTGGACCACCCAGGCCTCGTCACCGCCTACGACACCGGACAGCACGACGGACGCTCCTTCCTGGTCATGCGGTTGATCGAGGGCGACAACCTGCTCAAGCGCATCGCCGAAGGGCCGCTGCTCCCCGCCGCGACCGCCGCCCTCGGCGCGGGCGTCGCCCGGGCGCTGGACCACGCGCACGAAGTCGGCATCGTCCACCGCGACGTCAAGCCGTCCAACATCGTCCTGGACGCCACCCGCCGCCCGCACCTCATCGACTTCGGCATCTCCCGGATGCTGGACGACGCCTCCCGCACCACCGTCGGCACCCTCATCGGCACCGCCGCCTATCTCGCCCCGGAGCAGGTACTCGGCCGCCCCGTCGGCCGGGCCGCCGACGTGTACGCGCTCGGCCTGGTGCTCCTCGAATGCCTCACCGGCAGGCTGGAGTACGACGGAATCCCCCTGGAGGCCGCGATCGCGCGGCTGCACCGGTCACCCGTGCTGCCTCCCGGCCTGCCCGACCGACTGGCCTCGCTGATACGGGACATGACCAGCCTGGACGAGCAGGACCGGCCCACGGCCGGCGAGTGCGCCCTCGTCCTGACCGCGCTGGCCGACAAGGACCGCACGGCTCTCGTGCCGGCGGCGAGCGCCACGAGCCTCGTCGCGCCCGGCCAGGGCGCGCCGCGCACGACGGAGCACACGCACCGGAGCCCTGCGCCGGCCGGGGCGGTGCCCACGCGCCGGGCGCTGCCCGCGCGGGGACGGCTCCTGCTCGCCGGGGCGTCCGTCGCGCTGGCCGCCATAACGGTGACCGCCTTCGCCACCACCGACGCCTCGACCCCGCCCGGCGAGGGCCGCAGCGCCTCCACCGCGTCCCACACCCCCGGGGAAAAGCGGGCCGGTGACCCCGACGCGGGCAGGACGGGCACCGCCACCCCTGAGACGGGGGCGCGGGGAACATCCCCGGCAGCGCTCTCCCCGCGCCCGGACATCGCCTCCGGCGCACAGCCGGACACTTCCGGGAGTGCGCGGCCGGAGCCGGCGAGTTCGACCGGTCCTGTCGCCAAGGCGGAGCGGGGCGCGGCACCCGACGCCCCGGACGTACCGCCGGGCAAGGACAAGAAGGCGAAGAAGGGCACGGCGGAAAAGCCCCGTCGGGGCAACTCCGCCTGCGCCTCGCCCAAGTGTGGACCTCGCTCGTAGCGAAGGTCCGCATCGGCCGGGGAACGCACCGGGACGGCGCCCGTGCCGTCAGCCGGCGGCCGGTGCCCATCACGGGCGGGGCCGCGTCGAAGCCCAAGCCCGTCGGCCGGTCGGAGTGCTCGATCTCGACGGTTGGTTCCAGCGCGACCCCACCGCCGAAGTCGCCGTCACCGCCGCGACGGAAGTCTCCACCGCAGTCCGAACCGCGTCGCCCAGCACCTGCTGACGGTGCGCCTGGAGCAGCTGCGCGAGCAGCCCACCACGGTGCGCCGGGCCGCCCGGGCCGGGGCCGCGTCGTGGAGGGACCGGCCGCCGGAGCTCGCCGCCCGTACCCCCTCTGCGGTGACGCCACGGTTCAGGGCCATGCGGCCGTTGCGGGCGTGTCCGGGTACTACGAAGTCGTCCCAGAGGGGTGCTGCGGACACGTATGGCTCCGGTGGTGCGCGATCCTGCCGTCACCGGACGCCCTCCGCGGAATGAGCGATGTGGCGAGGCCGGGACCCCAGGCCGGAATCCCCCGCCCGCACGGGATACTGATGATCATGCGCGTCGACTTCACCTCCGCTCGCGCGGAGAGGACGTCCGCGGTGACGTCGACATCAACGACGTCCGCGGCTCACCTCCGCTCGCGCGGAGAGGACTTCTCCGTAGACGTCCCGGACGCCTCAGCCTTCGGCTCACCTCCGCTCGCGCGGAGAGGACAGGAATGCCCGCACCCGGCGAACGATGTCGAGCGGCTCACCTCCGCTCGCGCGGAGAGGACGCGGTGGCCGAAGTGCGGGCTCCGAGGGACCACGGCTCACCTCCGCTCGCGCGGAGAGGACCGCACCGACATGTCCAAGATCCAGCCGGGCGACGGCTCACCTCCGCTCGCGCGGAGAGGACTTCGGGAGCTGCGCCACAACCTCGCGGATCAACGGCTCACCTCCGCTCGCGCGGAGAGGACTGCCGGCGGCGGCGACGCAGCCGCCCCACGCCCGGCTCACCTCCGCTCGCGCGGAGAGGACACCGCGGCTAGCGCTGGGCCCGCGTCGTGCATCGGCTCACCTCCGCTCGCGCGGAGAGGACATCCGGTCGTGCTCCGCGGCCTCCTCGCGGGCCGGCTCACCTCCGCTCGCGCGGAGAGGACAGAGCCGTCTTCATCCTGGCCGCGATGGCTGGCGGCTCACCTCCGCTCGCGCGGAGAGGACAGCCGTGCCGTTCGCTGCTTCGTCTACGGCTGCGGCTCACCTCCGCTCGCGCGGAGAGGACAGATGCCGCACAGGTAGATCGGCTCAGCCGGACGGCTCACCTCCGCTCGCGCGGAGAGGACGGCGGCGGCCACTCCTTGATGCGCCTGTACTTCGGCTCACCTCCGCTCGCGCGGAGAGGACTTGATCACGTTGGCGATGGCGGCCGGCGCAAGCGGCTCACCTCCGCTCGCGCGGAGAGGACGCCGTGACCGACTGGTGCGTGAGCCACGAGCACGGCTCACCTCCGCTCGCGCGGAGAGGACTACGAGGGCGGGATTTGTACGTGCGCGTACGACGGCTCACCTCCGCTCGCGCGGAGAGGACCTCGGGTTGGGCGAGGGTGATCCCCTCCCCAACGGCTCACCTCCGCTCGCGCGGAGAGGACAGTCATCTGAGCGCGCAGCCACGCGGCCTCGTCTGGCTCACCTCCGCTCGCGCGGAGAGGACTTGATCACGTTGGCGATGGCGGCCGGCGCAAGCGGCTCACCTCCGCTCGCGCGGAGAGGACGCGTACCAGGGCATGACGAAACCCCCCGACAACGGCTCACCTCCGCTCGCGCGGAGAGGACCTCGACGCGTGGACGCAGCCGAACGCCACCGACGGCTCACCTCCGCTCGCGCGGAGAGGACGTCGAAGGGTGGGCCGTCGCCCCTGAGGGGCACGGCTCACCTCCGCTCGCGCGGAGAGGACCGGCTGACGCAGAACATCATGACCGTGGGCACCGGCTCACCTCCGCTCGCGCGGAGAGGACAGGGCGGCACCACCGCCCACTACGAGGATTGCTGGCTCACCTCCGCTCGCGCGGAGAGGACTCCTCCGGCTCGCGCGCCAACGGGCAGGCGAACGGCTCACCTCCGCTCGCGCGGAGAGGACTGCTCACCCTTCAGGGGCAGGACACGACCGGGCGGCTCACCTCCGCTCGCGCGGAGAGGACTCGATGGCGTCATCCCCGGAGGAGACGCAGAACGGCTCACCTCCGCTCGCGCGGAGAGGACTCCGAGTTTCCGTCCTCCAGGCGCTCCTGCCACGGCTCACCTCCGCTCGCGCGGAGAGGACAGCAGCATGAGTAAGCAGGCCCGAACCCACGACGGCTCACCTCCGCTCGCGCGGAGAGGACCCTTTCTGACCTGGGGCGTTAGAGGGGGTTTGCCATTTCTTGACCTTCTCTGCGGAAGGCGATGAGGGTGAGTCCGTCGAAGTCGACGGGTTCGCGGCGGCGGGTTCCTGCTGTCTTGAGTGTGAAGCCTTGTTCGTTGTCGGCGGGGTGGGCGAGGGTGGCGATGCCGTCGTCGATGCTGGCGGCGACGGCGGCCCAGAGTTCGTCGCGGACCTTGGCGGAGACGGTGCCTACGTAGAGCTCGGGGGTGACTTCGAGGAGCCAGCGGGTGAGGGCGCCGCGCAGGTGGTCGGGGACTGCGGTGGCCGTGATGACGATCATCGAGGACATCGGCGGCCGCGCCTTTCCGGTGTGCTGGCGCGGGTCCGGGTCATGGTGTTTTCCCGTGGTTGATACCGGCGGGGACGGAGCCGACGACGGGGTCCCAGAGGTCGACGAGCTGTTCTTCGGGGTCGGGGCATTCGTAGGTGTGGGTGGGGTCTAGGAGTTGCTGGATGTCGGTGACAATGCGGGGGAGGAGCTGGAAGAGGCGTAGTTCGTGGCGGAAGGAGCGGCGTGCTTCGGCCTCGGGGTTGGTGGAGGCGTGGAGGGAGAAGGCGAGGGGGATGGTGAGTTCGGCTTTGTAGAGGTCGGCGATGTCGTAGACGAAGGCCTGTTGGTTGCCGTTGTGGACGAAGCCGAGGGCGGGGGAGCAGCCGAGGGCTGTGATGGCTGCGTGGACGATGCCGTAGAGGCATCTGTTGGCGGAGGACAGGGCGAGGTTGACGGGGTCCTGGCTGTCCCAGGAGTCGGGGTCGTAGGAGCGGCGGAAGCGGCCGATCTTGTACTGGCGGGCGAGGAGCTGGTAGAGGGTCTTGACGCGTTGGCCTTCCATGCCGCGGAGTTTGTCGAGGTTGGTGCCTTCGGTCGCGGTGCCGTCGCCGAAGCGGAGTTCATACATGGCCTGGGCGATGGCGAGGCGGCGGGTGTCGTCGGTCCAGGCGCGGGTCTGGCGTTCGAGCCAGAGGGTGGTGAGGGATTCGGGGACGGCCGCGGAGTAGCAGCGCACGCCTCCTGATCCGGTGGTGACGACGGTGGTGCCGTTGCGGGCGAAGGTGGCCAGGGCGCGTGCGGTGATGGAGGTGCCCGGTCCGAGCAGCACACAGGAGAGGGCTGCGGTGGGGAGGTAGACGGTGTCGGTGCCGTGCTGTTCGCTGGTGACTTCGGCGCAGACTCCGGTGTCGTCCTGGTGGATGCGGACGATGTCGAGGTAGAGGAAGGACAGCGAGTCGGCGACGCGCGGGAGCATCGCGACCGTGGGCGCGGCGAGTTTGCGCCGGGCGTTGGCCCCCGTGAGCGGCTTGGAAGCGGGGCGTGGGGTCACTGGGGCTGCCTCGCGGGGGCGATGCTCAGAAGTCCGCAGCCGTACGACTTGCCGCGCCCGATGCCGCCCAGGATCGCGGCACGGAGCAGGTCGGTGTCGATGATGGCGGCGGTGCCGTCGAACTGGGTACGGGCGTGGCGAATGCGCTGCGGGGCAGCCCCGGCGGGGCGGCGTTCGCCCCGGACGGCGTCCAGGGGCTGGGCGTGGTGGGTGAGAGGTTTGAGGCCGCTCTGGTCGGCCTGGCGCAGCCACCACTCGTCTGCCGCCGTACCGGTGAGGGGGACGACGGGCGGGAGGTTGTAGAGGGCTCGGGTGGTGGCGCCGGGTTTGCGGACAGGACTGGCGACGCACCGGTAACGGACGGTGAGTCCGGGGCGGATCGCGTCGATCAGTGCGTCGAGGGGGCGGCTGAGAGTGGTGCCGTAGCCGTCGGGGAGACGGTCGGTGTCGGGCTCGTGGGTGGACTGGAGGAGCAGGTGCGGCCCGGCGGGGGTGTCCTCGGTGCGGAAGAGGACGCCGAACCGGGCGCGGGGGTCGGGGCCGGCGTCGGAGGGGAAGAGGCTCATGAAGCGGCGGTGCATGCCGACGGGGTCGCCGAGGTCGCGCCGGGCCTCCGGGGAGCGGGTGTCGGGGACGAGGCGGGTGAGCCAGAGCGTCATCGCCGGCTCCCTTCGGGGGTGTGGAGCCGGGTGTCGAGGTAGTCGCGCAGGGCATCGAGCTGGCGTGCTCCGAGTCCGGCGAACTGGGAGTGCGGCAGGAGCAGGGTGCGCCGGTAGAGCGGACGGGCACGGTAGGAGCGGCGACTCGGGTGGTAGCTGACGGGCTGGTCGTTGAGCTCGCTGGAGGGGCGGGTGCCGTCTTCGTGAGTGGTACTGACCATGTAGGTGGGGGAGGGCAGGTGGGTCAAGGGTTGGTCGGCGAGGAACTCCACTGCCTGGCCCTCCTGTTCGTCATCCCGGTTCCGGTTGGGGCGGGCGGCGAGCGGCAGGTGGATGAGGTGGTGCAGGGCGTCGTCGCTCTGCCCGACGAGCACGGGGCCCTCGGGTGGGCAGGAGCGGCGGCCGAGGTGCAGCGACCACCGGGGAGAACGCAGGGCCTGCGCGCACCGGTCGAGGAGCGCGTGGTTCTTGGCGGTTGCCTGAGGGGTGGTGAGGGCGACGGTGAACGCGGCGTCGGCCAGGTAGGAGCGGTGGGTGAGGAGCGTGCCCGTGTCCCCGGGGCGCTTCTTGCCCTCGGCGGTGGTCACCGTCTCCTTCGCGGGCAGGCCGCCGCCGACGGTGTGCAGATCGCGCAGCAGCACCCCGGGCCGGTCGGTGCGCACCGTCAGGTTGAGCGCGGTGAGGTCGTCGAGGGGGTGGTCGCGGTGGCGGCCGAGGGCGGAGGCGAGCATACCGAGGACGCCGGACCGGGTGGGAAATGCGGCGGTGTCGCGTTCGTTGAAGTGGGAGTGCAGGCCCCAGGACTGCAGGGGCCCGGTCAGACGGAGCAGCAAACCCGGCTCCGCGTCGGGGAGCGGGGTGGTGGTCATGCCGCGTCTCCGGCGGGTGCGGCCAGCGCGCTGTCGAGAGTGGCTTCGATGAGGGCGTCGAAGCCGGTGTGGTGGGTGCCGAGAGCGTCGAGGTCCTTGGCGTCGACGCCGGCCCAGCCGGAGGTGAGGATGCCGATGGTGCCGATGAGCCGGTTCGCGGCTGCGGCGTAGTCGGACAGGGTGGTGCGGGAGGGGGCGGAGAAGCCGCCCTGCCCGGCTGCGGCGACGGGGCTCTCGAACGCGGCGGCGTAGGACAGTGGCCGGTCGGTACGTACGGAGATGTGGACGAGGTCGGGGATGGTGTGGGGCGCGGTGGAGTTCTTCTTCGCCTGGGGCAGGGAGAGGATGAACGCGCTGAGGAACGCGGCGGTGAGTTCGCGGAGTTCGGTGGGGTCGTCGCCGATGTTGCGGGCGAGGTCGCGCAGGTCGATGGTGGCGTACCGGTAGAAGGTGCCGGCGCTGAACTCGGTGTGGCCCATGTGGCCGCTGCCGGTCTGGTCGCCCCAGGTCGAGGTGACGTCGTCGACGGCGGAGAAGTAGTCGAGTTCGACATCGGTCTCGTGCGTGGTCAGCGCGTGGGCGACCTGGACGGCGCCGTCGACCCCGGCGTTGTCGACCTCGGCGAGCATCCGGCCGAAGAGGTTGATGACCCCGTTGCGGGAACGCAGGATGGCCTCGACCCGGTCGGCGGGCAGGGCGCTCTTGTCGGCGGGCTTCTTTATGTCCTTCGCCGCTTCCAGCACCTCGCGGTACTCCTCGGCCAGGTCGGCGAGTTCGGCCACCGCGGTCTCGGGGACGTACACCATCGCGTTGGTGAGGACCTTGTTGGGGACGGTCTGCTTGAGGTCCTTCGGGTCCTTGGCGAGTTCGAACTTGATGCTGCTGGCTGCCGCCGCGTGCGCGCCCGCCTTCTCCGCGAGCGGCTCCGGCCATCCCCGGCCCTCGGCGAGGAGGCGGGTGACGCGCTCGCCGATCCGCCGGGTACGCAGCGCTACCTGGCCGACGTGGGCCTCGAACTCACCCCGGGTGGCCCGCTTCCAGGACTGGCTGCTGACCCGGGTCCGCAGCACGTTCCCGTACTGGACCGTCTTCACGGAATTCGTGTCGTCCCGGTTCAGGTTGGCGAACGGGACGCTCTGGACGATGTGGATGTCGATGAAGCGGGAGGCCATGGCCATGAGGGTGTGACTCCTTCGTACGGTTACGTGCGTGGGATGGGTGCTGGTTCGAGGTCAGAGGGACGCGGGGGCCGTAGCCGGCCCCGCATTCGCTGCGAGTTCCTTCTCGTCCGCTTCGTCGGCCCGTTGCGCGGCGTCCCTGGCCCGCAGGCGGTAGAAGTCCTGGAGCCAGGTGCGCGAGCTCCGCCCCGAGTTCCTGCGCCAGTGGGAGAGGTCGTCGAGGAGCTGTGCCCAGTCGACGTCGACATCGAGCGAGCGCAGGTATCCGACGGAGGCGGGCAGGTGCCGGTGCAGGCCGTTGACGCTTTGGCGGGTGAGGAGGTTGAGGCGGCTCTCCGCTGTCCCCGCTCGCATCTCCTTCTCCCTGCCCGGCCCCTCGGTGACCGCGGTCGCGAACGCCGTTCCGAGACTGACCCGACGCCGCCGCACGCTTGTGGCGGGCGTCTGCTCGCCGTCGGTGTGTGCCGGGTCGTCGTCCGTGCTCTTCTCCGTGTCCGGTGCCGCGAGGGCGCTGCGGGACTGGGAGGCGATCATCGCGGCGACCGCGTAGTATGCCCGCTCCACGTCCTCCGAGCGTCCCTCCGGCAGCCACGGTGCCACCAGGCGGTGCATGCGCCGCACAGAGTCGAGGTCCTTCCGCAGCCCGCTGCGCAGAGCGCTGCGCGCACCGGGGTCGTCACGGCTGACCTGGGACACCCAGTCGGTGAACGCACGCGGGCTACGCGCCCGCGACGTGCTCTTCTGCTGCGGGAAGCCGCCTGCCGCTGACGGCGGGCTGACGGCGTCCTGTGCGGGGGGCGGGGGAGTGGTGGTCATGGGGTGGGCTCCTTGAGGTTCGTCCGGGGGCCGGGCACGGCCGCCGCCTTCTTCGGGGTGCCGCCGTAGAGGTCGATGCGGGCCTCCGAGACGGCCTTCGCGCCGCGCAGGGTACGGGTGACGGGCCGGGTCACGGTGTCGTAGGCGTCCTCGGCCAGGCGCAGGAACGCCCGGCGGGTCGCCGCCGGATCGAAACCGCCGTCGGCTACCTCGCCGGTGCGGTCCAGGAGGCGGAAGCGCGCCCAGAACTCCGCCTCGGCGCGCGGCCAGTACCGGGCCGCGGCCTCCGCCCCCCACGCCCCGCCGTCGGCCTTGGCGTCCCTGACGTAGGCGGCCCAGGCGCGCTTGACCGCCCGGTCGAGACGGCGCCCGTACAGCTCGCCGAACTGGCGCAGGCGGCCGACGGCGGGGACGGTGCTGGGGTCGTTGTCCTCGGCGTATCCGAGGACGGCCGGGGTGCTGGCGTCGACGAACTGGGTGTCCTTGGCCTGCCCCTCCTGGTCGAAGCCGAGCGCCCGCACCCGAAGGTCCTCGGAGACTTCGACCGCCGAACGGAAGACCCGGGGCTGCTGCGGGTGCGCGCTGCCGGCCGGTGGATGCTGGAGCAGCAGCGCGTCCAGGTCACGCCACAGAGCCCGCGCCGCGTCGGCCGGGCGCGGGTAGCGGTTGCCCTGCTGGCTGGTCTGCCAGATCAGGTAGTCGTCCTCGCGCGGCAACCGCTCACCCCGGTACGCCCAGGTGATGAACGCGTCCCGCACATGGGTGCTGTCCCCGTCCGGTAGCAGGAGCAGGGCGTGCTGCGAGCGGCCGGTGTGCCGCGAGCGTGGCCCTCGCGATTCCCGCACCGGGTGGTCCGGGTCCGGCAGGTCGTCCTGCTCCCACGGGCACAGGTCCTCCGCGCCGTTCACGGTGTCCTCCGGCGGTACGAGGCCGGCGAGCAGCGTCTCGAAGAGCGAGGTGCCTTCGGGGTGGTAGGACAGGGCGGTCCGCAGCGGACCGGCGGTGGCGCTCGCGGTCTTCAACCCGTTCACCTCGCGGGACGAACAGCGCCCGGACGGCCCGTAGTAGTGCCACACCAGCAGGCTGAGGAAGGCCTCGGGTGCGGAGGGCGGTTCGGGGGCGGTATCGGTGTCGTGCCGGAACCAGGAGTGGTTGTTGCCCGAGGGGCGAGTGACGATCAGCTTGTTGACCCCGGCGGTGTTCGAGGCGTCGCACTGCTCCGCCAGACGAGGATCCTGCATCCAGGGACGCCCGCCCGGCGCGAACAGGAAGAACCGGTCCTTGAACTCCTCGAAGTACGCGTCGATTCCGCCGGACGGGAGCCGGCCGCAGTCGAGGACGTCCAAGCGGCGTTCGTCCCAGTCGCCCCCGGCACCCTGCTCGGTCAGACCGGCGACCCGCGCGGTGAGCGCGTAGAGGATGCGCAGCAACGCGGCGTGCGCGGGCGCGTCCGGGACGGCAAGGGACTCGATGTCGTGGCTGCGCAGCAGGAGTTCACGCAGCCCCACCAGGTCCCGGAGGGCGGCCGTGCCGCTGGATCTGGCCTCGGGTTTCCAGCGTACGGGGACGCAGGGTTGGTCGATCAGGTCGAACGTGCCGGTCGGCATGGAGATGTCCTGTCGTCATTCGGGCAACGCTGGAGAGAGGAGCCGGCGGGAGGGCCTCGGCTTGCGCGACGGCAGCAAGAGGTCACCAACCCGGCCCGGGGACGGCGCACTTGAAAAGTAGCGGAGGTGTGAGAGTGGAGTGAGCAGAACGTGAAGATCACTCGGCTTCGAGGCCGACCTCGGATATCGAGAGGGTGAAGCGCCCATGGCGGCATGCCCACGCCCCGTCTCCGGTGGGGCTCATACGCAGTACGGCGAGGTCGCGGAGCGAGGGGTGCGTCCCCCACTTCTTCGGAACCGTCGCCTCGGGCTCGCCGCCCCGCAGCCACCGCCCCGGAACCGGCGCCACTCGCCGCGCGACAGCCGCCAACTCCGCGGCCGCGAGACCGAAATGGCCGCCGGCGGGGACCGGCACCGTGCCCTCGGGGTCGAGAGTGGCTGTTCCGTCCGCCTGCTCGTACAGGCAGAGCACCCGGCCGGTGTCGGCACCGAGGCGTGTGGTCAGCAACTCCTCCGTCACCCCCGCCTCCCGCACCGACAGCTTGCTGAGATCACCCTTCACGTCCGCCGGGGCACAGATACTCGCCCACGTCGCCAGATGCCGCTCGGCTGCCTCGTCCGCAAGCCGATCGTCATCCAGACGCGCCAACTCCGCACGAACCGCCTTCTGGAACTCGTCGACGAAGTCCTCCTCGTACACCTCGTCCACCAGCCGCTGCACGTCGCCCGGTACCGCAATACCGGCCGAGGCGCGCTTCTCCAGGATCCGTGACGTGCGCACGAGTAACCCGGTGTCGTAGACCGACCCCCACGAGCGGGGCGGGGCCATCTCGGACACGACCGGCGGATCGAGCACCACCAACTCGGGCTCGTCCTCCGCAGCCGCCCACGCCGGCCGGCCGAGGAGCCCGCGCCGGTGCCTTCGTGCGCGCCCGGCACGCTGCAACAACTGTGCCAGCGGCGCCAGATCACTCACCACGAGGTCGAAATCGAAGTCCAGGGACTGCTCCACCACCTGCGTCGCCACCAGTACCGAACCCGGACGCACCGACACCGTCACCTCGCCCGGCTTCCCGTACGCCGCCTCACAGGCCGCGGTGATCGCCGCCCGCACATCCGCCGGGTAACGTGAATGCAGCAACCTCACCCCACCCGGCTGCCCGGCAAGCTCCGGGAACGCCGCGCACACATCCCGGTACGTCTGCTGCGCCTCGGCCACCGTCGTGCAGCACACCAGCGCCGTACCACCCTCGGCGGCGACCGGCGCCAGCACCTCTCGCAGCACCGCCCGTCGGCCGCCCTCGCGCACGGGCGCACCGGCCGACTCCGCGGTGTCCCACACCACCGGCCGGTGCGACACCTTCAGCGTCCGGACCCGGTTGCTCGCGGTACCCCGCGCCGGCGACACCACCCCGGAGGTGCCGCTCACGAAAAGCCAGCCCGGATACCTCGGCACCATGCGCGACGGCTCACGGAATCCGGCACCCCGCCGGTAGGCGTCCACCAGCGACCCGGCCGAGCGGCCCGTCAGCGTGGCCGACAGCAGGACGACCGGCGCACCCAGCGCCCCCAGCCACTCCAGCAGGCGGACGAGGAGCTGATGCATCCACGGGCCGTACGCATGCGCCTCGTCGACCACGAACACCTTGTCCGACAGCCCGAACAGCCGCAACGCGTTGTACCGCAACGGCAGCACCGCACTCAGAGCCTGATCGATCGTCCCCACGCCCAACGGGGCGAGCAGCCCGCGCTTCCGCCCCCGCAGCCACCCGTCGGCCTCAACCGCCGTTCGGTGCCCGGCACTCACCGTCCCCTCACCGGGCGTGGTGTCGAACACGGCCGTCCCGTCCCCGCCGCCCGGGGAACTCAGCCACGCCATGGAGTGCAGCAACATCAGCGCCCGCTCCCCGGACAAGGCCCGGGAGGCGAAGGCCTCCACGCGGGGCAGCATCGCGTCCGCCGTACCCATCGTGGGCAGCGCGAAGTACACGCCCCGAGCGCCCGCTGCCCGCCCCAGCAACGAGGCCGCGAACAACGCCGCCTCCGTCTTCCCGTCACCCGTCGGAGCCGTCACCAGCACCAGACCGGAACCGTGCTCCCCGACCAGAGCGGGAAGATGCTCCACAAGATCCCGCTGCAAGCTGTTGGGAGCGAACGGGAACATCGCACCGAACTCCCCGGCGGAGAACCGCGCCCGGCCCAGTCGCGCCGCCCGCACCAGCCCAGGAGCCACCGCCACCGCACCCTGCCAGTGGGCATCGACCTCCGCCGGCGTGCCCGACCATCCGACGGCGGGGATCCGCGGCTCGATCACGGACGTCTGACTCGCCAGCCAGTCCGCCACCACGACCAGCCCGGACACCACCACAGCCAGTCCTGCGGGTAACTCGCCCTGAGGAACCGCGAACGCGCCCATTACCTGCCGCAGTTCGTCGAAGTGGGCACGTCGCTGGTCGGACCAACCCTGGTTGCCCAGGCCGGGGTTGTACGCCTCGGCCCGGGCTGCTTCCTTCGCCTTCAGTACCGCGCCGAACAGGCCATGATGGCCACCCAGCAACTGCGCGATCTGATGACTCACCGACCTGCGGAGTACCCGCGCTTCGCTGGGGTACTTCGCCGCCTGGAAGAGCTCGTTCAGCGCCCAGTGAGACGCGACCTCGTGGCGGAAGCTCTTCTCGGCCTCGGCGCCCGGCGCGCTGACGTACGCGGGGTCGTCACGCACTGGCGTGTAGCAGGCGGGAACCTGCGCCTGGAACGGGGGAGTGATCTTGCCGAGGTCGTGCAACCCGGCCCAGAACGACACCACGGTGCGTGCCTCCGCCACGGGCAGGCCGAGCGCGTCCGCGATGGAAGCCTTGGTCTCCTCGCCCAGAACAACGTCCCACAGCTCCTGGAACACCGCTCCGGTGTCGAGGAGATGACACATCACCGGGTACGGCCGGGACAGCCCGTGCTCCTTCCCCCACAGCCGGACATCCACCACACAGTCCCCCGAGGCCCCCGCCCCGTCGCGCTTAAGCATGAGCACAGGGATAGCACCCCGCACTGACAACCACCCCAAATAGCCCAACCGGTCACCGATATGAGGGCTGAGCCTTACACTCGCTGCGCGACGACAACGGGGGCGATTGGCATGGGCGACGAAGCTCGGCAAAGAAATTGCAAAGCCATCAGATAAGAGCAGGTCGCGAAGTGCTCTCCGCGCGAGCGGAGGTGAACCGGCGGCGGAGGAGCAGATCGCGGCGCAGCGCCGGTGCTCTCCGCGCGAGCAGAGGTGAACCGTAGGTGGGGTCGGCCAGGCGGACATCGGTGCCGTGCTCTCCGCGCGAGCGGAGGTGAACCGGCAACGCGGAAGGAGGTGACCGAGCACGCACATTCGTGTAGTGCCTAGAGGCCGGGGCGAAGGGAGCGACCCGCTGCGGGAACTGAAGAGTGTCCAGGCCGCCGTGCAGCTCGTCTTCGTCGGGGCGACACGCCCCACTCACCTTCTGGTGCTCGCCGCCCACCGCGACCGCAGCAAAAAGTACGCGGATGCGATGACCGGCGCTGGCTGGGACATCCGGGATCTCACCGCCCCGGGCCGTCTCTCGCCGGGCGCGGGCGGACGCCCTGCGCGGACAGGCGGTCCGTGACGGTGCGGAGTGGCGGGTTCAGCCGGGTTCAGCCTCAGCGGTCCTCGATCCCCTTCGGCGCCGGCGGTCTGAGCGCGGGTCTCCCCAGAACCTCCGGAGGGTGCTTGCGCCGCCTGCGTCACTGCGGGGGAGCGGGCTGACCGCTGACCGCCCACCACGCGCCTTCGCCAGGTTCAGCACCCCTGGTGCCTCTCGCTCCGGCCTCGGCCGAAGATGTGCCTACCGGGGCTCGCGGCGCACGGTGAGGATCGCGACGTCGTCGTGCGGCCCCGTCGAGCCGGCGAAGGCGCGGGTGTTCTCGTACAGGACGCGGGGTGCGTTTTCGGCGGGCGAGACAGCCGGATCGGCCAGTCGGTGCTCCAACGGGTAGAAGGAGCCGTCGCTCGCCCGGGTCTCCGTGACGCCGTCCGTGGTGAGGAAGAGTGTCGCGTCGTCGGGGAACGGGAAACTTCCGACGGCCACCGGCTCGTCGGACAGGGCGGCGAGGCCGAGGGGGAGGCCGGTATCGAGCACCGGGGCGGAGACGGTGCCGTCCTTCAGCAGGTGCGGGGGAATGTGCCCGCAGTTCACCACCCGGGCCTCTGTACCGCCGTCGATGGAGATGATCAGGGCGGTGACGAACCGCTCCTGTTCGCCGGCTTGTAGCGCATACCGGTTGTGCAGAGCGACGGACGAGTCCATGGCCACGACGAGTGCGGTCAGATCGGACTCCCGGTGTGCGGCCTCCCGGAACGAACCGATGACGGCGAAGGCGGTGCCGACCCCCGAGAGGCCTTTGCCCTGTACGTCGCCGATGAGGAGCCGCGTCCCCCAGGCTGTCTCGACGGCGTCGTACACGTCCCCTCCCACGAGCCGGTCCTCCTGCAGTGGCTCGTACAGGCCGTCGACCAGCGCGTCGGTGGTACGCAGTGGCAGGGGTCGGAGAATCTGCCGTTGCATGACGGTCGCGGTGGAACGAAGCCCGCGTACCGGAGCCGCCGCCACGGCCGCCGCCGCACTGACCGGACCCGCGGGGGCCACGTACACCGCCGTCCTCGCCGCCGACACCGCCGTACCGGCCTGGCACGGGGCGCACCGCGAACTGCCCTACCTGTTCGCGGCGTCCGCCACGGCAGCCGCCTCCGGCATGGCCCTCGTCCTCGGACCGACACGGGAGACCGGCCCCGCCCGCGCCGCCACGGTGCTCGCCGCAGCCGCCGACCTGGCGACGAGCGCCGCCGCCGAACGCCGCCTCGGCCCGGTCGCGGAGACCTGGCAGGAGGGCAGGGCGCCGGGATGCTGCTCCGGACGGCCCGGGCGCTCACGGTCGCCGGCGCCGTCGGCGCGCTCGCCTCCGCGCGACCCGGGCGCGCCGCGAAGCCCCTGGCGGCTCTCGGCGGCTGCGCCCTGCTGGCCGGGTCCGCCTGTACCCGTTTCGGGATCTTCGCGGCCGGAGTCGCCTCCGCCGAGAATCCCCGGTACACCGTGCTGCCCCGGCGCGAGCGTCTCGTACGGCGGAAAGCGGCGTAGGACGGCGAGACGGGAGGCTGATCCGCCGGCCGCGCGCACCGCGTCCGACAAGCAAGTCTCGGCCCGGCTGTGGGCCGCGGCAGAGCGGCTCACCCGGCACCTCCGTGCCCGCCTCCCGCCACGGGGCCCCGGTCCGCGCCCGCCAGCGGATCCCGTCAATCAACGGCAACAACGGCCCCAGCACCGCCCACTGTTCATTCGAAAGGTCCCCTCGCCCCACACCGAGATCATCACAGCACGACGCGGGCCACGGGCCCCAGTTCTGAAACACGGCCCCAGGACGCGCACACCACCAGGATCGTGGACGGTTCACCTCCGCTTGAGCGGTGGTGAACCGGCAGCCGACACCAGCACCGGCATCAGCAGCGGATCCTCTCCGCGCACGCGGAGAGGACGAGCGATGACATTTGCGTCCGGCCCGGGACGGCCCGCCCCCCGCCGCCACGTTCCGGAGCGGGCGGCGCACGGTGAGCTGATGAGTATGGTGCCGACGGTGTAGATACTCGTCGCGTCGACGCAGTCATGCCGGCGCAGCCAGAACGGCTGCGAAGAGATGCCCCGGACCTGCGGATCGGCGTGCAGCAAAATAAGGGCTTGCCGGGAATCAACACGTCGGTTTGATCTTGCTTTTGTCGAGTTCGAGGAATCTCGCGATGTCAGTCGGTGTGCGGAAGCGGGCGGTCGAGGCAGAGATGTGAACTCCGTGGGCTTCCAGGAGCGGGCGGACGTCTTTCGCTGCGCGGCTGATGGTCATGGCGGTGGTATTGAAGAGCTGGCCCAGGAGGTCCTTGGTCGCGAGTTTTCGCAGGTGGAGCACGGTGGCCAGGACCCGGTCGGCTGAGGTGAGCTTGGGTTTGGCTCCTGTGTCAGGAGCCACCAGGCGTTCGTGGCCTCTGCGGGTGCGGAGCACTTGCTCGCGTTGAATCTCCATCGCTGGAGTCAGCACGTCGATGAGTTCGTTGAGCTGCCTGCGGGGCATCCCGGTCAGTTCCGGGTCCTGTAGCGAACGCCGCGTGAGGCGGGCCGGTCCGTCCGCCTGGGCCTCGCCCTGTGTGCTGGTAGTGGTCGCCGTGTCCGTCGGGCGCTGGGGGTGGAGGGTGTAGTTCCAGTCGCCGTGGAAGCGGTGGCGGGTGATGGGCAGGGCGGCGATCTCGTCGTCGCTGACGCGGATGCCGGTGGGGTACTCGCCGCTGTCGAGTTCGGCCTGGACGGTGAGGCCGGTGCGGCTGGTGGTCGCGGCGATGGTCTGGAGCATGACTTCGTGGCTGGTCAGGGGCCTGCCTCGCCAGTTCATGGTGATGCGGGAGAACAGCCGGTGCTCGATCTTGTTCCACTTCGAGATGCCGGGCGGCAGGTGACACACCGTGATCTCAAGTCTGGTCTCGGCGGCGAGATCGGCGAGCTGGGTCTTCCAGCCGCGGGTGCGGTAACCGTTGGAGCCGCCACCGTCAGCGGTGATCAGCAGCCGGCGGGCGCCGGGGTAGTCGTGCCGGCCGACCGCCTGCCACCAGCGGCGGATCGAGGCGACAGCGAACGCCGCCGTGTCGTGATCGGTGCCGATGCTGACCCAGCCGGTGTTCGCCGTCATGTCGTAGATTCCGTACGGAATCGCCTTCTCGGCCTGGCCGGGGAAGTCGTGCGTCTTGACCTTCACGGGCTGCCCTGCGCGCTGCCATTCGTGCCCGGCGTTCCTGTAGTCGGGACGTTATCTGTCCCAGCTCGTACCAGTACCACGACGACACGACACTCCTGCCGGAACTGGTCGGATCGGGTGGCGACGACGTCAAGTCCTGCGACGAGTATGCGTTCGCCTCGACCTACCAGTCCGCCGGAATGCCCAGTGCGATGAACGGCCGTAACCCGGTCGGGTCGGGCGACGCCTGCGTGCAGACGTACGCCACCCGGGTGCAGCAGGGAACGTGGAAGTTGTACGACGATGACCGGTATCCGCTTCCCACCTTCAAGGAGGTCTGCGGCCGCTCCTCGATGTCACAGTGGCAGAACGGCGGTTCCATGAACCGCTTCGCCGGCTTCGCCTCGTACTTCCGCCTGCTCGACTCCGACTCCTACTGGGTCGACATCCCCGGATTCGACGGATGCACCGCCAAGGCGCCGCTGGTGCGATGCACCATGACGCCATAGCAGGGCCGCAGTGAGCGGGTCGGTCCCCGGAGACACTCTCCGGGGGCCGACCCCACCCTCAACCCCAGCCGAGTGCGTCGCCGTGCACGACCGGCGTCTCGCCGAAGAACGGCGTGCCCTCCTCCAGGGCGTCGGCCAAGGCCACAAGGAACGCGGTGAGCGAGGGCCAAAGCTGCGCCTCCCCGCCTGTCTCCTTGAAAAAGTAGCCGACGCTGCCCCGGCCCGGGCCTGGCCCGGTGTCAACGAAGAGGCAGCTCGCACCGTCGTGGTTCGCCGCCCACGGGATCCAGTCCAGACGCCACCAGTCGGCCTCCACATCCGGTCCGTCCACCAGGGACACCAAGCGCGCACGCGGCGCCAGCGCCTCATCTACGCCGAGGAGACCGCACCCGGATACCAAGAACCGGCCTGCCTCGGTGGGGAGCGTGCCGTCACAATGTGCGTACAACTCGCTCAGTTCCTGTGGGAGATCCTCTCTGGCAACAGCTGGCCGTACTGCGGCCAGACTCCCTGGGGCCATCACGGCCAGCCACTCCGTAAGCCGCGTCCATGCCTCCCCGAACGCGTCATTCCCCGTCATGCCCACTCCTCCGTAGGCGCCCGTTCGGGGTGGACACCGACCAGGTTCGTCTGGACTGCCAGTAGCCGGCCGTGGCCGCGGGACACACTTCCGAGCGCTGCTCGGACCCTCGAAGCTCGTGATGCCGTGTCTCTTTGAACATGGAGTCTCCTCTCATAGCGGTCTTTCGTGCTTCCGTATCTGCAGGGTCGTCCATGATGCGGATGTTCCAGCCTAAGAGCTCGTAACACGATCTTTCTGAATCGTCCTGGTAGGCCGTTACCGGTGTGATGATTCGGCCGTTCGTGAGGGTGTGGGTACCCGACCGTGGATCGTGGACGATGAGTTGTGGGCTCTGGTCGAGCCGTTGCTGCCGCCCTGGCCGGAGCGGTCGCCGGGGCCGAGGCCGGTGTCGGATCGGCTCTGCCTCCAGGGCATCCTGTTCGTCCTCTACAACGACATAGCCTGGCAACTCCTGCCCCTGGAGCTCGGGTTCGGCTCGGGACAGACCTGCTGGCGCCGGCTGGACCTGTGGCAGAAGGCAGGGGGCTTCGACCAGTTGCACCGGGTCCTGCTCGCAGAGCTGAACGCGGCCGGCGAACTCGACTGGTCACGTGCGTGTGTGGACGGTTCCCACATCCGCGCGAAAAAGGGGGAGTCGACACCGGTCCGTCGCCGGTCGACCGGCGGAAGACGGGCAGCAAACACCACCTGATCTGCGACGGACGCGGCACCCCGCTCAAGGTCATCACGACCGCGGCCAACGTCAACGACGTCACCCAGACCCTGGCCCTGATCGACGGCATCCCCCCGTCGCGGGCCGACCCGGCCGGCCCCGCCGACGACCAGACGCACTGCTCGGCGACAAAGGCTACGACTCCAACCCCCACCGCGACGAGCTCCGCCGCCGACGAATCCTCCCCGTCATCTCCCGCAAGGGATCACCGAACATCAAAGGAATCGGCAAGCTCCGATACGTCGTCGAGCAGGCCTTCGCTCTCCTCCACCACTTCAAACGACTCGCCGTCCGCTGGGAACGCCGCACCGAACTCCACGACGCCTTCGTCTCCCTCGCCTGCAGCCTCATCTGCTACCGACGCCTCAAAAAGACCCGACCATGATCGTGTTACCAGCTCTTAGCGCGAGTGTCCGGCGCGACCAAGTCGAAAAAGCGAGGAAGACTTCCTGCTGATAAATTCGCCGAACTTGGAGATGGCGTGCGAGCGGATCTGTTCAGTGGGAAGCTTGCGGTACAGGACGATGGCGAGGATGTGAGCAGGTCGAATGAGCTGCTTCTGTGTCGTTGGGTTGAAGAGTTCATTTCTGGCGCCCCCCAGGTGGGGGAAACGGAGACCCTTCGAACAGTGCAAGCTCTGCGCCGGGTTGTTGCATTGATTGATTGAAGCATTCGATCAGCTATGCAGACGCTGGCGAAGGTGAAACTTCCTCAGGGGCTTTCCATACGGGATGCAGTCGAGCGAGTATCTCTTCTTCGAAATTTTCGGAGGAGGCTTTTCCAGGGCGAACTTCAACGCCATGGAGGAATCGCTTCATGACGGCACGTCGTTGAGAGATGCTTCCAGAGCGCCATGTGTGTGCGAGGTCGTTCGGTATGTTTCGGGGGGGGACTCTTTTGGCTACTCATGGTCATCGCGCGTCGCTTTTTTTCAATCTCTCGATTGGTTGTCCCCAGCAGTTCATAGAAGTCTTCCTCGGTCAGGCCAGCAGACTTCAGCCGGCCGGTGTTCCAACGCTGCATAAGGTCCTTCTTCCTTGACACGGCTGCATGCAGGCGGGCCCGATTCTCGGCCAGCTGATTAGGGTCCAAGGCTTCTTCCGGTTCGACGGCTGACCTTAGGAGCCGCTCCAAGTAAGTAGTCATAGCCTTAGCAATTGCCCGTTCGCAGATCTCGGCGGAGATGTTCACTTTTCCGCATCCGCCGTTAGCGGGAGCGGGGCATCGGTAGTACCGGTTCCCTGACTTCTTTACTGTGTTCCCTACTAGACCCCGCGAGCAGCGGCCACAGGTGAGGATCCCGGAGAGTTCGTGGCGCACGACTATGGGCCCGGTGCGGCGCCCAGCCAGCATGCCGCTCTTCTGGCTGCAGAGTTGAAGTTCGAACTGGGTCTGGGGCCAGTCTTTAGGCGTGACGATCTGCTCCCAGTTGCCGAGGAGTGGATGACCGTCATCGTCGAACAGGACAAGCGACCAGCCGTCGTACGTGTGCGCCGAGCCAACACGGTGTTTGCCGCCGTACGAAACCATTCCGGCGTAGCGCGGGTTGCGTAGCATCTTGTTCACCATCACCGATGACCACCGGGTTCCCGCAGGGGAGGGAACGTCTTTGGTGTTGAGCGTGGTGGCGATGGCATGGCCGCTTTCTCCTGAGAGACACTGCTCGTATATCCAGGCGACGCGGGCTGACTCCTCCGGGATTCGTTTTCCTTTGTTCGGCCCTTTGCGGACCCATCCGTAGGCGATGCGGCCCTGGATCTTCCCGTCCTGAGCGGTCGAGAGGTGCATGCGGGCGACGCGGCGGCCGGTGTCCTCGGAGGACTTGAGGGCCATGACGCAGAGCATGCGGGCCATGTGGCGGTCGCTGTCGTTGATGAGGTTCATGCGAATGCCGGTGGCGCCGATCACCGGCCGCTGTACGTATTCGATGACGTCGATGAGGTCTTCGAGGTCGCGAGGCTGGCGCACGAGTCGGTCGAGTCGTAGAAGATAACGCCGTCGATCACGCCGGCTGCCAGGTCGGCGAGGAGCCGACGGAACTCCGGGCGGACAACTACCCAGTCGACAGTGCCGTCAGAGCGGATGACCTTGCGCTTTTTGAAGGCGGAGGTGTCGTTCTCTTTGTAAATCTGGGCGAACGATCGCCACCCCAGCCGCGCACGGGTGTCCTCGGCGTCCTCGTGCTGCCGGTCGACGCCGGCTTCGAGGCCGAAGCGGTCGGACGAGATTCGCAGATAGGCGCCGGGGCGCTGAGGCACGAACGCCGACAGTTCGTCGTACAGGTTCAGGGCCATGCGGCCGTTGCGGGCGTGTCCGGGTACTACGAAGTCGTCCCAGAGGGGTGCTGCGGACACGTATGGCTCCGGTGGTGCGCGA
>NZ_JBSFFN010000021.1:0-133893 GCF_053596135.1 Streptomyces sp. NPDC001770 | reverse complement strand
ACGGCCTCGGCGGCCTCATCGCCCCGTTCATCGGCATCAAGATCATCGACCTGATCATCTCCCTCATCCCCGGAATCGGCTGATCGGCATGAACAGTTCCTCCCCAGGAAACACCGGCCGGCTGCTCTGGGCGGCGCTGCGGGCTCTGCTCGTGCTCACCGTGGCCTGCGGTGTCGTCTACCCCCTCGTCATCACCGGCATCGCCCAGGGCCTCATGCCCGGCCGCGCCAACGGTTCCGAGATCACGGCGAACGGCAAGGTCGTCGGCTCCGAGCTGATCGGCCAGCGCTACGACCTGCCCCTCGAAAACGGCCGGAAGACGCCGGACCCGGACCTCAAGTGGTTCCAGCCCCGCCCGTCCGACGGCCTCACCACCAACACCGTCAACACCCAGTACGAGCTGCTCGTCTCCGGCGCGACCAACCTCGCGGGGGACAACCCGAAGCTGATCGACTCCGTGACCGCCGCCAAGGCCGCGGTCGTCCGGGACAACTCGGTCGCCGGCCACCCGGTGAGCCCCGACGACGTGCCGGCCGACGCCGTCACCTCGTCCGGCTCCGGCCTCGACCCGGACATCTCCCCGGAGTACGCACAGCTCCAGATCCGCCGCGTCGCCGAGAAGAACCACCTCGGCGTCGACCAGGTGACCGAGCTCGTCGACGACAACACCGGCGGACGCATCCTCGGCTTCATCGGGGAACCCCGCGTCAACGTCCTCCAGCTGAACATCGCGCTCAAGGAGCTCGTCGGGCGGTGACGGGACCTGCGGTCAGGCGGGACGGCGGTCGGCTCCGGCGACCTCGTTGATCTTCCCGAACGGGACGTGGACGCTGGGCGTCGTCCGTGAGGTGCTGACCAGGTGGGTCTCCTGGTCGTCGAAGAAGATGTGCGGTCTGAGAATCTTCATGATCTCGCCCTTGTCGATGCCGCCGAGGAAGAAGGCGTCGTTGACCCTCAGGCCCCACTTCTTCAGGCTCGTGACCGCCCGCTCGTGGGCGGGCGCGTTCCGCGCGGTGACGATGGAGACGTGGAGCCGGATCCGGTAGTCGGGATTCCTCCTGCGCTCCTCCTCCTCACGCTGCTGGATGCGGTTCACGGAGGCGAGGAACTCCCTGAGCGGCCCGGCGTCGTGCGGGATCGCGGCGTTCCTCGTCTCGTGGGCGCGGAACTCCTCGATTCCGCCCGTCTGGAACACCTGCTCCGACTCGTCGCCGGCGAGTACGCCGTCGAAGTCGAAGGAGATGCGCAGGTCGTCGTCGTCCGAGTCGTCCTCGTGGGGTGCGCCCAGGACGTGTCCGGCCGCCAGACCGGACGCGACGGCCTCGCGGACGTCCGGCTCGTTCGCCGACAGGAACAGCGACATGTTGAGCGCGGGCATGAAGTTGTACGGCGAACGCCCCTGCCTGAAGATGGCCCGGCTTATCGGCAGCCCGTGGGACTCTATGGAGCGCATGACCCGCAGGCCGGTGTCGGGGTCGTTGCGGGACAGGACGATGACCTCAACCAGCGGGTCGTCGGCCGTGCTCAGGTTGTTGAGCGACAGCAGACGCCGGATGAACGGGAACGCCACTCCCGGCCGGAGTTCGGCGTCCCGGTGCTTCTCCTGGTAGCCGCGGTACCCCTCCTCGCCCTGCTCGCGGAAGATGGCGTCCGACTCGGTCAGGTCGAAGAGAGCGCTGGACGCGATCCCGACGACGAGCCGGTTCGAAAGTTCGTAGCCCACAGCAACCCCTCGGTCTGCCCGTTCCTCGTTCGTCGCATCTTCGCATCACGGGTTTTCCGCTGGTGCCGACGGGCGGATGCCGGACGGCCGGGAGCCGGGAGACCGCCCGCCCGCGCCCGGACACGCTGGGCGGCGGGGCGGGCGGAAGGTCCTCTCAGGCGGGGACGGGCGCCACACGGGCACCGGCCAGTGCGGCCAGGGCGGCCACGATCTCGTCGCTCCTGGTCTTCGCGTCGCCGAAGAGCATGGCGGTGTTCTCGCGGAAGAAGAGCGGGTTCTGGACACCGGCGTATCCGCTGGCCATCGACCGCTTGAAGACGACGACGTTCGCGGCCTCCCAGACCCGCAGGACCGGCATGCCGGCGATCGGGCTGCCGGGGTCGTCCATGGCGGCCGGGTTGACGGTGTCGTTGGCGCCGATGACCAGGACGACGTCGGTGCCGGCGAGGTCGTCGTTGATCTCGTCCATCTCCAGCACGATGTCGTAGGGCACCTTGGCCTCGGCGAGCAGCACGTTCATGTGGCCCGGCAGACGGCCGGCGACGGGGTGGATGGCGAACCGGACGTCGATGCCCCGGGACCGCAGGAGGCGGGTCAGTTCGGCGACCGGGTACTGCGCCTGGGCCACCGCCATGCCGTAGCCGGGGGTGATCACCACGCGGGAGGCTCCGGCCAGGAGTTCGGCGGTCTCGTCGGCGTTGGTCTCCCGGTGCTCGCCCTGTCCGTCGTCGCCGCCGCTGCTGGGCGCCTCGATCCCGAAGCCGCCCGCGATGACGGAGACGAAGGAACGGTTCATGGCCTTGCACATGATGTACGAGAGGTAGGCACCCGAGGAGCCGACCAGCGCGCCGACGACGATGAGCAGGTCGTTGTCGAGCAGGAATCCGCTCGCGGCGGCCGCCCAGCCGGAGTAGCTGTTGAGCATGGAAACCACGACGGGCATGTCTCCGCCGCCGATCGAGGCGACCAGGTGCCACCCGAAGAGCAGCGCGATCGCGGTCACCGCGATGACCGGCCAGAGCGTCGGGCGGGCGACGAAGAGCACGGTGAGGACCACGAAGGCGAGCAGCGCGCCGAGGTTGAGGATGTTCTTGCCGGGCAGCACGAGCGGGGCGGACTTGATCCTCGCGCTCAGCTTGAGGTTGGCGACGATCGAGCCGGTGAAGGTGACGGCGCCGATGAAGATGCCGAGGGAGACCTCGGCGTGGTGAATGCTCAGGAGCGATCCGGAGAAGCCGCCCTCACCGTGGCGTTCGACCTCGATGTAGGAGGCCCAGCCGACCAGCACGGCTGCCAGTCCCACGAACGAGTGCAGCAGCGCGATCAGTTCGGGCATGCCGGTCATCCTGACCACGCGGGCACGCCAGAGCCCGATGACGGCGCCGACGGCGAGGGAGACCGCGAGGACGAGCGCGGTCGCGCCCCGTACCGAGGTGTCGTGGAGGGTCAGGCCGATGGTGGCGGCGAGGGCGACGGCCATGCCGGCCACCCCGTACGCCCAGCCCTGCCGGGCCGTCTCGTGCTTGCTCAGGCCCGCCAGGGAGAGGATGAAGAGCAGGGCGGCGACGAGGTACGCCGCGGTGGAGATCGAGGCTGCGGTCACGTCAGTTCCCCTTGCTGAACATGGCGAGCATGCGGCGCGTCACCGCGAAGCCGCCGACGATGTTGACGGAGGCGAGCAGGGTCGCGAGGCCGGCCAGCGCCTGGATCAAGTGGCCGCCGAGCCCGACCTGGACCAGCGCTCCGACGACGATGACCCCGGAGATGGCGTTGGTGACGCTCATCAGGGGGGTGTGGAGCGCGTGGTGGACCTTGCCGATGACGTAGTAGCCGATGACGACCGCCAGGGTGAGTACGGTGAAGTTCTGCGGGATCGGCGCCGGGGCGAAGGCGATCACGAGCCAGAGCAGGGCGATTCCGGTGAGGACGAGTGCGAGTTTCGCGGGGCCGGGCAGGGTCTTCTTCCGCGGCGGCGCCGGGGCCACCGCGGCGGGTGTGGTGGTGGGGGCGGCGCTGACCTGGACCGGGGGCGGTGGCCAGAGTTTTTCGCCCCGCCCGTCCCCGGTGGCGCGGACGACCGTGATGCCGCGCTGGACGGGGTCGTCGAGATCGAGGACGGCATGGCCGTCCTTTCCGGGGGTGAGCAGCTTCAGCAGGTTGACGAGGTTGGTGCCGTACAACTGGCTGGCCTGGGTGGGGAGGCGGCCCGCCAGGTCGCTGTAGCCGAGGATGGTCACGCCGTTGCCGGTGACGACCTTCCGGCCCTCGACGCTGCCGGCGACGTTGCCGCCCTGCGCGACGGCCATGTCGACGATCACGGAGCCGGCCTTCATCGTGGCGACGTCGGCTTCGGTGATCAGCCGGGGGGCCGGGCGTCCGGGGATGAGGGCGGTGGTGATGATGATGTCGACGTCGGCGGCCTGGGCGGAGTAGAGCTCGGCGGCGGCGGTGTTGTACAGGTCGGTGGTGGCCTTGGCGTAGCCGTCGCCGGACTGCTGGGCCTCTTCGTCGACGACGACCGGGAGGTACTCGCCGCCGAGTGACTTGACCTGGTCGGCGACTTCGGGGCGCGGGTCCGTGGCGCGGACGACGGCACCGAGGCTGGACGCGGCGCCGATCGCCGCGAGGCCCGCGACGCCGGCGCCGGCCACGAGGACCTTGGCCGGCGGGACCTTTCCGGCGGCGGTCACCTGGCCGGTGAAGAACCGGCCGAACTCGTGGGCGGCCTCGATCACGGCGCGGTAGCCGGCGATGTTGGCCATGCTGGACAGGACGTCCAGGGACTGGGCGCGGCTGATGCGCGGCACGGCGTCCATGGCCAGCGCGGTGATGTCCCGTTCGGCCAGGGCGTCGACGAGGCCGGGGTTGAGGGCCGGGGCCAGGGTGGAGACCAGCAGGGCCCCGTCCTTCAGCCTGTCGATGTCGCGGGTGGCGGGTGCGTTGACGCGCAGGACGATGTCCGCGCCCCACGCGTCGTCGGCGGTGCCGGTGGTGGCCCCGGCTCCGGTGTACCCGTCGTCGGTGAACGCGGAGAGCTCACCGGCTCCGGACTCGACCACCACGGTGTAACCGAGGGCGGTGAGTTGTCTGACGGTCGCCGGGGTCGCGGCCACGCGGGTCTCCCCGGCCGGCTCGCGGGTCACTCCGATGAGCATGGAAGAGCTCCTTGGAAGGGTGGATCACGGTGCGCGGATGGTGAGTCGGGCGGAGCCGGAGGCTGTCCCGGAAGTTCTGGTGGATCAGTGTGCGGCGTCGGATGCGGTGCGTCGCGAGGCGCTGGAACGTCGTCGTCGCGGAGCGATCCGGACGTTCCGGCAACGCCGCGAGGTACCGTTCCGGACGCCGCGACCCCGGCCATGGTCCGCCGGACACCCCCTAGATGCTGCCCCGTTCGTCCGGGCGGCACCAGACCGTGTCCGAGCGCGGATCAGCACAGGGAGAGCGGGTTGACGATCGCACCCGCAGGGCGGTAGACCGGCGTCGGCGCGAGGGCACGCGGTGGGCTCCGCGGGGTGGTGGAGTGCGAACCACCAGTGGATCGCGGCGAGTCCTCCTCTGTGAGACCGCCGCGGTCGGAGACCGGGTGCCTCGCGTGCGTACCGCCCCAGGTCTTCGGCGCGAGCGCGGCCGCACGGTTTCGTCGAGGAACCGCTCGATCAACGTGGTCACTCGGCCGGGTAGGGCCACCGCAGCCGGCCCCCGGTCGTCCTCCGCGCCGGAGGTCGTGCGCGAGAGGGACGCGGCAGACCACCGGGCACGTCCGTACGGCGAGTCGGGGCGGATGTCCGTGACCGCGAGCCAGGAACATCCGTTCACCATGCGGTGGGTGTCCCTCACCCACCGGCTGTCGGCCGCCCCGGCCCGTGCGCCGCCGGAGCCGCGAGCCGCCCCCGCATGCCCCAAGGAGGAACACCGCTGATGACGGAAGACCGCACGGACCGGGGTTCACCGCCGCCGGACCGCTTCGGGGCCGCGCGCGCGTACGCGAGCCACCGGCCCGGCGTACCGCCGGAGGCGGCCCGGTTCCTCGCCGCGGCACTCACCGGCGTACCCGCCCCGGTGCTGCTGGACCTCGGGACGGGGACGGGCCAAGTTCCCTTGTCCATAATGGCGTCGCTGGCTCCGGCCCATGTGTCCGTGGTGGACACGAACCGTGAACGGATGCGCGCGGCGCTCGGCGCACTGCTGCCGGAGCTGGGCGCGTCGCGTGTCACCGGGTTCGCCGGCCGGGCGGAGGACTTCGGGCCGGTGGCCCCGGACCGTCGTCCGCACCTGATCACGTGCTGCCGCGCCTTCCACTGGATGGACCGGCAGGCCGTCCTGGCGATGGCGGACCGGGTGGCCGCTCCCGGCGCCGTCTTCGCGGTGATGGGTGACGGAAGCCTGTGGACGCACGACGCCGACTGGACGCGCGCCCTGCGGACGCTGATCCAGTCCTACCTCGGCCCCGCCCGTCGGGCCGGTACGGCCGGCGCGTACACGGAGCCGTCCCGCCCGTACGAAGAGGATCTGGCCCGGTCGGCGTTCAGCCGGGTGAGCGTGCACGAGTTCCCGGCGACCCGCGTCCGGACACCGGATCAGGTGGTGGGGTATCTCGCGACGACCTCCTTCGCCGGTCCGGCGCTCTTCGGTGACCGGCACGCGGCCTTCGAGGACGACGCGCGCAGGCTTCTCACCGCCCACGCCGCTCTCGGCCCGCTGACGGAGGAGAGCGTGTTCACCGTACGTCTCGCCAGGCGGCCCGGAGACCTCGCGTGAGGGGCGAGGCTGCCGGAGAGCAGCGTGAGCAGCCCGCCGCACGGCCTGCCCGTGCGCGCCGGCCCCTGCCCGGGCCCGGCGAACGCGCGCTGCCGCAAGCCGCGAGCCGGGATCTGAGCCCGGTGCCGCGTTCGCGCCGCCCGGACGGCTCCGGGGGGCGCTGCGTACCGGCCGGTGCCGCCCGGCCCTTCGCGGCTCCCGAGCCCCGGCCCGCCGTTCCCGGCGACGCGGCGGAGATCGCGCGGCTGAAGTCGGAGCACACCTGCCCCGAGCCGCTTTCGCCGGAGAGGCTCGCCGCGACCCGTACCCTCCTGGCGGCCCGTCTCACGGCCGCCGGCAGCGCGGTGGCCTACGTCGTCGACGCGCCGGCGGGCGGCGGGCTGGCCAGTTGCGCGCTCGCGCTGGTGCATCCGGTGTTCCCGTCGCGCGACTCCCCCGAGGGCCTCGCGGCACACGTGGACGCCGTCGCCACCGAGCCCGCCCACCGCGGGCGCGGCTACGCCAGTGCCGCGCTGGGCGCGTTGCTGCGGCATCTGGAGGAGCTGGGCGTCACCGAGTACGCACTCCACACCGGCGGTGAACCGGTGCCGTTCTACGAGCGGTTCGGCTTCTTCCGCGACGCGGCGCTGCTGCGGATGACCCGGGCCCCCGTCCGGCGGCCCGGGGACGCGGCGGGGCTGTCGACCGCGCAGTTCGCGGAGACGGTCATGCACGCCACGGGCTTCGCCGGGCTGTACTTCACCGACGAGGACGGCCGTCCCCTGCAGCTGCACGCGGTGTACTCCTCCTCGCACCCGTGGCAGGTTCCCGGCGGCACGATGGACCCGGGCGAGCGTCCCTGGGGTACGGCCGTGCGCGAGTGCCGGGAGGAGACGGGGATCGTCGTCGGCGGGCCTCCCCGCCGTCTGCTGGCCGCTGTCTACGGTCTGCCGGGCGCCCAGTGGCCGTACAGCACCTTCGGGTGCGTCTTCGACGGCGGACGGCTGACCAGGCGTCAGATCGAGGCGATCGTCCTGGACCCTGCGGAGCACGACGAAGTGCGCGTGCGGCCGCTGGAGGAGTGGCGGGACCACATGCCCGACGGTGACTACCGCAGGCTGCTGGCCATCGACGGTGCGCGGCGGTCGGGCGAGACGGCGTACTTCGACACCTGGGACTGGGAAGCGGAGTGAGGCGGGCCCCGCCCGGGCGGTCACCCGCCCGGGCGGAGGGCCGGGGGCGGCGGCGCGGACCTCCGGGGACGTACGGGGGCGTACGGGGGCTACCGGCGCCCGCGTGACCGCACCGGGCCCCGGCGGTCGCGGAACAGCAACGGCGTCCGCCTGGGGCCGGTGATGGCGGGCGAGCAGGTCGGCCGGCCCCTCGGGGGCGCTCGGCCCGGCTCGGCGAAGGGGGTCGCCTACGCGTCGGGCCCGGAGACCTTGACCGCGAAGTCGTTCACCCTTTCCGGGGTGACCCGGACGATCAGCCGCCTCTCCTCGGGCCCCTCGGCAGGCGGGTCCTCCGCCAGATAGCGCTGCGAGAGCCGCTTCGGAAGCGCCTTGTCCGGGTCGGGCAGCAGTTCGGCGGTGCCCCGGATCTCGGCCGACCGGTACGGGTTGCCCTGGTCGAAAACCGTGAGGCTGACACGCGGGTCGCGTTCGATGTTCCGGGCCTTCTTCCGTGTGGAGGTCACGGAGATGAGCAGCTTGTCGCCCTCACGCTCGAACCACACCACCGAAGTCTGCGGACTGCCGTCGGGGTTGATCGTGGCGAGGGTGGCGAAGTTCCTGCCGTCGAGGAGCTCGGCGGTGGCGGGGTCGAAGCCGTTGAATAACGTCATGTGCGGCGCCAACCGGACCCCGGCCCGAACTATTCCCCCCGGCGCGCGTCGGGGCGGCCCGGGCGTCCGGTCCGCCCCCGCCGCATAGCGTCAGGCATCAGGCATCAGGCATCCATGGTCGCCGCCAGCGAACGGGGGCGCAGGTCGGTCCAGTTGGTCTCGATGAACTCCAGGCACGCCTCCCGGGTGTTCTCCTCGAAGGCGATGGCCCACCCTCCGGGGACCTCGGCGAAGGACGGCCAGAGCGAGTGCTGGCCCTCGTCGTTCACCAGGACCAGGAAGCGGCCTTCGGGGTCGTCGAACGGGTTGGTGCTCATGTGTCAGCGCCTCCTCGGCGGACCGGCCGGGCGGCCGTGTCGAGCGGGTGGTTCGCGACCGTACCGACGCCCACCCGCAGCGGAATCATCAGGTTAGGGTAACCTAATAACCGTGAGCCTAGCCCTTCGACTTCCCTCTCACAAGGAGACGTTGATGCTTCCCGCGACCGAACACCTCCGAACCGGGGACGGAGCCCGCCCGCCCCTGGGCGCGTTCCGCCGGAACCCGGACCGCCACCGCTCCGCCGGCCGGCCGTGACGGGGGCCGCCCCCGGCCTCGCGGCCCACCGTCCCCCGTCCTTCGCGGACTTCGGGCTGCCCGGCAGTCCGGGGACCGAGGCGTTCTGGGCGTCGGCGCGCAGTCCCGTAGCCGTACCGTCCCCCGGAGGCGGCTGGGTGGCCCTCTTCCTGTGGCGCGGGTCCCCCGCACAGGTCGTCTTCGAGAGCTGGTCGGAGCCGGTGCCCCTGCGCCGTCTCGTCGACACGGACTGCTGGTACGCCGAGGTGGCGATGCCCGAGCGGCTTCGGGTGACCTACCAACTCCTCACGGACGACGGGGCGTACGCCGATCCGCTCAACCCGGCGGGCGCCGGCGGTGACCGTTCGCTGGCCGCGACCCCGGACGCGCCGCCGCAGCCGCACTGGCCCGTGGTCGGCGCGGACGACGTGCTGCCCCTGCCGCGTACCCGGCTGCGCTGGGCGAGCGAGCGGCTCGGCGGGCGGCGCACCGTGCGGGTGCATCCGGCGGGCGGCGGCGGGCCGTTGGTGCTGCTGCTCGACGGGGACGACTGGCTCCATCTGCATCCGGCCACCACCGCGTTCGACTCGGCGGTGGCCGCGGGCGAGATGCCTCCGGTCACGCTGGTCTTCCTGCCGGTGAAGGACCGGGAGGCCGAGTTCGGATGCCGGCCCGAGCTCTGGGAGGCGGTCCGGGACGAACTGCTGCCGCTGGTGGCGGAGTCCGGTGTGCCCGCGGACCCGGGCCGGCTGGTTGCGGTCGGGCAGAGCCTGGGCGGGCTGAGCGCGCTCCACGCGGCGCTGGACTTCCCGGAGCTGGTGTCACGGGTCGCGGTGCAGTCGGGGTCGTTCTGGTGGTCGCCCGAGGCCGTGGGCGCGGCGGACCCGCTGGGCGGGCCGCTGGGTGGCGCCCTGGCCCGCAGGCTGCGGGCGCGCCCCGGCCTGTCCGGGCTGCGCGTCGCGTTCGACGTGGGTGAGCACGAGACGGGGATGCTCCCGCACTGCGAGGTGGTCGAGTCCCTGGTCGAGGCGGCCGGGGCGGCCGTACGGGTCTCGCGGTCATCCTCGGGTCACGACCGCGTGGGCTGGCGGCACGCCCTGCTCAGGGATGTCGCCTGGGCGCTGCGCTGAACCCCTGCCGCCCGGGGCGCCCGGGGCGGCAGGGGCACCGCGTCATCGCGCCACGGCCCGGCAGTACGCCTCGTCGGTGGCGAGGAGGTGGCGGTGGGTGGCCTCGGCGGTGATGACGCCGTCGTCCAGGACGAGTACCCGGTCGGCGGCGTCCAGCAGGGCCGGGCTGCTGGTGAGTACGACCGTGGTGCGGCCGCGGCGCAGTTCGGCGAGGTTGCGGGCGACGAGCTGCTCGGTGACCGCGTCGACCGCCGTGGTCGGGTCGTGCAGGACCAGGATGTCGCTGTCGGCGGCCAGTGCCCGGGCCAGGGAGAGCCGCTGGCGCTGCCCTCCGGAGAGGTTGGCGCCCCGGTCGCGGACGAGGTGGTCCAGTCCTTCGCGGTGCAGGGCGACGACGTCGGTCAGCAGGGACGCCTCGACGGCCTCCGGAATCATGCGGCTGGTACCGGAGGGGTCGATGTTGGTACGCAGCGTGCCCGCGAAGATCTCCCCGTCGTACGGGTTCACCAGCATGTGCCCGCGTACCGCCTCGGCCGGCAGGTCGCCGATCTCCTGGCCGCCGAGCCGCACCACCCCCTCGTACGCGTGGGGCGGTACGTTCAGGGCCAGGATCGCCGCGAACTCGGCGGCGGCGCGGGGCTGGTAGGCGGCGATCGCGACGAACTCCCCTGCGGCGACCTGCAACTTGAGCTCGCGCAGTGAGCCGTGGCGGACGCGGTCGATCTCCAGGTCACCGCCGGGCTCGGGGCTGCCCGTGCCCGGGGCGGCGACCGGCGGGGCGTCGAGGACCAGCGCCATCCGCTCCGCCGAGGCGCGCGCCATCATCACGTACTTCGGCATCTCCGAGAACAGCTTCATCGGTTCCATGATGAACTGCGCCAGTCCCACCGCCATGACGAGTTCCCCGACGGTGATCTGCCGGTCGAAGGCCAGCCAGCCCGCCGCCAGGGTCACGACGGCGGCGAGGAGTGCGTTGAGGGCCAGCGAGGCACCCGCGTAAGCACCGTTGACCCGGGCGACGGTGATCGCCTGCTGCTTCGCCTCCGTGCTGACCTTGCGGTAGGAGCGGAAAGCGGCGTGGTTGCCGCCGAATCCGTGCAGCGGGCGCAGGCCGGTGATCAGGTCGGCGACCTTGGCGCCCGCCCGCGCCACCCGGGCCTGCTGCTCCTTGGTGCTCGCGCCGATGCGTTTCGACATCACGCCGAGGACCGAGAGGATCGCGGCGGCGCCCACGAACACCAGCAGGCCGAGCCGCAGGTCGGCCAGCCCGAGCGCGGTCCCCGCGACGAGGATCGCGACGACCGAGCTGACCAGCAGCGGCACCACCTCGATGATGTCGGCGGTCTGGTCCGCGTCCTCGGTGGCGATGGTCAGCACCTCGCCGGACTTCAGGTCCATGTCCCGGGCCACCGGCTGGAGTCCGCAGGCCGCGACGCGGACCCGCCAGTGGTGGGCCTCGGTCGTGTTGGCCTTCTGCAGGATGCGCATCCCGAACCGCCAGGAGAGCGAGACGGTGGTGATGATCACGGCCAGCGCGCCGACCGACAGCAGGAGCCTGCCGAGGCCGCGTTCCTGCATGGTGTGCTCGACGATCAGGCCGAGCGCGATGGGGAACGCCGTCTCGCCGGCCTGGTAGAGGCCCATGAGGACGGTGCCCCAGGCCATGGCTCCGAGGTTGCGGCGCAGGGCGGTCCGCAGAATGTCGGCGCCCTGGCGGGGGCGCTGGGTGTCAGCTGTTGTCATCGAGGTGCCGCGCAATCGCTTCCGGGGTTCGCAGGGTGAGCAGATCACGGATGGTGATCACGGGTCCGTACTCGCGGCGGAGCAGCCCGATCAGCCGCACCGCCAGCATGGAGTGTCCCCCGAGGGACACGAAATCACTTACGGCACTGACCTCGTCGTCGTCCAGGTCCAGCGCCTCGGCGAAGAACTCGCAGACCAGGATCTCCGTCTCGCCCTCGGGGGCGCGTTCGCCGGCCGTGGTGAGGACGCCGAGGGGCTTGGCCTCGGGCAGGGCCTTGGTGTCGGCCTTGCCGTTGACGGTCAGCGGGATGGCGTCGACCCGCGCGTAGTGCGTGGGGCGCAGGAAGTCCGGCAGTCGGGCGCCCACCTCGGCGGCGACGGAGGCGAGGCCGGCGCTGCCGTCGGAACCGTCCAGCACCAGGTACGCGGCGAGCCGGTGGGCTCCGTCGGCCTGGGGGTCGGGCTGGGCGACGGCGGCGACGAACCTCACCGCGGGGTGCGCGGCGAACGCGGCCTCCACCTCGCCGAGTTCGACCCGGTGTCCCCGGATCTTGACCTGCTGGTCGGTGCGGCCGAGGTAGTTCAGGTTTCCGTCGGGCCGGCGCAGGACCAGGTCCCCGGTGCGGTACATCCGGGTGCCGGGTTCGCCGAACGGGCAGGCGACGAAGCGGTGCGCGGTCTGCGCGGACTGCCCGAGGTAGCCGCGGGCGATGCCGACGCCCGCGACGTACAGCTCGCCCGGGACGCCGTCCGGCAGGGGGCGCAGCCACGGGTCGAGGACGTACACCTCGGTGTTGTCGATCGGCACGCCCACCACCGGGTCCTGGCACTCGAAGGTGCCGACGCCGAGGGTGTTGATGGTGTATTCGGTGGGCCCGTAGAGGTTGTAGCCGACGGTGCCCTCGGCGGCGGCGAGTCGCTGCCAGAGAGCGGGAGTGACGGCCTCGCCGCCGAGCAGGACCAGCGCGGGGCGGTGCGCGGGGTCGTCGAGCAGGCCCTCGGCGACCAGTTGCTGGGCGTAGGTCGGCGTCACGTTGATGACGTCGATGCCGTGTTCGAGGCAGTGGGTGACGAGCCGGGGGGCGTCGCGGCGCAGTTCCTCGTCGCAGATGTGCACCTCGTGGCCGTCCGCGAGCCAGAGGAGTTCCTCCCACGACATGTCGAAGGCGAACGACACGGTGTGCGCGATGCGGAAGGTCCGGTGGCCGTGTTCGGCGAGGACCGGCTCGAAGATCCGGCGTTGGTGGTTGATGAGCATGTTGGTGAGGCCGGCGTACTCGGTCACCACACCCTTGGGCTTCCCGGTCGATCCGGAGGTGTAGATGGTGTACGCGGGGTGGCGCAGGCGGTCCGGGTCGCCGGGCGCGAAGGTGACGAGGGGCTCGGCGTCGGGGAGCGGGCGGTCGAGTGCGATCAGTTCGCCGGTCAGCCGGGGTGCGACGGCGCTGACGGTGAGGGTGACCTCGGGCCGGGCGTCGGCGACGATCGCGGCGATCCGCTCGTCGGGGTGGTCGAGCTCCAGCGGTACGTACGCGGCGCCGGTGCGCAGCACCGCGAAGAGTGCCACGATCGAGTCGAGGGAGCGCGGGAGGGCGAGGCCGACGGTGGTCTCCGGGCCGATGGAGCGTGCGGCGAGGACGCCCGCGAGGGCGCGGCTGCGGTCCCTGAGTTCGGCGAAGGTCATCGTGGCGCCGTCGGCGACGAGCGCGGTCCGCCCGGGGTCGCGGTCGGCGGCCAGGTCGAACCGGTCGACGACGGTGTCCGTGCCGATCGCCGTGGGGTCCGCGGGTGCGGGCGCGTCGCCGAGGCCGGGGAGCGCGCCGAGGGGGCCGGTGGAGCGGGCCAGGGCGTCGAGCACGCTCAGGTAGCCGGCCAGGAGGCGGCGGGCGCCCTCGGTGTCGTCGTCGCGGTGCTCCAGTTTGACGGTGAGACGGTCGCCGGGGGTGACGACCCAGGTGAAGGGGTAGTGGGTCGAGTCGTCGGCCTTCACCGAGGTGATGCCGTGCCGGGCGTTCATCGCGGCGAAGGCGTCCATGTCCAGGAAGTTCTGGAGCACGAAGAGGTTGTCGAAGAGGCTGTCGTGTCCGGCGGCCCGCTGGATCTCGCCGAGGCCGAGGTGCTCGTGTTCCATCGCTTCGACGCGGGCCCGCTGGACGGCGGTGAGGTAGGCGCCGACGGTGTCGTCCGGGCGGGGCCGGGTCCACTGGGGCACGGTGTTGAGGAGCACGCCGACGATGCCGGAGGTGTCCTCGCCCTCGCGGCCGGAGACGGTGACGCCGAACACGGCGTCGGCGCGGCCGGTGTGCGCGCCGAGCAGGAGGCCGAAGGCTCCGGTCAGCACGGAGTTCAGGGTGACGCCGTGGGTCCTGGCTGCCTCGCGCAGGAGGTCGGACGCCTCGGTGGTGAGGGTCTGGGTGAGGGCGTGCGGCAGCTCGTCCGGGAAGGACGGGTCCGGGCCGGCGAGCAGGGTCGGGCCGGTGAGTCCGGCCAGGTGGCCGGCCCAGAAGCGGGTGGCGACGTCGGAGTCCTTGGCGGCGAGCGCGCGGGCGTGGTCCTCGAAGGAGGGGGTGGCCGGAGTGGCGTCGAGCGGCTCCCCGGCGAGGATCGCCCGGTACGCGTCGAAGAGGTCGCGGAGCACGGTCTCGCGGGACCAGCCGTCCCAGAGCAGCAGGTGGTAGCTGAGCAGCAGGCCGTCGCGGTCGTCGGGCAGCCGGACCACGGTCAGCCGGACGAGCGGCGGTTCGCCGGGGTCGAATCCGGTGTCGCGGTCCTGGGCGCGCAGGGCGTCGGTCTCGGCCTCCGTGCTGAGGGAGACCGTGCGGACGGGAACGCGCCGGCCGGCGGCGAGGACCTGGACGGGGTTGCCGTCGTCGTCGGTGGTGAAGCCGGCGCCGACGACCGGGTGGCGGGCGATCACGTGCGCCATCGCCTCGGCGAGCGCGTCGGTGTCCAGGCGCCGGTCGAAGGTGAACCAGCTCTGGGCGACGTAGTGTCCGGCGGTGCCCGCCAGCTGGGCCTGGAAGTACAGGCCGCGCTGGAGCGGGGTGACCGGTGCGGTGCGCTCGGCGGTCGCGGAGGCGTCGGCGATCTCCTCCAGCGCGCGCCGCCAGTGCGTGGTGATCGTGTCGGGGACGCCGTCGGCGAGGGTGAATTCCGCGTGCAGGCTGCCGGTGGCGCTGTCGGTCCAGGCGTTGACCTCGACGGCGTAGGGGCTGCCCTGGTCCCCCGCGGTGAGGCGGAGCGCCTCGGACTCGCTGCCCCGGCCCAGGTAGTTGAAGAGCACCTGGGGGTGCGGGCGGGCGGTGAGCAGGGGGCCGGTCTGCGGGTTGAGGTGGCGGAGCAGGCCGTAGCCGAGGTGCCCGTCCTCGCCGGGCCGGCGCGCCGCGGCTTCGCGGGCGGCGGCGACGGGGTCGGTGTGCGCGGTGAGGCGTACGGGGGCGACGGCGGTGAACCAGCCGACGGTACGGGAGTAGTCGTGGTGGTCCCGGGCGGGGACGCGGCCGTGGTGTTCGAGGTCGATCGCGAGATCGGTGGGCTCGTTCTGGATCCGGGTCAGCGCGGTGCGCAGCGCGCCGACGAGCAGTTCGGTGAGGCCGGTGCCGAGGGCGGCGGGCGCGGTGCGGGTGACCCGGTCGCCGGTCTCCGGCGGGAGCACGGCCGTGACCGTGCGCAGCGCCGTGGCCCGGGGCAGTGGGGCGGGGGCGTCGAGCGTGCTGAGCCAGTGGCCGAGGCCGTCGACGGCCTCGGCGGAGCGGGCGGTCAGCGCTTCCGCGTACTCGGCGAAGGGGGTGGTCGCCGGCGCCGGGTTCTCGCCTCGCAGGGCGGTGGCCAGGTCGTCCAGCAGGATCAGCCAGGAGACGGCGTCGACGCAGAGGTGGTGGGCGGTGACCACCAGGGTGCGGGTCCCGGCCAGCCAGGAGAAGGCGACGACCTCGCCGGATTCCGGATCGAGCCGTGCGGCGGCCTGGTCCGCCGCGGCCGTCGGGTCGGAGGTGCCGGGGAGCAGGACGGTGGCGGTGCGGGCGGGTTCGGTGGCGAGGGTCCACACCCCGTGGTCGGCGCGCAGCCGCAGCCGGAGGGCCGGGTGCGTGGCCAGCAGGGCGTCCGCGGCGCGCCGGACGTCGGCGGGCGTGGTGCCGTCGGGCGCGCTGAGTGTGCGGGCCTGGGCGAACCGGTCGAGCGAGCCCCCCAGTTCGCGCTGGCGCAGGACGATCGGTGTGGGGTGGAGCGGGCCGTCCTGCGGGCGGACGGGCCCGGGTGCGGCGGGGAGCTGCGGCGCCCGGGTCCGGAGGTGGGCGGCGAGCGCGCGGGGGGTCCGGTGGAGGAACACGTCGCGGGGTGCGACGGGCAGACCGAGCGCCCTGGCCCGGTTGATCAGGGTGATGGCGACGATGCTGTCGCCGCCGGCCATGAAGAAGTCGGTGTCGCCGTCGATGTCCGGTTCCGGGAGGGTCTCGGCGAAGAGGGTGACGAGTGCGTCGAGTGCGTCGGGGGCGACGAGTGCGTCGGGGGTCTGGGCGCTGGTGGCCACGGGGGTGTCCTCCCGTGCGGCGCGCTCGGCCAGCGCCCTGCGGTCCAGTTTGCCGTTGACGGTGAGCGGCAGCGCGTCGTGGGTCAGGACGCGGCCCGGCACCATGTGGGCGGGCAGCTTCGCGGCGAGCAGGCGGGCGAGGTCGCCGGGGGCCCGTCCGACCACGTGGGCGACCAGGTGGTCGCCGGTGACCGCCGGGGTGACGGCCGCGTCGGTGATGCCGTCGAACTCCCTGATCGCGGACTCGACTTCGCCGAGTTCGATGCGGAAGCCCTTCAGCTGCACCTGGTCGTCGGCGCGCCCCACGAACTCCAGCTCTCCGCCGAGGGTGCGGCGGGCGAGGTCGCCCGTGTGGTACATGCGGGAGCCGTCGCCCGCGAACGGGTCGGCGACGAACCGGCCGGCGGTGAGTTCCGGCCTGCCGAGGTAGCCGAGCGACACCTGGTCGCCGGCGACGTAGATGGCGCCCACCCGCCCGGGGGGCACCGGCCGGAGCCTGTCGTCGAGGAGATGGGTGGTCAGGCCGGGAATCGGGCCGCCGATGGGGCTGGTGCCGCCGCCGTCGAAGTCCTCGTCGGTGAGCACCCGGTGGGTGACGTGGACGGTGGTCTCGGTGATGCCGTACATGTTGACGAGTTCGGGCGTGGCGGTGCCGTGCCGCTCGACCCAGCCGCGCAGCCGTCCGAGGTCCAGTGCCTCGCCGCCGAAGATGATCCGGCGCAGTGCGGTGGCCGGTGCGCCGGCGTGCCGGTCGGCCTCGATGAACTGGTAGAAGGCGGACGGGGTCTGGTTGAGGACGGTGACTCCGCGCTCGCGGACCAGTCGGTGGAAGTCCACCGGAGAGCGGGTCAGGGCGTACTCCGGCACCAGCAGTTCCGCGCCGTGCGCCAGCGCGCCCCACAGTTCCCAGACGGCGAAGTCGAAGGAGTACGAGTGGAACTGGACCCAGACCTCGCCGGGGCCGAAGCCCATGGCGTGCCGGGTGTTGGCGAGCAGGGTCACCACACTGGAGTGCGGGACGACGACGCCCTTGGGCCGGCCGGTCGATCCGGAGGTGTAGATCACGTAGGCCGGGTCGTGCGGGCCTGCCTCGGTCCGTACCGTGCCGGTCCGTACGGTCTCCGGTGCGGACGGCTCCGCGTGTGGCGGCTCCTCGCCCAGCACGAGCAGGCGGGCGGGGTCGCCCTCGGTCGGACCGAGCAGCCGGGTGAAGCGGTCCCGTCCGCCGGGTGCGACGAGGACGACCTGCGGGGCGGCGTCGGTGAGGACGTGTTCCAGGCGCTCGTCCGGATACGCCAGGTCCAGCGGTACGTACGCTCCCCCGGCGGTGACGATGGCGACCAGCGCCACCACCTGTTCCACGGAGCGCGGGACCGCGACGGCGACCCGGGTGCCGGGCCGGACCCCGGCCGCGCGCAGTACGGAGACCAACGCGTCACGCGCCGTGGCGAGTTCGCCGTAGGTCAGGGAGCGGGTGGTGCCGTCGAGTGCGCATGCGGTGACAGCGACGGCGGCCGGGTCGCGGCGTGCGGCGGCGTCGAAGAGTCCGCCGAGCGTCGTCGGGGCAGTCGGCTCGGCGGGCAGGTGCTCCGGGTGGGTCAGTGCCGGGACCGGGGCGTCCGGCCGGGTGAGCAGGGCGGTGAGGGTACGGGTGAAGGTACGCAGGATCTCCCGGGCACCGGCCTCGCGGAGCAGTGCGCGGTCGTGGACGAGGTTGAAGCGGACACGCCCGTCGCGGGTGCGTTCGACGACGAGGGTCAGGGGGTAGTGCGGGGCGCCCTCGTTCTCGATGGCGGTGATGGCGAGGTCGTCGCCGGGGCTCCGCAGCGCGTGCACGTCGGTCGCGACGTCGAACACCACCAGGGTGTCGAAGAGGGTGCCGTGGCCGGCCAGGCGCCCGGTCCTGGCGAGCGAGACGTGGCTGTGCGGCAGGACCGCGCTCTGGTGCTCCCGGACCGAGGCGAGCAGTTCGCCGGCCGTGGTGGTGTCCGACCAACGGGCGCGTACCGGGACGGTGTTGATGAACAGGCCGACCATGTCCTCGATGCCGGGGACGTCCGCGTCGCGTCCGGACACGGTGGAGCCGAACACCACGTCCGTACCGTGCAGGATGCCGCCGAGGGTCAGCGCCCAAGCGCTGTGCACGGCCACGCTCAAGGGCACGCCGGCCGACCGTGCGGCGGCGTCGACGTCCGCGGCGAGGTCCGCGCCCTCTTCGACGGCGTCGGCGAAGCGGTCGGACGGAGTGTGGTCCGGGGCGACCAGGGAGGGGCCCGGGAGTCCGGCGAGCTCCTCCTGCCAGACCCGGTCGCTCTCCTTCTCGTCGAGTCCGGCGAGGTGGCGCACGTAGTCGGCGAACCCGCCGGTCCGGTACACCGTGCCGGGCGCGTGGTACTCGGCCAGCAGCGCGCGGAGCATCGGCGGTACCGACCAGCCGTCGGCGACGATGTGGTGCACGGTCTGCACCAGCCGGGTCCGCCCGGAGCCGGCGCGGATCAGGGTGTAGCGCATCAACGGGCCGGTGGCCAGGTCGAATCCGGCGCGGCGGTCCCGCTCGGCGAGGTCGCGGATCTCGGCGTCGGTGATCCCGGGCCGCTCCAGCACCGTGAAGGGCGCCCGGACCCCGCTCTCCAGGACGGACACCACGCGGCCGTCCGCGAGGGCGGTGAACCGTGCGGCGAGGTTCGGGTAGAGCGAGAGGAGCCTCGTCGCCGCCGCCTCCAGGCGGTCGGTGTCCACCTCGCCGTCGAGGGTCAGCAGCTGCTGTTCGACGTAGGCGCCCGCCGAGTCGTCGTCGAAGACGGAGTGGAAGTAGAGGCCCTCCTGGAGCGGCGTCAGCGGCAGGACGTCGCGGAGCTCCGGCGTGTCCAGGGCGTCGGCGTCCGCCTGGGTGAGCCGCGCAAGGGGGAAGTCGCTGGGGGTGTGGCCGCCCTGCTGGAGGGCGGCCAGGCCGGTCAGCGCGTCGCGCAGGTACCCGACCAGGGTGTCGATGTCCTCGTCGGTGAACATCCCGTCGGGCCAGGAGAGGGTGGTGACGAGTTCGTACGCGCCGGTGGAGGAGGCTTCCGCGATCGCGTTGAACTCCAGGGCGCGCGGCAGCCGCATCCTGGGGTCGCGCCGCTCGCCGAGCTGCCCGGTGCTGCCGGCGAGCCGCCAGTCGCCGGAGGTCTCCGCGTCGAAGCGGCCCAGGTAGTTGAAGAGCACCTGGGGCGCGGGCGTGTCGAACCCGGTGTCGGTCAGGTGGCGCAACACGCCGTAGGAGAGGCCGTTGGCCGGGACCTCGGCGAGGTTCTCCTTGACCGCCTTGAGCGCGGTGGCGAGGTACTCGGGCGCGGTGAGGTCCTCGGCCGGGCCGGGGTCCACGGTCACCGGGAAGAGGGTGGTGAACCAGCCGACGGTGCGGGAGAGTTCGGGCTCGGGACCGGTCACGAACCGCCCCTCACGGCCGTGGCCCTCCAGCTCGACGCGGGCGAACGTCTGGTCCTGTCCGAGGTCGCGCCGCCATCGGGCGAGGGTGACGGCGAGTGCGGTGAGCAGGACGTCGTTGACGCCCGCGTGGAACTTCGCGGGGACGTCGCCGAGCAGCGCGGTGGTGGGGCCGGAGCCGAGCGCCACGGTCCGGGTGCGTTCCCGGTCGACGGTGTCGGCCCCGGAAAGGGCCCTGCGGCCGACCGGCCCGTCCGCTCCGGGCAGGGCGCGCTGGAAGTACGCCCGGTCCGCGTCGAAGTCCGTCCGTGCGAGGAGTTCCGTCCAGTGCCGGAAGGACGTGCGCACCGGGGGCAGGTCGACCGGCGCGCCGGCCGCCCACTGGCGCCACGCCGTGGCCAGGTCGTCCATCAGGACCCGCCAGGACACGCCGTCGATCACCACGTGGTGGACGACGAGGACGAGTTGGTGTGCGCCGCGGCGCCAGACCGCGCGGAGCATCACACCGCCGTCCGGGTCGAGCGCGTCGGTGGCGAGGGCGAGGCACTCCTCCTGTGACCGGTCGCTCTCCTGCCACCCCGCGACGGCCCCGTCGGCCTCGGGGACGTCGAAGCTCCAGTGGTCGCCCCGGACCAGCCGTGCGCGGAGCATGTCGTGCCGCCGGACCAGGGCGGTGAGGATCGCGTCGAGGGCGTCGGCGGTCAGTTCGGCGGGGACGTTCAGCACCACCGACTGCACGAAGCCGTCGACGGCGTCGGTGGTCTCGCCGAGCCACCGCAGGATGGGCGATCCGGTGATCCCGCCGGTGGCCACGTCGCGGTGGAGGGGCGCGGACGCCTCCTCGCGGCTCGCGACGGCGGCCAGCGCCCCGATGACGCTGTGGGTGAAGATCTGGCGGGCGGTGACGTGGAGGCCCACCTCGCGCAGTGCGCTCAAGAGGGAGATGGCGAGGATGCTGTCGCCGCCGAGGCGGAAGAAGTCCTGGTCGACGCCGACCTCGTCCAGCCGGAGCAGCGTGGCGACGGCCGCGCAGACGGCGCGCTCGTCGTCGGTGGTGGGCGCGACGGACGAGCCGGTCGCGACGACGGGTTCGGGCAGGGCCTTGCGGTCGAGCTTGCCGTTCGCGGTGAGCGGGAACTCCTTCATCACGACCATGTGGGTGGGCACCATGTACTCCACCATGTGCTCCTCGGCCCAGGCCCGGACCTCCTCGCCCCGCAGGTGCCCGGAGCCGGAGGCGGGGATGACGTATCCCACCAGGTAGGTGCCGCCCGCCGCGTTCTTCTTCGCGACGACGCAGGTGTGGCGTACTGAGGGGTGCTCCGCGAGGCCGGCCTCCACGTCCTCGATCTCCAGCCGCATGCCGCGGATCTTGATCTGGTTGTCGGCGCGGCCGAGGAAGTCCAGGGAGCCGTCGGGGGCGTAGCGGGCGAGGTCGCCGGTGCGGTAGAGCCGGGAGCCGTCGTCGGCGAAGGGGTTGGCCACGAACCGGGACGCCGTGAGGCCGGGGGCGTTGACGTAGCCGCGGCCCAGGAGGAAGCCGCCGACGTAGAGCTCGCCGCCGACGCCGACGGGGACCGGGCGCAGCTCGTCGTCGAGGACGTAGAGCCGGGTGTTGGGGTTGGCCCTGCCGATCGAGGTGGAGAGGCGTTCGGCGGCGCCGCGGTAGATGACGTGCGATACGCCGATGGTCGTCTCGGCGGGGCCGTAGCCGTGGTAGAGCGGGATGTCGAGCTTGGTGCGGAAGCGTTCGTACAGCTCCGGGGTGAGCACCTCGCCGCCGCACCAGACGTGCCGCAGGCTGTCCAGGCGGCCGGAGTCGCCGGCCATCTCCAGCAGGACGTCCAGCATGGAGGAGACCAGGTAGGTGAAGGTCACACGCTGCTCGGAGATCACGCTCAGCAGGTGGTGCGGGTCGCGTTCGCCGCCGGGCCGCAGGACGACGAGCCGGCCGCCGGTCACCAGGGGCAGGAAGATCTCGTTGATCGAGATGTCGAAGGAGAGGGGTGCCTTGAAGAGGGAGGCGTCGTCGTGGCCGAAGCCGAGGATCTCGCGGCTCTGCCAGAGCAGGCGTTCGCTGATCGCCTCGTGCCGGATCATCGCGCCCTTCGGGCGTCCGGTCGATCCGGAGGTGAAGATCACGTAGGCGAGGGCCGCTCCGGACACGGCGGCGAAGGACCCGTCGGCGGGCTCGGAGCCGTAGTCCCAGTCGCCGAGGTCGACGGCGACGGCCTCCGGTTCGCCCTCGGGCCGTACCCCCGAGTCGTTGAGCTGGAGGACGGCCCGGGCGTCCTCGATGACGACGCTCCGTCGGGCGGCCGGCCACTGCGGGTCGAGCGGTACGAAGGCGCCTCCGGCCCGGAGCACCGCGAGCAGCCCGATCACCATGTCGGCGGAGCGGCCGAGCGAGATGCCGACGACCTCTTCGGGTCCGAGTCCGCGACCGATCAGGTGGTGCGCCAACTGGCAGCTGAGCTTGTCTGCTTGACGGTAGGTCAGGGATCGCTGCCCGTCGACGACGGCGATGGCGTCCGGCCGGGCGCGCACCTGCTCGCGGAACATCTCCACGAGGGTCGGGCGGTCCCGTTCGGCGTCGGTGTCGTTCCACCGGGCCAGCAGTCCGGCCCGGGCCGTGGCGCCGGCGGCGGTGATCGTGCCGAGGGGCCGGTCGGGGAAGTCGACGAGATCGTCCAGCGCGCTGCGCACGTCGGCCGGCTCGACGCCCTCGGGGACGGTGATGCTCCGGCCGTCCTCGCCCACCGTCCAGCCGGCGCTCCCCGCACCGCCGTTGTGCACCCAGCCGAGGACGTCGGGGAAGAGCGTGGCGGGGCCGAGGTCCATGCCTTCGGGGCCGCGGCCGGTGGCCCAGTACGACAGGCCGATGGCGCAGGCCTCGGTGATGGTGGTGTCCGAGTAGTCACCGGTTCGCCGGCGCACGGCGGCCAGGCTCGCGGGAGACAGCGGCACGAGGCGGGCACGGGGATCCATCATCGAAGACTCATCGTCCCTTCCGGGTTGGAGAGTTGGCTCGGAACGGGCACGGTCCGGGCAGGGTTCGTCGGCTTGTGGCGGGCGCGCGCCTGGGCGCGGTGGCGTCGGTGGTCCGCGGCGTCGCGGAAGGGTCGAGGGGCGGTCGTCGTCCGAAGGCGGTCGTCGTCAGCCCGCCGAGGAGGCGGGCGGGCGTGCGGGTGCCGTCGCGACGGTGCGGTTGTACGGGTTGCGGGGGGGGGCGAGCGGGTCCTAGGGCGCGTCTTCGGACTGCCGTCGTTCGGCCGGAGGCCGGGCCGGGCGGCGTCCGGTGCGTGCGATCGCAAGGCGGAGGATCGCCTCGCTACTGGATGTACCGGGATGATCCCGACAACGCGGCAAGCGGGCGTGCCAGGCGTCACCCAGCAGACGGCAGTTCGAAGACACGTCCTAGCTTCCTTCGCGCCATGCCCGCCACAGGCGTGCGTACCGGCCGTCCAGGGCGACCAGTTCCCGGTGGGTGCCCTGCTCCACCACGCGCCCGGCGTCCAGCACCGCGATCCGGTCCGCCGCCATCGCCTGGGTGAGCCGGTGGGCCACGAACAGCGTGGTCCGGCCCGCGCACGCGGCCAGCACCGCCCGTTCCAGCTCGGCGGCGCCCTCGCTGCCGGCCTCGGCGGTCGATTCGTCGAGCACCACCACGGGGGCGCGTCCCAGCATCAGCCGGGCCAGGGCGATCTGGGCGACCTTGGTGCCGTCCAGGCGCTCGCCGCCCTCGCCGACCGGGGTGTACAGCCCGTCCGGCAGTGCGTCGAGCCAGGTTCCGGCGCCGACCGTGCGCAGCGCGTCGGTCAGTTCGGTGTCGGTGGCCCGCGGTGCGGCCAGGCGCAGGTCGTCGGCGAGCGGACCGGAGAAGACGTGTGTCTCCTGCGTCAGGATGCTCACCAGGGCCCGGGCCCCGGCCTCGTCGAGGTCGGCGAGGTCGGTCGGGCCGATGCGTACGGACCCGGTGTGCGGGGTGCCGATGCCCGCGATCAGGGCGGCGAGCGTCGACTTGCCCGCGCCCGTCGCCCCCACCAGGGCGAGCGAGCCGCCGGCCGGGATGGTCAGAGCGACGTCCCGCAGGACCGGTTCCTCGGTGCCGGGATAGCCGAAGGTGAGCCCCTCCACCGTCACCGGGTACGGAATGACGTCCGCCGGGGCGACCGAGGCGTCGCCCACCAGACGGTCCTCCGCCTGTTCCCCCAGGACTCCGACCAGGCGGGTCAGGCTGGCGCCGGACTTCTGTGCCTCGTCGAAGGTGAACATGATGGAGCCGAGCGGGGTGAAGAGCCGGTGGAACATCAGCGGGGCGGAGGCCACCTCGCCGAGGCTCGCGGCGTCGTTCTCCAGCAGGGCGTACCCGACGAGGAGGATCAGGACAAGGCCGATGAATTCGGCGCGGTTCTCCCGGCCGACGAAGCGGCCGAAGAACCGGAACACCTCGACGCCGAGTTCGCGTACCCGCCACGACTCGCCGGTGACCTTCTCTCGTACGGCGCCCTCCAGGCGGTACGCACGGACGGTGTCGATCCCGTCGAGGCCGCTGATCAGCGCCTGGGCGCGGTCGGCCTGGGCGGCCCGCTGCTTCTGGTAGAGCGGCGCGGAGCGGGGAAGGTACCAGCGCAGCGCGAAGGCGTAGGCGGGCAGGGCGCCGGCTCCCGCGAGGCCGAGCCGCCAGTCCAGGCCGAACATGGCGGCCGTCGCGATGGCGACGAGGACCCCGGCGGTGAACACGGTCGGGACGGCCGACCGGATGCCCTTGGAGAGCACGGCGACGTCGTCGCCGACCCGGGAGAGCACGTCTCCGCGGCCGACTTGTTCGATCCGGGCGCTCGGCATACCCAGCACCGCGCGGACGGCGCCTTCGCGCAGTCGTGCGAGCAGGTCCGCGCCGAGCCGTCCGATGAGGTACGTCGATCCGGCGGTGGCCGCCGCGCCGAGCAGCGCGGCGGCTCCCATCAGGGCCCCGACGGTGACCAGGACCGAACGCGACTCGCCGTCGACCACCCCGTCGACCACCCGGCCGAGGAGGAGCACCGGAAGCACCTGGAGGACCGCTCCGGCCACCGTGGTGAGCACGGTGGCGGCCGTCAGCAGAGGTACCTGCCGGCAGTGCGCCACGAGCCACCGGGTGGCTTCTCCCCCGCCCGCCGTGCGCAGGGTCGCGGGGGCGGTGCGGGTGTCCACGGCGCTCACGCGGAGCCCCTGACGGGCCGTGCGGTACGGGACGGGGTGGACGGCGTCACTGGTCGACCGACTTGACGAGTTCGTCGATGGCGTAGGGCAGGGAGAGCAGGGTGCCCTGGGACATGGCCGCACCGACCGCCGGGCCCTCGCTGTCCAGGAGGTACGAGACCTTCCCGTCCTTCACCGCGGAGAGGTTGTCGAAGAGGTCGAACTTCTTCAGCGCGTCCTGGTCCGCCTTGTCGTTGATGACGAAGATGCGGTCGACGTCGACGAGGTCGATGCGCTCGGGCGAGAGCACGGTGTAGAACTTGCCGCCGGCGGCCTTGTCGACCTCCGTGGCACCCTTGTAGCCGATGCCGGTGATGAGCCGTCCGCGCACGTCGGTGGTGGCGAACGGGGCGACGGAGCCCTCGTACCAGGAGAGCGCGACGGCGGTCTGGCCGGCGAACTCGGGGTGCGCCGCCGCCGCGGAATCGAGCTTGGCCTGGATGCCCTCCACGAGCGCCTTGCCCTCGGTCTCCTTGCCGAGCGCCTTGGCGATGTGCACGGCGTTGTCCTGCCAGGAGGCGCTGAACGGCTCCTTCTCGGCCTTGGTGCGGCCCACCGTCGGCGCGATCCTGGAGAGCTTGTCGTAGGCGGCCTGGTCGATCTCGGAGTAGACCGCGATGATGAGGTCCGGGCGCAGGGCCGCGATCTTCTCGTAGTTGGGGCCCGCGTCACCGTTGCTCATGATGACCTCGGGGCGGGTGTCGCCCCACTTGTCCTTCACCCAGGGCCACTGGGTGTTGATGTCGGGGGACGTGCCCGCGGGGTTCGGGTACTGGTCGACCATGCCGACCGGCTTGATGCCGAGCGCGAGGATGGCCTGGTCGTCCGTGTAGCCCACGGAGACGACCCGCTGGGGGGCCTTGGTGATCTCGGTGGTGCCGAAGGCGTGCTCCACGGTGACCGGGAACGCGCCGGTGGCGGCTGCCGGTGCGTTGTCGCCGGCCTTCGCGTCGGGCTCGTCGGAGCCGCCGCATCCGGCGAGGAGGCCCACACCCAGGGCCGCGGCGGACAGGATCGCCGCCACCCGCCGCCAGGACTTCGTACCCGTCGTTCTCTGGAGGAGCATCCCGAATCCCTTGTTCTCGCGCCGGCCACCTGCGCCCCGGTCCCCGGGGCAGCCAAACCGTATCCTGAAGAGGTGAGGCCAGCCTAGCCTAACCAAGGCATTTCCTGTGCCCCGATGCCTAGTTGGAACGGACGTGGGTGCGCCCGATCGGCACGATGAGGGGACGGTCGCCCACCGGGTCCTCGATCACCTCGGCGCGCAGGCCGAACGCCTCGCGCAGCAGGTCGGCGGTGATGACGTCCCGGGGGTGCCCCTGGGCCAGGATCGCCCCCTCCCGCATCACGACGAGGTTGTCGCTGTAACGCGTCGCCAGATTGAGGTCGTGGAGCACCATGACGACCGTGCGGCCCGATTCGTGCAGGTCGTCCACGAGGTCGAGCACGTCGATCGCGTGTGCCAGGTCCAGGTAGGTGGTCGGTTCGTCCAGCAGCAGCAGATCGGTGCCCTGGGCGAGGGTCATCGATATCCAGACGCGCTGGCGCTGCCCGCCGGAGAGCGAGTCGACCGGCCGGGCGGCGAGTTCGGACACCCCGGTCATCGCCAGCGCGCGCTCCACCACGTCGGCGTCGTCGGAGGACCACTGCCGCAGCCAGCTCTGGTGCGGGTGACGGCCCCGGGCGACCAGGTCGGCCACCGTCAAGCCCTCGGGGGCGACGGGCGTCTGCGGCAGTAGTCCCAGTTTCTTCGCCACGTCCCGGGTGCGGAGCCGGGCGATGTCCTCGCCGTCCAGCACGACCGTTCCGCCCGTCGGCCTGAGCAGCCGGGTCAGGGTGCGCAACAGGGTCGACTTCCCGCAGCCGTTGGGGCCGATGATCGTGGTGATCACCCCGGAGGGGATCGCCACGTCGAGGTCGTCGATGACCACGCGTCCGCCGTACCCGACCGTCACCCCCCTCGCCGCCAGGCGGGCGTCCTCGGTTCCTGTGCCGGTCGCCGTTCCGGATCCGCTTCCGGTCCCCGTGGTGCGGTGGGTGGTCATCTCTCCTCCGTCGGTCGTCGTCATGTCGGCCCTCATGTGTCGTCAGCCCGCGCGCTGTCCGGCGAGGTTCGCCCGTACCAGCAGGTACACGAGGAAGGGTCCGCCGATCGCGGCGGTGACCACCCCGACGGGCAGCGCCATGGGCAGTGCCGTGCGGGCGACCAGGTCCGCGCCGGTCAGCAGCAGCGCGCCCACGAGGCCGGAGGCCACCAGCGGTGGTGTCGGGCACTTCGCCAGCCGCATCGCCACCTGCGGCGCCACGAGCGCGACGAAGGGCACCGGACCGGCCGCGCTCACCGCCGCGGCGGCCAGCAGCACCGCGCAGAGCAGCAGGACCGCCCGCACCCGCGTGTAGCGGACGCCCAGTCCGGCGGCCACCTCGTCGCCGAGGTGCATCGGCTTGAACTGGAAGGCGGCGGTGGCCACCACGGCGAGGAGCGCGAGGGTGCACCAGGTCGCCGTCCGGACCTCGCCCCAGGAGCGGTTGTCGAGCGAGCCGACCAGCCATGCCTGGGCCCGCGCCACGTCCCTGATGTCGGCGGTGACGAGCAGCCAGGTGGTGAGCGCCTCCGTCACGGCACTCACCGAGATGCCGATGAGGATGAGCCGGAATCCGTCGACCCCCCGGCGCCACGCCAGGAAGTAGACGAGCAGGCCGGTGCCGAGGCCGCCGGCGAGCGCGGCGGCGGAGAGGCCCACGGAGCTGACGACCGCGGTGGCGGCCCCGCCCGAGACCGTCACCAGGAACACCGCGACGGTGCCGGCTCCCCCGGTGATGCCCAGCACGTCCGGGCTGGCCAGCGGGTTGCGCGCGACGGACTGGGTGAGGGCCCCGGAGACCCCGAGCGCGATCCCCACCACCAGTCCGGCCAGGGCCCTCGGCATCCGCAGTTCCATGACGACGAACTCGTCCACCCGCTCGCCCCGGCCGAAGACCGTGGCGATGACCCTGGACAGTGCGAGGGGGAAGTCCCCGACCGCGATGGAGAGGCAGAACACCAGGAAGACCGCTACGGCCAGCACGAGCGTGACCGTGACGATCCAGGGCCGCCAGACGAACGACACGCGCCCGAGCCGTACCGCGGGTGCCGCGGAGGGCTGCGGCTTCGGCTGCGGGCGGCGCGCCGGTGCGGGGGAGGACAGCGGCTCCGGGGAGGGCGATGGTGTCACTTCTGTCCCTTCACGCGTTCTTGAACTTTCCGCGCCAGACCAGGACCGCGAAGAACGGCGCGCCGAGCAGGGCGACGACGACGCCGGCGGCCAGTTCTCCGGGCCGCACCACGAGGCGTCCCACGATGTCGCAGAGGAGCAGGACGACGGCTCCGAGGAGGCCCGCGTACGGCACCAGCCAGCGGTAGTCCGGTCCGGCCAGGTAGCGGGCGATGTGGGCCACCATGAGCCCGAGGAACGCGACGGGTCCGCACGCGGCGGTGGCCGCGCCCGCGAGCAGGGTGATGGCGAGGATGCCGACGGTCCGGCTCAGCGCGATGTTCACGCCGAGCCCGCGCGCCACGTCCTCGCCCAGGGTGAGCAGGTTGAGGGCGGGCAGGGTGGTCAGTGCCAGGATCAGCCCGACGGCGATGAAACCGGTCAGCGGCCAGATGACGCGGAACCCGACCCCGGCGACGGAGCCCGCGTTCCAGAACCGCAGGGCGTTCAGCGACTTCTGGTCGGAGAGCGCGACGGCTGTGGTCATCGCCGCGAGGAACACCGTGACGCCCTGGCCGGCGAGAGCGAGTGTCAGCGGGTTGCCGGCGCCCCGGCCCACGCTGGACAGGCCGAACACGACGACTCCGGCGGCCGCCGCCCCGAGGAAGCCGAACCAGACGTACTGGAAGGGGTCGGTGAAACCGAGCAGCCCGATCGCGGCCACCACCGAGAAGGAGGCGCCGGAGTTCACGCCCAGCAGTCCGGTGTCGGCGATCGGGTTGCGCGTGTACCCCTGGATCAGGGCCCCGCCGACGCCCAGGGCGATGCCCGCCACGATCGCGAGCACGGTACGGGGCACCCGGACGGTCCGCACGATGAGCCTGATCTCGGTGAGCCGCCGGTCGGCGTCCGGTTCGGCGAAGAGGCCGTGCCACACGTCGGCGGGGCTCAGCGCGCGGGCGCCGACCGCCAGCGACGCGGCCCCCGCGAGCACGACGATCAGCGCGAGCACACCGAGGCCCACAACTCGCCTGCGACGAGCCTTCGTTGCTCCCCGGGGCGCGGAGAGCTCCACCGTAGTCGTGGTCATGTCGTCGTACGCTATCCCTTTGATCTTCGGCGTCCACAGGGGAGGTTGGCCAATCCATCTGGCTGCAAGGCCGGTTGGGGGCTCGCTCACGCCCTGCCGAGGGTACCCGTGAGCAGGCACCCGGCTCCCCGGCCGGCCCGCCCGGCGGGAACGGCCTGCCGCAGCCGGGTTCAGCGGGAGGCGCCGACGGCTCCCTCGGCGACCGCCTCCGCGCGCTCCGAGGAGAGCCCGGCCCTGCGGCCGAGCAGCGAGTCCAGGATCTCGCCGACCCGGATCGCGGTGTTGGAGAGCAGCGACGAGGTGATGCCGTGGGTGTGCTCCGTACCGCCCTGCAGGTAGATGCCGCACCGCAGCCCGGGGTCGGTCGCGATGCGGTAGTCGCGCTCGACGCGGACGCGGCCCCGGTCGTCGGTGCGGCAGAGGTCCGCCGCCTCACCGAGGAGGCCGAGGGGGTCGACGGGGCTGTAGCCGGTGGCGAGCACCACGACGTCGGCGTCCAGGTCGGTCTCCTCACCCGTGACCAGGGACGTCACGGTGGCGCGGACCTTCTCCTCGGTCTCCTTGACGCCCACGAGGCGGGACACGTTGAGGAAGCGCAGCCGTTCGGTGCCGAGCACCTTCTCCTGGTAGCTCTGGCGGTAGAGGTCGTCGATCAAGTCGATGTCGACCACGGAGTAGTTGGTGTTCCCGTGATAGCCCATCAGCCGCTGTTTGATCTCGTCGGGCGCGGCGAAGTACTCGTCGACGGCACCGGGGTCGAAGATCCGGTTGGCGAAGGCGCTGTCGTCGGCGGGGCTGTAGCCGTACCGGGAGAAGACCGCGCAGATCTCGGCTTCGGGGAAGGCGCGGTGCAGGTAGGCGACGTTCTCGGCGGCGCTCTGTCCGGCGCCCACGACGACGAACCGGGAGGGCGAAGTCCCCTCCAGTTCACCGACCTTCGCCAGCAGTTCGGAGTTGTGCCACACCCGGTCGCCGCGCTCGACGCCCTCGGGCAGCAGGGGGCGCAGCCCGGTACCGATGACGAGGTTGCGGGCCCGGTGGACGGAGAGCCCCTCCCCCGACCGGACCGTCACGTCCAGGTACTCCACGATTCCGTCCTGGACGGTGGGCCTGACGGAGACGACCTCGTGGCCGTAGGACACCATGCCCTCGACCTGGGCGGCGGCCCACTCGAAGTAGTCGTGGAACTCGACCCGCAGCGGGAAGAGGTTCTTGTGGTTGATGAAGTCGATCAGCCGCCCCTTGCTCTTGAGGTAGCAGAGGAAGCTGAACTCGCTGGTGGGGTTCCGGAGCGTCACCAGGTCCTTGAGGAAGGACACCTGCATGGTCGCGTCGTCGATCAGCATGCCGCGGTGCCAGCCGAAGCGGGGCTGCTGCTCGAAGAAGCGGGCACTGACCGGCTGCGGTTCGCCGGCGTTGTGCTCGGCGATCGCGATGGCCATGGCCACGTTGGACGGCCCGAAGCCGATTCCGATGAGGTCGTGGACCTGCGGTGCGTCGCCAGGAAGAACCGGTGACATGTCACTCCCATTCGTGCGGGGAAGCCGCTCATGGCATGGGGAAGGTGCGAGCGTCGGGCACACCGACGGCGCGGCTCGAATTTAGGTGAGCCTAAGCTAATCCTGCGAGGCTGTCGAGGGGGTGCCGGGGCGCACGACCCGTCAAATGGGCCGCATCACGCGCCCGTTGCAAACCAAGGTAAGCCTTGCTTTACTGGCCCACGGTCCATTCCGGCACAGAGGAGGAACCCCCATGCGGGTCGTCATGTTCGGTTACCAGACCTGGGGTCACCGCACCCTGCAAGCCCTCCTGGACTCCGAGCACGACGTGGTGCTGGTCGTGACCCATCCCAAGAGCGAGCACGCGTACGAGAAGATCTGGAGCGACTCCGTCGCCGATCTCGCCGAGGCGCACGGTGTCCCCGTACTGATCCGCAACCGCCCCGACGACGAGGAGCTGTTCGAGCGCCTCGAAGCGGCGGAGCCGGACATCATCGTGGCGAACAACTGGCGGACCTGGATTCCGCCGCGCATCTTCGCGCTCCCGCGCCACGGCACGCTGAACATCCACGACTCGCTGCTGCCGAAGTACGCGGGCTTCTCGCCGCTGATCTGGGCGCTGATCAACGGCGAGTCCGAAGTGGGCGTCACCGCGCACATGATGAACGACGAGCTCGACGCCGGTGACATCGTCCGGCAGGAGGCGGTCCCGGTCGGTCCGACGGACACCGCGACCGACCTCTTCCACAAGACCGTCGACCTCATCGCCCCGGTCACCACGGGTGCGCTCGCTCTCATCGCCTCCGGGCAGACGGAGTTCACCCGGCAGGACCGCTCGCAGGCGAGCTTCTTCCACAAGCGGTCCGCCGAGGACATCCGGATCGACTGGACCTGGCCTGCCGAGGACCTCGAGCGCCTGGTCCGTGCCCAGTCCGACCCGTACCCCAGCGCCTTCACCCACCACCGGGGCAAGCGGCTGGAGGTCCTCGCCGCCGTGGTCTCCGAAGCGCGGTACGGCGGCACGCCGGGCCGCATCTTCTACCGGGAGGGCGAGGGCGTGGTGATCGTCGCCGGGGCCGACGCGCGTACCGGACGCAACCACGGCCTGGCCATCACCCGGGTACGCACCGAGGACGGCCGGGAGTTGCCCGCGACGGAGTACTTCACCTCCATGGGCGGGTATCTCACCGGCCGTCCCTGAGGTCACCGCGCACCCCGGGGGTCGCCCGGGCTGGGGTCGCCCGGGCTGGCGTCGCCCGGGCTGGCGTCGCCCGGGCTGGCGTCGCTCAGGCGGCGAGCGTCGCCGCGAGCGCGGCGAGTCCGTCGGCGTAGATGCCGTGGAAGAGGGCGATTGCCTCCTCGTCGCCGATCCCGTCCGGGGTGAAGCTGCCGCTCCACTCCACCCGGGCGGAGTCCGTGTCCGGTTCCGGGTGGACCGTCAGGGTGGAGAGGTAGCCGGTCACCGGGAACGGCGCGCGGAGGATCGAGTAGCTGTAGGTGCGGGCCTTCTCGTCGAAGGCTTCGAGGCGCTCGACGATCACGCCGCCGTCCTCGTTGGTGAGGGTGCGCACCCGGCCGCCTTCGCCGAGTTCGCTCGTCGGGATGTAGGGCAGCCAGTCGGGCAGGGTGTCGAACCCGCCGATGAGCTGCCAGACGTGGTCGGGCGACGCGGGTATGCGGACCGATGCGGTGGTCGTGGCCATGAGGGTGTTCTCCTTGGATACGGCTGGGGGGCGGCAGGCGGAGTCCTGCCGTGCCGAGAGGACGGTCGGGCGCGGTCGGCCGACACGCCGGGACGGTCGGGCGCGGTCGGCCGGTGGTACGGGGCGTCGGGGACGGTCAGACGGTCGGCACCGGGGCGTCGGGGACGGTCAGACGGTCGGCACCGGGGCGTCAGCCGCGATCAGGTGCTCCTCGCGCAGCTCGGCCCAGAAGCCGGCCGGGATCCGCTCGCCGAGCGCGGCGACGTCCTCGGCGATGCGGCTGGGCCGGGTGGCTCCGGGTATGGCCGCGGCGGTGGCCCGGTGGGCCAGGGAGAACTGGAGGGCGGCGGCCTTGATGCCGACCCCGTGGCGCTGTGCGAGCGCCTTGATCCGCTCCACCTTGGCGATGATCTCCGCGGGGGCCTGCTGGTACTCGAAGTGGGTACCGCCGGCCAGGATGCCCGAGCTGTAGGGGCCGCCGACGACGATGTCGACGTCCTGTTCGGCGGCGGCGGGCAGCAGGCGCTGCAGGGCACGGTCGTGGTCGAGGAGGGTGTAGCGGCCGGCCAGCAGGAAGGCGTCGGGCTTCGGCTCGTCCAGGTCGAGGGTGAGCTCCAGCGGCTCGACCTTGTTCACGCCCACGCCCCAGGCCTTGATGACGCCCTCGGCGCGGAGCTTGTCCAGGGTGCGGAAGGCGCCGGTCCGGGCGCTCTCGTACTGGGCGAGCCACTCGTCGCCGTAGAAGTCCTGGGCGATGTCGTGCACCCAGACGATGTCGAGGCGGTCGGTCTTCAGCCGGGTGAGGCTGTCCTCGATGGAGCGCAGCGTGGCGTCGGCCGAGTAGTCGTTGACGATCTTGTTGGGGCGGCCGTGCTCGAAGAGCCCGCCCTTCTCGCCGAGCTCGCGGGCGGCCGGGTCCTCGGCCTCGTCCAGGATCACCCGTCCGACCTTGGTGCTGAGGACGTAGTCGTCACGCGGCTGGGCGGCGAGTACCTCGCCCAGGCGGAGCTCGGCGAGACCGGCTCCGTAGAAGGGGGCGGTGTCGAAGTAGCGGATGCCGTGGTCCCAGGCGGCCTGGACGGTGGCGGCCGCCTCCTCGTCGGGGATGGCGCGGAACATGTTGCCGAGCGGGGCGGTTCCGAAGCCGAGCGGACCGGACAGGAGAGGGGCGATACCCATGGGGGATTTCCTTACGGAGAGTGCGGGGCGGCGCCGTTCCGTACGGCTCTCGGTGAGAGCCGCGGCGGGCCGCCGGTCTGACTTCTCCGACATTAGGAGCGATACTTGAGACTGTCCAAGACACGCTTGGACTTACTTGAGTCCCCCGAGGTCTTACATGCTTGACCTGCGACAACTTCGCTACTTCGTGGCCGTGGCCGAGGCCGAACACGTCGGACGCGCCGCGGAGGAACTGCACATCTCACAGTCGCCCCTCAGCCGGCAGATCGCCCAGCTGGAAAAGAGCCTGGGTCTCACCCTGTTCGAGCGCAGCCAGCAGCGCATCCGCCTGACCGCCGACGGGAAGGTCTTCCTCGGTGAGACGCGCGCGCTGCTGCGGCACGCCGACCGCCTGGAGAACCTGGGACGCCGCCTGGGGCGCGGCGAGGAGGGCGGGCTGTGCATCGGGTACGTCTCCGACGCCATGCACACCGGCGTCCTCCCGGCGGCGCTGCGCACCCTCCAAGGAGAGCGGCCCGGCATCCACGTGGCGCTCTACAGCCTCGATCCGGAGGAGCAGTTCGTGGGGCTGCGGCAGCGCAGCCTCGACATCGCTCTCGTCCCGCGCCCGCCGGCCGAGGACGATCCCGACCTGACGGCCGCCCCGCTGCTGGAGGACCCGCTGCTGCTCGCGCTGCCCGCGGGCCACCCGCTGGCGGACCGGGAGGAGGTCACGGCGCGGGATCTGGACGGTCAGCCCTGGATCGCCGTCGAGGGTTCCGGTGAACCGGCCAACAGGGACGGGTTCGTCGCCGACTGCGTGGCGTCGGGCTTCACCCCGGACATCCGCCTCAGCGCTCCGGAACCGCTGACCGCCCTGGGGCTGGTCGCCTCCGGTCTGGGTATGGCGCTGGTCCAGCGGAGCATGGTCCGCGGTGCCACCGAGGGGGTCACGGTCCGTGAACTGCCCTGGCACCGGGGATCGGTGCATCTGTGGGCCGCGTGGCACCGGGTCGATCTGCGGCCGGTGGTGGCATCCTTCCGTACGACCGTCCTGGACGGCCGCGGCCCGACGTCACCGGCCGGGTGACCCTGTCGGACGAGCGGGTGTTCCCGCCTTCACTGTGACTTCACCGCCCGCCTTCACCTCTTGCCTCCGCCCGAATTCTTCGCGCGGCCCTTTTCGCGCGGCCTTCTTCGCATTCTCGCGCGGCCTTCTTCTCGCGTACTCCCGTGCGGGTCCGCGGGCGACCACCGGGAGAGTCAACTCCTGCGCTTGGAAAGGCTGTACAGCAGCACCAGGACAGCGATCACCATCACAGCGACGTGTAACCACGCGGGGGCGGCCGACACATCGGCGGCGTTCGTCAACGAGGACATCACCACTCCATCCCACTCCCCCGTGCCGAGGGAGGAATACCGGTTCATGTCCCGCGAGCCCGCGGGACCTTGACCTACTCCTGCCCCCGCCCGGCGGATGCAGACCCCCGCACCCCGTACTCCACCCCTGGGAAGGACGCTCCCCGCAAACCCCGAAAGGGTTTTCGCGACGGCGGGAAGCGCGGGGCGGACGGCCGGCGATCACGGTCAGGAACAGCCGGCCCTCACGGTCAGGAACGGCCGGCGCCCGGGGTCCGGGATGGCGGCCGACGCCCCGCGTACCCTGTCCGGGTGTCCGCCTCGCCCCTGCATCACGTCGCCGTACTCGTGCTCGAGGGCGCGAAGCCGCTCGATGTCGGCATTCCCGCACAGGTGTTCACGACCCGAGCGAGCATGCCGTACGAGGTGCGGGTATGCGGCGCGGCGCCGGGGCTGGTGACCGGGGGCGACGGACTGTCGTACCATGTCGCCCACGGCCTCGACGCGCTCGCGTGGGCCGACATCGTCTTCGTCCCCGGCTACCGCTTCCCGGACCGCGACGAGCCGCCCCGTACCGTCATCGACGCACTGATCGCCGCGCACGACCGGGGTGCCCGGCTCGCCGCCATCTCGACCGGCGCCTTCGCCCTCGCGGCCACGGGCCTGCTCGACGGCAAGCGGGCCACGACCCACTGGCACTACACCCGGGCGCTCGCGTCGAAGCATCCGCTCGTCCACGTCGACGAGAACGTCCTCTTCGTCGACGACGGCGGCGTGCTGACGTCGGCCGGGGCCGCCTCGGGCATCGACCTGTGCCTGCACATCCTGCGCGGGGACCTCGGGGTGGCGGCCTCGAACCACGCGGCCCGGCGGCTGGTCGCGGCCCCGTACCGCAGTGGCGGCCAGGCCCAGTACGTGCCGCGCAGTGTGCCCGAATCCCTCGGCGAACGGTTCGCCTCCACCCGCGAGTGGGCGCTGCGCAGGCTCGGTGACCCGCTCACCCTCGACGCGCTCGCCCGGCACGCCGCCGTCTCCTCACGCACCTTCTCCCGGCGCTTCGTAGAGGACACCGGGTACACGCCGATGCAGTGGGTGATGAGGGCCCGTGTCGACATGGCCCGGGAGCTGCTGGAGCGTTCGCAGCGGGGCGTCGAGCAGATCGCCGCCGACGTCGGGCTCGGTACGGGTGCGAATCTGCGGCTGCACTTCCAGCGCATCCTCGGTACCACCCCGAGCGAGTACCGGCAGACGTTCGCGCGGGGCGAGTAGGGGCCTTCGTCCTGATCGGGCCGGATCGGGCCGGATCGGGCCGGATCGGGAAGCGCACGGTCCGGGGCTCCGGCACGCTGGCACGATCCTTGCGGACCGTGGCGATCGAGCCGCTGTCACCGGCCCGTGCGGCGCGCGAACCTGGGGGTGAACCGCACGACGGACAGCACCGAGGGACAAGGGACACCGCTCATGACTCGCATCGCCATCAACGGATTCGGCCGCATCGGACGCAACGTGCTGCGCGCGCTCCTCGAGCGCGACAGCAAGCTGGAGATCGTCGCGGTCAACGACCTCACCGAACCCGCCGCCCTGGCACGGCTGCTCGCCTTCGACTCCACCTCGGGGCGGCTGGGCCGCCCGGTCTCCGTCGAAGGCGACTCCCTCGTCGTGGACGGCCGCCGCATCACCGTGCTCGCCGAGCGCGAGCCGGCGAAGCTGCCGTGGGCCGGACTCGGCGTCGACATCGTGCTCGAGGCGACCGGTCGCTTCACCTCGGCCGCGGGCGCCCGCGCCCACCTCGACGCGGGGGCGAAGAAGGTTCTCGTCAGCGCCCCGGCGGACGGTGCCGACGTCACCCTCGCGTACGGCGTCAACAACGACGCGTACGACCCCGCGACGCACACCATCGTGTCGAACGCCTCCTGCACGACCAACGCGCTCGCGCCGCTCGCCGCCGTGCTCGACGAACTCGCCGGTATCGAGCACGGCTTCATGACGACGGTGCACGCCTACACGCAGGAGCAGAACCTGCAGGACGGGCCCCACCGCGACGCCCGTCGTGCCCGCGCGGCGGCCGTCAACATCGTGCCGACCACCACGGGCGCAGCCAAGGCGATCGGCCTGGTGCTGCCGAACCTGGAGGGCAAGCTGTCGGGCGACTCCATCCGGGTGCCGGTGCCGGTGGGCTCGATCGTCGAACTCAACACGACCGTCGCCCGTGACGTGACCCGTGAGGACGTGCTGGAGGCGTACCGCGCCGCGGCGGCGGGTCCGCTCGCCGGGGTGCTCGAGTACTCGGAGGACGCGCTGGTGTCGTCCGACATCACCGGCAATCCGGCCTCGTCGATCTTCGACTCGGCCCTGACGCGTGTCGACGGCCGCCACGTCAAGGTGGTCGCCTGGTACGACAACGAGTGGGGCTTCTCCAACCGTGTGATCGACACCCTCGAACTCCTCGCGGCGGGCTGAGCGGGAGCCGGGCCTCGACTCCGCGCTCCGAGCCCCGAGCTCCGAACTCCGAACTCCGTTTGTGATAGCTCCAGTCGGCCCGACGGGGCCGGCTGGGGCGTTCGCCCGACCGACGCCCCACGCGGGTGGCGCCGAAGTGGCCGGCCTCGATCCGGCTCGTGCTTCGACTCGGCCCTGACGCGTATCGACGGCCGCCATGTCAGGGCGGCCGCGCGAGGAGGCGGAGGAGGAACTGACCGGGGTCGCCTTCAAGGCGGAGGCCGTCGGTGACGCACCCGACCGCCCGGGGAAGGAGTGCGTCTTCGTCGCGAGGCGCCCGTAGGACCGCCGCCTCCGGCCGTGCGAGGCGCACTACCGGTCCTCCGGCGCGAGGCGGGCCTCCGACGGGATCGCGAAGAACGCAGGTACCGCCAGGGCCGACACGCTCGCCGCGAGGATCAGCGTGCCGGGCAGGGACCAGACCGTCGCCGGTCCGGCGGCGGCCGCGCCCAGGGCGTATCCGGTCAGCTTCACTCCGGCGCCAGTGGTGAAGATCTGGCCGCGCAGGCGGGGCGGGGATTCGCGGCGCCGGATCGCGAACACGGCCGTGAGCTGGGGGCCTTCGCCCGCTCCTGCCAAGAGTACGGCTCCGATGAGCAAGGTGGGACCTGCCCGGGCGGCGAGGGCCAGGGCAGCGGCCTGGACGAGGGCTCCGGCCCAGACGATCGTGTCGGGGGCGAGGGGAGGCGGGAATCTCGCGAGGACGGCGTTGACCGTCGGGGCGGCGACCGACGCGCAGGCGAGCAGCGCGGCTCCCCGGCCGGCTCCGTCCAGGACACGTTCGCCCAGGGGCACGGCGCAGGCCGCCAGCGCGCCCTGCGCCGTACAGGACAGGGCCGAGGTGAGCGTCGCACGGGCCGGCGCGGGTCTGCCGACGGTCCGGGCCCCGGCGGCGAGGTCGGCCCGGAGCGGAGCCGCCCGTACGCGGGTGTGCGGGCCGGACGGGGCGGGCAGCGTCCACGCGGCGGGAATCGCCGCACCGACGAGTACCGCGGAGACGACGAGCGCGGCAGGCGCGCCCAGCACCTCGGCCGCGACTCCGGCGAGCACCGGGCCGGCCAGACTCGCGGCGTTGAACGTCATCGCGTCGAAGGCTCCGGCCCGGGGCAAGCGGTCGAGTGGTACCACCCCGGGCAGTTGAGCCGTCCAGCCGCCCGAGAGGGCGGGCGCCGCCGACCCCGCCGACACCGCGATCAGGAGGGTGACCGGGAACGGCAACCGGGCCAGCCCCAGCAGGATCACCGCTACTGCTCCCGCCGGTGCGCGACCCGCGAGCGGGTCGCCGCCCACCGGCGCTCCCGTTCGTCCGCCGCGTCCCGTCAAGGGTGAACCGGAGGGGACATCGGGCCGCTCTCCGTCCGGAGACCGCCGGATCCGATGCACGTCCGCACCATCGAGGCGTACGATCGTACGCATGACGACGACGGACTACTTCGCCGACGACCCGCGCACCCAGCTGGAGCGCATGCTCGCCGGGGACCTCTACATCGCCGACGACCCCGAGATCTGGCAGCGCCAGAAGAACGCGATGCGGCTGACGGCCGCCTACCAGGAGGCCTACCTCGCGGACGACGGCCGGTCAGGTGCCGTCCTGGCCGAACTGCTCGGCTCCGTGGGCGAAGGCGTCGATCTGCGGCCACCGCTCTTCGTCGACTACGGCAGCAACATCTCCATCGGGGCCCGCACCTTCGTCAACTACCATCTGACCGCACTGGACGTCGCGCGGATCACCATCGGCGAGGACTGCCAGATCGGTCCGAACGTCCAGCTCCTCACCCCCACCCACCCCGTGGAACCGCAGCCCCGCCGGGACAAGCTGGAAGCGGCACTCCCCATCACCATCGGCGACAACGTCTGGCTCGGCGGCGGTGTCGTCGTCTGCCCGGGCGTCTCCATCGGCGACAACTCCGTCATCGGCGCCGGTGCCGTGGTCACCAAGGACATCCCCGCCAATGTCGTCGCGGTCGGCAACCCGGCCCGCCCCGTGCGCGGCGTCTGATGGCGACCGGGCAGGCGGATCCGCAGCGGCGCGAGCGCATCCTCACCGCGACCCTCGATCTGATCGCGGACGACGGCGTACCGGGCGTCTCGCATCGCAAGATCGCGGTGCGTGCGGAGGTCCCGCTCGGTTCGATGACGTATCACTTCGACGGCATGGACGGGCTGTTGCGTGAGGCGTTCACCCTCTTCGCGAGCCATATCGTGGCCGTCTTCGAGCGCCATCTCACCGGCGTGGAGACCGTCGAGCAGGCCCGGGAAGCGGTCACCGACCTCATCCACACGCTGTCCGAGGGCCCCCGTCGCGACCTGGTTCTCGGCCAGGAGCTCTACACCCTCGCCGCCCGCAGGCCCGAGTACCGCGAACTGACCCACGCCTGGATGCTCCGCAGCCGCGCACTCCTGGAGCGGTGCTTCGACCCGGACACCGCCCGCCAGGTGGACGCGCTGATCGAAGGCATGACCCTGCACCGCGCCCTGGACCGCGAGCCCCACACCCGCGCGCTGACGCGTGAGGCCGTCGCCCGGCTCACCGCCGACTGCCGTTAGCGCTCGTCCCGTTCGCCCGGACTCCGGGCCGAGGACGGGCCCCCTCGACCGCCCGTGGGGCGCGACCTGACGCGCGCCTCACGGGCTTTTCGGTATCCGGAGGTACTAGCGGCACCCGGAGCTGGAAGGTCGCGTCGCCGCGCGGCTCGCCCGAGCGACGGACAGGCCGCGCCGGTAGGAGCACCTCGCGCTCGACGAGGAACCGGAACGCATCGGCCGGGGAGCAGACCGGCAGCCCGCATTCCCCTTGGCGCCCCAGCCCGGTGCTCGCCCGACACCACGCGGCCCGGCCCATGACGCCCCACGCCCTCCCGGGCCACCGGATCACCGGACCACCAGAAAGTTCGCGCGGCAACAGTTGAATCGCCGATTACGCCCGCCACCGACATTCAATTGTTTAATCGAGATTACGGACGGCACTTTTTCGCCAGAGCCGAAATCGCACCTTGCAGGCAAACAGAGGGCAAAGCTATGGTTTTCCCAGAAGGGCGGACGAATCCCTCAGGGATCACCCCTTCTCCGTTCGTCGGAAAAGTCAATCGCCATTTGACCAATCATCCGACTATGCGACGTCAACACATCGCCGAGGACTCTTCCTCGACAAGAGCACCGCCCTGACCAGCGACCTCAGGGCCATCAAGACTCACGGAGAAATAGTAATGACGTACGGAAATCTTCTGCGCCAAGAAATCAAGGGATCCAGCACAACACCGCTCATCGGAATCTACGACATGTACTCCGCGTCGGTGGCGGCCCAGCACTACAACGGATTCTTCGTCTCCGGATTCGGCTTCGCGGCTTCCTACTACGGCCTCCCCGACATCGGATTCATCGCCTGGCCCGACATGGTGGCATTCGTCGAGCGGCTGCGCGGCGCGTTTCCGCGTCAGCACCTTCTCGTGGACATCGACGACGGTTACGTCGACCCCGAGGTGGCCTGCCACGTGGTGCAGCGGCTGGAACGCATCGGCGCTTCCGGGGTGATCCTGGAGGACCAGAAGCGGCCCCGCAGGTGCGGCCACGCGGACGGGAAGCAGGTACTCCCCCTCGACGAGTACCTGGAGAAGCTGGAGCTGGTACTGGCCACCCGTAAGGACCTGGTCGTGGTCGCGCGTACGGACGCCACGGAGGAGGCCGACATCCTGCTCCGGGCGGAGGCCCTCGCCGCGACCGACGCGGACGTGGTCCTCGTGGACGGGGTACGCAGCGTCGAATGGATCAAGCGGATCCGCCGGGTCGTCGGCGACAAACCGCTGTTGTTCAACCAGATCGCGGGCGGCAAGTCCCCGCGCCTCTCGCTCACGGAGCTGACGGAACTCGGCGTGGACGTGGCGATCTACAGCACCCCCTGCCTGTTCGCCGCGCACCGCGCGATGGACACGGCGCTGGCGGAGCTGCAGTTCGCGGACGGGCGACTGCCGGAGGCCGGCGACACCGGTGAGGTCGGTGTCCGGGAGTCGACCGAGCTGCTGGCGCAGAACATCAGCCGCCACCACGACGACGCGCGAGAGGCCGTCTCCGCATGACCGCACGCGCACTTCCGGCCGGGGCGGCTCCCTCCCGCCCCGGCCGGGGGCCGCATCGGCGTCCGCACTCCGGCCGGGGCTCCGCCGCCGCGGTGACGCTGGTCGCTGCGGTTCTCACCGCCGTCGGCTCGCCTGCCATTGCCGGGGACCTGACGCTGATCGGCGGGCTGAAGCTGATCGACAACTCGAACGCGGACTCCTGGCTGGAGGTCGATCGCACCGCGAACACCAATCACGGCAGCGGCACGTCGGGCAGCGACCACGACGGCAGCGCGGTGGACCTCATGGACACCCTGATCAACCCCGACAGCACGGACGACGACTCCGAGGACGGCGGGTGACCGGCGCCGGGCGGCAGAGCACCGTCGACCGCTCACCGGGCGCCTCTCCCCCGGGGCCGCCGGGCGCGGTCCGGAAGTGGCCGAAGTTCCTCGATCCCTACGTGACGGCGCTCGTCGCCACCGTGGCTCTGGCGGCGCTGCTGCCGGCGTCCGGCGGGGCCGAGGCCGCCACACGGACCGCGTCAGAGGCCGCGATCGTTCTTCTCTTCTTCCTCTACGGCGTGCGGCTCTCCACCCGCGAGACGCTGGCGGGCCTGCGCCGCATCCGCCTCCACACGCTGATCCTGCTCTCCACCTTCGTCCTGTTCCCCCTGCTCGGGCTGGTGGCACTCCGGCTCGCGCCCGATCTGCTGCCCGGTCAACTCGGCGCCGGGCTAGTGTTCCTGAGCGTCGTGCCGTCCACCGTCCAGTCGTCGGTGGCACTGACCTCGACCGCCGGGGGCGACATCGCGGCGGCCATCTGCGCCGGCACCTACTCCAGCCTGATCGGGCTCGCGGCCACCCCGCTGCTCGCCGCCTGGCTGATCGGCTCGGAGGCCGGTCTCTCGGCGGACGGACTGCTCCGCATCGGCGGCCAGTTGTTCGCCCCGTTCGTCGCCGGGCAACTGCTCCGCCGGCGGATCGGAGGATTCGTCACCAGGAACAAGCGTGTCCTCGGTCCCGTGGACCGGACCTCCATCCTGCTGGTCGTCTACGTGGCGTTCAGCGCGGGGATGAACCAGGGCGTCTGGAGCCGTGTCACCCCGGTCCGGCTGCTGGGGCTGCTGGCGGTCCTCGCGGTGCTGCTCGCGGTGGCCCTGGCCTTCACACAGGCCGCGGCCCGGTTCGCCGGGCTGGACCGCCCGTCGCGGATCGCGATGGTGATGTGCGGCTCGCAAAAAAGCCTGGCGAACGGGCTGCCCATGGCCGCCGTGCTGTTCGGCGGCAGAGCCGCGCTGGCCGTACTCCCCCTGATGCTCTACCACCAGATGCAGTTGATGGTCTGTGCGGGGCTCGCCGGCCGCTGGTCACGGTCGGCACCGGTGGAGCGGCCCGCGACGGTCGGCCCGTCCGCGTCCCCGGTGGCCGTCGACGGGTAGGCCGTGCCCGATCACCCGTGTCGGGCTGGAGCCGCGTGCCACACCCGTGAGGGTTGTGGCACGCGGCTCGCGGTCAGTCCGCCGCGAGGGGCCTGTACGGGCGGAAGAAGGCACGCAGTTCCTCCGCGTACAGTTCGGGCTCCTCGAACGCGGCGAAGTGTCCGCCGCGCGCCGGCTCGGTCACGCGCACGACATTCGCCGTACGTTCGAGCCAGGCGCGGGGCGGTCGGACGACGTCACCCGAGAAGAGTGAGAAACCGGACGGCACTTCCACCCGGCGGGCGTGCTGCGCGGGCGGAATCGCGGCGTTCGCACCGTACATCCGCATGGACGAGCCGATCGTCCCCGTGAGCCAGTAGAGCGTGACGTTGGTCAGGATCTCGTCCTTGGTGAAGCTCCGTTCGACGTCTCCGCCGCAGTCGCTCCAGCCCCTCAGCTTCTCGACGATCCACGCGGCGAGTCCGGCCGGTGAGTCGTTGAGTCCCACGGCCGCGGTACGGGGTTTCGTACTCTGCATCAGGGCGTAGGCCCCTTCGGACGCGCCCCAGGAAGCGGCGTCCCGGAGCCAGGCGCGCTCCTCCGGTGCCAGTTCCGCCGGATCGCCCGCATGACGGGGCAGGCCCGCATCGGTCCGGTGGACGGCCACGACCCGGTCGGAGTGGTCGAGCGCGAGGTAGCGGCTCACATGGCTGCCCATGTCCCCACCCGCCGCGCCGAACCGCCGGTAGCCGAGTACGTCCATCAGCCCCGCCCACAGGCCGGCCACCGCGATCGCGTCGAGGGGCTGCCCGACCGGACTGTCCGAGTACCCGTAGCCCGGCATGTCGGGCACGACCACGTCGAACGCGTCGGCCGGATCGGCTCCGTGGGCACCGGGGTCGGTGAGGAGCCCGATGACCTTCGTGTACCGCCAGAAGGAGTCCGGCCAGCCGTGGCTGAGGACCAGCGGCAGCACCGGACCGGTCGGGGCCACGGCCCGCGCGTGCACGAAGTGGATGCCCAGCCCGCCGAGGGTGACGCGGAAGTGCGGATGCCGGGCGAGTTCGGCCTCCTGGGCCGGCCAGTCGAACCCGTCCGCCCAGTGGGCGACGAGTTCCCGGAGGTAGCCGAGGTCCGTCCCGGTCGCCCACCCCGCGTCCTCGGGCATCCGTGGCCATCGGGTCGCGCGCAGCCGTGCACGGAGGTCTTCGAGTGCCCCGGGATCGGTCCGTGGGGTGAACGGTTCGGGTCGGTGCGGTCCCTCGGGCACGGGTGACATGGGCGACATGGACGGCATCCTAGGCAGCGGGACAAAGGGGCCACAGGTGCCTCGCGGGGGACGGGGCGCGCCTCTCCGCGGATCAGGAGACGTCTCGTCAGAAACACCAGTTCCTCGGCATGTTCGCTCCGCACGGGGACGACCAGCTGGTGTATTTCACACCCAGCCACAGAGATCACCGGCGACGCCTGGGCCGAGGAGCGCAGGCCGGTGCCGAATCGGCCGGACTCGGCACCTGATACCTGGATCTCGTTCAGTACCACGACCGGATGAAGCAGTGTGCGCCCTGTCGGGTGACGGCGCTTGGGTACTGATCGTCGACATCGCCGTTGCGCCAGGCGATGGAGCGGCGGATCATGCCGGTCTGCTCCTCGCGGGCGGCGTACTCGGTGCCGTCGAAGGCGGAACGCCTCCTCGCCGTCGTCGGTATTGCCGCAGCCCGTATCTGCCACCTCCGTCCGACTTGCTGATGACGCTCCCAGCCGGCCGCCAAGTGGTCCGCTCCGGAAGGGCTTCGGGGGCCGACTCAGCAGTCGGGGCCATGCACGTCGCTTCGTCGAGCGGCCGCGGCCGCGACGTGGTCGAAGTGAGCCGGCGGGTCGAGGGCAGCTCTGGGAGAGTGCTAAAATACTCGGGTTGGCTTTCGGCGGCGCCCCAATACGCGCTTCCGGAGGCTTTTTTCATGCCTTCTGACATCGCAACACCCGTCACGCCTGCCCCTGCCGGCTACCGCGCCCTGCTCCGCAATCGCGAGTTCGCCGGCCTGTACGCCGGCTTCACGCTCACGGCCGCCGCGAGCCCCGTGTCGGGCTTCGCGCTCGGCGCCTCGGTCAACCAGCTGACCGGCTCCCCGTTGCTGACTGCCGTGAGCATGTACGGCGCCACATTCGCCACCGTGTTCGGTGCGTTGACGCTGATGTCGGTCGCGGACGGACGCCATCCTCGCCGGACCCTCGTCGCGCTCCACTGCGTCTCGCTCGCGGGTGTCGCCGCGCAGGCGATTCCGGGGCTTTCGCTGGCCGCCCGGTTCGCTCTACTGCTGGTGCCGGGATTCTTCCAGTCCCTGGGAACCGGCACTCGAATGGGGCTGCTCGCCGAGGTTGTACCGGCCTCCGGATACGCGTTGTCGCGCTCGCTGATGAACATCACCTCGGGTGGCATGGCGATCCTCGGCCATGCCGTCGGCGCCGTGCTGTTTCGGTATCTGGGCCCGCAAGCGATCTTCGTCGTCGCCTCGGCCCTGACAGGGATCGGGTTGATCGTGGTGGCCGCGACCGTCCGGGAACACTCAATCCGTCCGACCCGTCGCCCCGGACTGCGTCAGACCTGGACCACGAACGTCGCGCTCTTCTCCCACTCCGGCCGGCGGGCACTGCTGCTGAACCTGTGGGTTCCCAACGGCCTGATCGTCGGCTGCGAGGCTCTGTTCATCTCCTACGACATCCACCACGCCGGAGCTCTCCTGGCCGCCGGATCGGCAGGCATGCTCCTGGGAGACCTGACCGTCGGGCGACTGCTCACCGCAGACCAGCGACGCCGCCATGCGTTTGCCCTCCGGCTGCTGCTCGCAGCCCCTTACCTGTTGTTCGCGATCCACCCACCCCTGCCGGTAGCGACAGCCGCGGTGTTCATTGCCGGCGTGGGGTTCGCCGCCACCCTGCCCCTGCAGGAGCAGCTTCTCGCGCTGACCCCCGATGCTGTTCGCGGCCAGATCCAGGGTGTGGAGTCCGCAGGCCGGATGACGTGGCAGGGCATCGGCGCCGTGATCGCCGGCGGGGTCGCCCAGCACGTCGCTCCGGGCACCGCGATCACCACGACAGCCGCGGTCTCCCTCGCCCTCACCGTCGTCTCCCGGCCGTTCGTGGTCCGCGCCCGCGCTGTCGGTGTCGCAAGCACCAGGGCATGAACCGCTCCCTTGCAGCGCGCTGCACCGAGGTGTGGAGCCGTTGCGTGGTACCGCACCCACCGGTCGGGAGGCACCTGTGCCAGTCGCCCCCGGAAGCCGGCGTGCCGCTTTCCCGCTGGAGCTGCCCGGAGCCGGCCCTCGAAGCGCGCGCCCGAAGCGCCGACCGTGATGTTCCGGCCCCGCTCCGGTCACTTCGGCAGATCAACGGAGAGGAAGGGTGCGAGGAGCGCGAACAGCGCGTCGGTCCGGTCGAGGGGGATGATGTGGCCGCAGTCCTGGAGATGGTGTCCGGTCAGGTCGTCGGCGATGGGACGGAGTTGGTCTTCGAGCCCGGTGCCGACCGGGTGCGAGCCGATGGCCAGGGTGGGCATGGTCAGCCGGGTCGTCGCGACGGCGTCCTGGATCTGCTGTGCGCCGGTGGGCAGGGCCCGGTAGTAGGAGAATGCACAGCGCAGCGCTTCACTCCCGGTGTATGCGTGGACGAAGGCCGCCCGGATGTCGTCGGGGACTCCTCGCCCGAGTGTCCCCGAGTCGAGGAACCAGTCGATGTACGGGGCCTCGTTGCCGGCCAGGACGGTCTCGGCGAGGCCGGGGACCGCGTGGAAGCCGAACCACCACGGGGTGCCACCCGCGAGGCCGCGCTCTGCTCCGGGCAGGCCGCCGAGCAGTGCTTCCATCACGACCAGGCGCCGGACGAGGCCGGGCCGGCGCAGCGCGAGCAGAACGGCGGGGGCGGTGCCCGCGTCGATGCCGACCACCGCTGCCGAGGGCTCGCCGAGTGCGTCGAGCAGCCCTTCGGCGTCGGCGGCGAGTGTGCCTGCGTCGTACCCGTCGATGGCACGTTCACTGGCGCCGAGGCCGCGGAGGTCAGGAGCGATGACCCGGTAATGCCCGGCCATTCGGCCCATGATGCCGCTCCAGAGTCGCCACGTGTGCGGGAAGCCGTGCAGGAGGAGGACCGCAGGCCCGTCCCCGGCGACTGCGACATTGAGCTGGACGCCGTTGGTCGTGATGCGGCGTAGCCGGGGTGCGGTGGTGACGGGCATGACGGCTCCTCCGCCTGGTTACCATAGGTGACCACAGAACGATAGGTAACCGTCCGACCGCTTGCCAGACGGCACTTTCAGGGAAGGTGGTGAGCCGCAGGTGACCACCCGAGGAGCCCGGTCCGCCGGGCGCGGGGTTCGCGGCGATCTGTTCGATCCCCTCTGCCCGACACGGCAGTTGCTGGACCGCATCGGTACGAAGTGGACGTCCATGGCCGTCAGGACGCTCGCCGACGCCGCACCGGACGAGGTGCGTTTCGCGGAGCTGAGACGCCGGATGCCCGGCGTCTCGCAGAAGATGCTGTCCGTGACGCTGCGAAGCCTGACCCGCGACGGGCTGGTCGCGCGCCGGGTCGAACCGACCGTGCCACCGAGGGTCTTCTACCGGCTCACCGGACTCGGGCTGTCCCTGGAAGCCGCGCTTGCGGGGCTTCGGACCTGGGCGGAGGAGCACATGGCCGAGATCGACCGTGCCAACGAAGCCGCCGACCAGGCGGCCGAGGAGGCGCAGGACGGCTGACCCTTCCGGTGATCCGTCCATCCAGCAGCGAATCACCGAGCCGGCGAGCGAGAGCGCAGCGGACCGGCGCCCCCGCAGCCCCGCGCAAAGGGGTGGCATCGCCAGCTGGGCTCCCGCCCCTTTCGACACTGGTGACCCGGATGGCGAGCAACCACAACCCAGCGAAACGGACTTGAGCCGCTCAGGCGCCCGGACGTCCACCAAACCGACTCGCGAAGTGGGCTTTCCATCAGGCCATTTGAGCGATGGTTTTGATCCATCATCCAATCCGTATCAGAAGCACCACGCCACCACCAGAGAGTCGGCAGCTGTCAACACACCGGCACCGGAAGGGGATTGCATATTCCGTCTGCCACCCCGTGATCGCCGAGCGGCAGCGGATCAGACAGATGCGCTCGCCACGGCACAGGACCGGCTTCGAGGAGGTGGACCATGACGGTGGACCCGGCAGGCACAGCGGCAGGCTCCGCCATCCTCGCGGGCCGCTGGCCGGTGGGCAGCGTTACGCTGCGGCAGACCGGCCTCACACGGACGACCACGACGCGAACCAGCGCACCGGGAGCCGGCGCGCGTCGGTCTGGCGGTGATCGCGATCGCCATTCAGCTGCTCGGGGACGTCCTGGCGCGGATCATGCGGAGTGGGGCCGGGGGCTGTCCCGTGGTTCTGACGGACCGGTACGCGGCGTCGGGTACGGTGCATCGCGGCGAAGGGCTGTCCCCCTGACCGCGGTGGACAGGTGCGCGGCGCCGGATGCGCCGCATCGCAGGGCGGAGGAGCGTCCGCGCACTGGATGTATGCGGACGCTCCGGCAAAGCGGCGAAGTGCCGCAACTGCCGCCGCACGCCCGCCGGGTACGAGCAGCCTCGGACGAACACGAACGGCGGGAGCGCAGCGGATGGACCGGACACGCACGTACGACTGGGAAGACCCTTCGGTCTCTGCCGGTGCCGTGGGCACGGCGACCGGGCTGGAGATGCTGCGCGACCTCGTGGCCGGCCGTCTCCCCAGCCCGCCGATCAGCCGGATGATGGGCTTCCGGATCACCGAAGTGGATGCCGGGCGGGCGGTGTTCACCATGGAACCGGGCGAGGAGCACTACAACCCGATCGGCAGCGTCCACGGCGGTGTGTACGCGACGCTGCTCGACTCGGCGGCCGGCTGCGCCGTCCACTCGGTGCTGCCCGCCGGGGTGGGGTACACCTCCCTCGACCTCAACGTGAAGTTCCTCCGGACGATCACGGCGGAAACCGGCACCGTACGGGCGGTGGGCACGGTCCTCAAGAACGGCCGCACCACCTGCCTGGCGCAGGCGGAGCTCCTCGACGAGGAGGACCGCCTCCTCGCCCACGCGACCAGCACTTGCCTGATCGTCCCGCTGAGGCCGCGGTAGTCCGGCACGCGCGCCGCCCGGGGCGATGCCGTCTCAGGCCAGGGAGCCGGCGCCCCAGGGTGACGCGTACTTGGCGGCGAGCAGCGCCGATTCCTCGGGGTCGAGGAGGCGGGCGGGCCGGTCACCCAGGGCCAGGAGGAGGGCGCAGACCTCCTCCAGTTCGACCGCCGACTCGACCGCTGCCCCCATGTCGGTGCCCGCGACCACCGGCCCGTGGTTCTGCAGGAGTGCCGCCCGCAGCGGGAAGCCGAGGCCGGCGAGATGCTCCGCCTGCGCGGCGTCGCCCGGCGGTGCGTACGGGAGGAGGGGTGTCTGGCCGACCCGCATGACGAAGTACGGCGTCAGCGGGGGGACGGCGCTCCGCGGCGACCAGGGCGGGAGGCAGGAGACCGCGGTGGCGTGGCGGGAGTGCAGGTGCACCACGGCGCCGGTCTCGGGGTTCCTGCGGTAGAAGGCCGTGTGGAGCGGGAATTCCTTGGAGGGGCGGGGACCGCCGACGTGCTGTCCGTCGGGGTCGAGGACGCTCAGCGCTCCGGGGTCGATACGGGCAAGGTCGGCGCCGGTCGGGGTGATGAGGATGTGCTCACCGTCGCGGACGCTGAGGTTGCCGGAGGAGCCGGGGCTGAGGCCGAGGGCCGCGAGGTGTGCTCCGGCGGCCGCGAGGTCGGCTCGGGGGTTACTCATACCAGGGCGCTCCATGCTTCGGTGAAGATGGTCGTGTCGCCGAAGTTGCCGGACTTGAGGGCGAGATCGACGGTGTGGTCGCGTTCGTGGACCCGGCCTTCGGCCCGGGCCCAGGCGACGCCCGGGGCGATCGGCGCTCCGATGCTCAGGGTGCGTACGCCGAGGGCGGTGACCACGGCGCCGGAGGTCTCCCCGCCGGCGACCAGGAGCCGGCGGGCCCCGGCGTCGACGAGCCGGGCGGCGCAGGCCGCGAGAGTGCGTTCGACGAGCTCGGCGGCGGGTTCGGCACCGGGAGGCGCGGGCTGCTGGAGGTCTCTCAGGTCGTCGACCGCGTAGATGAGCGGTGGCTGCCGCGGGTCGTCCTGCCAGCAGGCCCGTGCGAAGGCGACGAGGGTGTCGACGGTGCCGGTGAAGTCCGCCCGCAGTCCGGCGAGGTCGAGCTTGCGGTGCGGGAGGCGGGTCCGCGCGTGGGCGACCTGGGCGCGGGTGGCGGAGGAGGCGCTGCCGGACAGGACGATGCCGGGGGCGCCGGGCACGGAGGCGGGTGTGGCGCGTGCGGCGTCGGCGTCCGGGCGCGGGCCGGTGAGGCCCAGGGCCAGCCCGGCGGCACCGGTGACCAGGGTGAGGTCCTCCGCCGCTGCGGAGACGGTGCGCAGATCATCGTCGGTGACCGCGTCGACGACGACGAGCGCGTCGGCGGAACCCGGATCGTCCAGCGCCGCCTTCAGGGCGGTGGCGCCGGCCCGCACGGTGTCGAGACCGACGAGCCGTACCGGGTGGCCGGTCTGCGGGGCGAGGAGCCGCCCGACGTGCGAGTCCCGCATCGGGGTGAGCGGATGGTGGCGCATCGGGCTGTCCTCCAGCAGCGCGCCGTGGACGGAGAGCAGCGCGTCCCGGACCGTGCGTCCGGTGGCGGGGAAGGAGGGGACGACGACGCTGCGCCGCTCACCGAGTTCGGCCAGGAGCGCGTCGGCGACCGGGCCGATGTTGCCGTGCGGGGTGGAGTCGAAGGTCGAGCAGTACTTGAAGTAGAACCGCCGGCAGCCCGCGTCGCGCAGCGCGCGGAGGGACGCGAGGGAGTCGGCGACCGCCTCGCCGACGGGAGCGGTACGTGATTTGAGAGCGACGACCAGCGCATCCGCGTCGCGGACCGCGGCTCCGCTCCGGCTGTCCGTGATGCCGTCGGGTCCGACGGTCACCACCGTCCGGTAGCCGCGCGCGACGAGCATGGTGGCGAGATCGGTTGCTCCGGTGAAGTCGTCGGCGATGGCCCCGAGCGTCGGCATCGGACGGACCCCCTTGCGTTGGGTGCGGTGCCGGGAGGGTGATCCATGGTCCGGCGTGTGAAATTATGTTAACAGACTTTACGCATACGGGATCTGCTGATACATCTTGTTAACAAGCTCCCCGGTGCCCTCGCGTCGCAGACCGAGACCGCCCCCGTGCGGAGCCGTTTCACCGCGTCCTGCGCCCGTCTAGGAGAGCCACCCATGAACGTGCACCACCTTTTCGCCGGCACCGGCGACCGGACCGTGCGGTACGCGCTGTCCGGAGCCGGCGGCGGCTTCGCCCGGACCCTGCTCGCCCAGACCCTGCGGATCGACCGGCTGGCGCCTTCCGTCCTGTGCGACCGGGACGTGGAGCGCCTGGCGGAGATGCTTCTCGAACTCGGGTACGCCCCGGACGCCCTCTGCGTCTGTGCGGACGCGGGCGAGGTTGCCCGGGCCGGCGAAGAAGGCCGGATCGCCCTGGTGCGCGAGGGCTCCCTGCTGCCGGCCGGTGCCTGGGACATCCTGGTGGAGGCGACCGGCAGCCCCGCCGACGGCTTCGCCATGGCGCGCGCCGCGCTGACCGCCGGGCGTCACGTCGCCATGGTGAGCAAGGAGGTCGACTCCGTCGCGGGTCTGCACCTCGCCGACCTCGCCCGGAACAACGGCGTCGTCTACACCACGGCCGACGGCGACCAGCCTGCCAACCTCATCGCGCTGGTGACCTGGGCCGAGCTGCTGGGCCTCGACATCGTGGCCATCGGCAAGTCCAGTGAGTACGACCTCGTCCTCGACCCGGACGCCGGTACGGTCACCCAGCTCGACACCACCGTCCCCGCACCGGAGCTGGCCGGACTGCTCTCCCTCGGCGACGACCCGCGTTCCACTCTGGCCGCACGCGCCGCAGCGGTGTCCGCGCTGCCGGTCGGCGCCACCGCCGACTACTGCGAGATGGCCGTCGTCGCCACCAACACCGGCTTCCGGCCCGACACCGAGCGACTCCACTACCCGGTCGCCCGGATCGCCGAACTCGCCGACGTCTACGCCCTGCGCGAGGACGGCGGTGTGCTGCGCCGCCCCGGCGCCGTCGACGTCTTCAGCGCGCTGCGACTGCCGGACGAGGCGTCGTTCGCGGGCGGCGTGTTCGTCGTCGTACGGACCGGCGACCCGGTGACCTGGGAGACGCTGCGGGGCAAGGGGCACGTCGTCAGCCGCGACGGCCGGTACGCCGCGATCTACCTCCCGTACCACCTCATGGGGGTCGAGACCCCCGTCTCGCTGCTCTCCGCGGTGCTGCACGGCCGGCCCTCGGGCGGCACCGACCCGCGCGGACACGCCGTACTCGCCGGGCGCGCCCGGCACGACCTGCCGGCCGGCACCGTGCTGGAAATGGGCGGCCACCACCACGACGTCACCGGCGTGCGGGCCGTACTGCTGCGCGACGAGGACACCCCCGCGGACACCGCCCCGCTCTACCTGGCGGCCCACGCCACCCTGAGCCGTGACGTCGGTGCCGGTGAGCTCATCACGCTCGCGGATCTCGCCGACGCGGACGCCGGCCTGCTGCACGCCTGGACCGCCGGACGCGCCTCCCGCGCCACCGGCTCCTCCCCCGCCCCCGCGAGCCGTTGATGAGCACCGATCTCCAGCACCTTCTGCTGGGCATCGCCGCCGTCGTCGTACTCATCCTTCTGATCACGAAGGCCAAGCTCCACCCGTTCCTGGCACTCGCCCTGTCCGCACTCGGCCTCGGGCTCGCGGCGGGCATCGGTCCCGGCGACACCGTCGCGCACTTCCAGGACGGCTTCGGCGACGCGCTGAAGAGCACCGGCCCCACCATCGGCCTGGGCACCATCCTCGGCGGCATCCTGCTGGGCTCGGGCGGCGCCGACCGCATAGCCACCGTCTTCATCGGCGCCCGTCCGGTGAAGTGGATTCCCACGGCGATCACCGCCGCGGCGCTCCTGATCGGCATGCCCCACCTGTTCGACGTCAGCTTCGTGATGCTGGTGCCGCTCGTCTACGCGGTGGCCAAGCGCACCGGGACGCACCTGCTGTACGTAGGGCTTCCGATGGCGGCGGGGCTGTACATCTCGCACGGGCTGCTGCCCCCGCACCCCTCCCCCACGCTGGCGGTCTCCGCGTACGGCGCGAACACCGGCCTCACCATCATGTACGGCCTGATCATCGGCATCCCGATCGCCGTGATCAGCGGACCGCTGCTCACCAGGTTCGCCTCCCGGTGGTTCGGCCCCGCGCCCGACCTGGACAACGGGCCGGTCCCCGAGCCGGGCCCCGCGCCCGAGAACCAGCGTCGCCCCGCGTCCTTCACACTGGCGCTGATCACCGTGCTGCTGCCGCCGGTGCTCATGCTGATCGGCACCGTGGGCACCTCCAACACGGCCGAAGGCTCCGTTCCGTACGCGTTCTTCGAAGCGTGCGACTCCTCGGTGATCTCGCTGCTCGCCGCCGTGGTCTTCGCGTTCTTCGCCCTGGGCCTGCGCTCCGGCTTCGGTCTCGGCCAGCTCCAGAAGATGGCGGGCAAGGGCCTCGGCCCGGTCGGCGGGATCGTGCTGATCCTCGGCGCCGGGGGCGGCCTCAAGGCGATGCTCACCGCGACCGGCATCGACAAGCTGATCTCGGACTACGCCGTCCACTGGTCGATCCCGCCGCTGCTGCTCGCCTGGCTGGTCGCGGCCCTGCTGCGGATCTGCCTGGGATCGGCGACGGTCGCCACCGCCGCGGCCACCGGGATCGTGGCACCTCTCATCGGCGCGTACCCCGGCCTCTCGCCGGAACTGCTGGTCCTTGCGACGGCCTCCGGCGCGGTGATGCTCTCGCACGTCAACGACTCCGGCTTCTGGCTCTTCAAGGAGTACTACCAGCTGTCGGTGGCGCAGACGTTCCGTACCTGGACGCTCATGCTGTCGCTGCAGTCGCTGCTCAGCCTCGGCGGAGTCCTGCTGCTCAGCACGTTCGTCGGTTCCTGAACGCCGAGCCCTTTTGGGCCCGCAGCACGAGGAACGGCACAATCGAGCAGCGACCGGTGGTGGTCGTGCGAAGAAAGGTATCCCGTAGATGGCCGACGAAGAGCCCCTGCCCCTGATCCCCGATCAGCGGCGCGAACTGCTGGTGAAGCACTTGCGCCGTGACGGAGTGCTCAGCGTGCAGCAGATCACGCAGATCTTCGGGGTCTCGCACATGACGGTCCGCCGCGACATCGCCGAACTGGAGCGGCAGGGCCTCGTGTTCTCCGTGCCCGGCGGTGTCCGGATCGCCAGCCATCTCCAGAGCGAGCCCAGCTTCCAGGCGAAGTCGCTCGTGGAACAGCCGGAGAAGAAGGCCATGGCGGCGAACGCGGCGGAGCTCGTACGGGAGGGCATGACGGTCTACCTGGACGCCGGCACGACCCTGCTGGCGATGGTTCCGCTGCTGGCGCGTCACGAGTCGCTGACGGTCGTCACCAACGACTTCACGACCGTGGACCGGCTGATGTCCTTCACCCACCTCGACGTCATACACATCGGCGGACAGGTGGACCCGTCGAACCGGTCGAGCGTCGGCCGCCTGGCCGCCACCACGCTGCGGCAGCTCGCCCTGGACATCGCCTTCATCAGCACCAGCTCCTGGGACCTGCTGCGCGGGGTGACCACACCGTCGGCCGCCAAGGTGGAGGTCAAGCAGGCCGCGATGGAGTGCACGGGGAGTTCCGTGCTCGTCGCGGGCTCCTCGAAGTTCGGCACCTTCGGCAAGTTCCGGGTGGCCCCGCTCGGCGCGTTCGACACCGTCGTCACGGACGACGCGCTGGCCGAGGCCGCGGCCGAGGGGATTCGCGCAGGCGGTGTGGAGTTGCGTCTGGCGCGTGTCTGAGCGGTCCCTCCGACACCTCCACGGTGCCCTTCACCTCTCCGGCCGGTTCGTCCGCGGCCCGGAGAGGGGAAGGGCACTCGGCGTCGAGACCGTGTCCGGCCACGGGCGTCGGACGAGCGACGGGAACGGCCGACGCGGCCCGGGCCGTCAGAGCGTGCTGCCGCCGGTGGCGTCGATGTACTGCCCGGTGATCCACCGGGAGTCGTGGGACGCCAGGAACGCGACGATGTCGGCGACGTCGTCGGGGCGGCCGATCCGGTCGAAGGCGGAGAGCGCGGCGATGGCCCTGCGCGCCTCCTCGGTGGCGCGCCGGGAGGCGTTCATCTCCGTCTCGACGAAACCCGGTGCCACGGCGTTCACCGTGATGCCGCGGGGGCCCAGTTCCTCCGCCAGGGTGCGGGTCAGGGAGTCGACCGCGCCCTTGCTCATCGAGTACGCGAGGGTGCGCGGCAGCGCCTTCCTGCTGGCGGCGGAGGAGATGTTGACGATGCGGCCGCCCTCCCCCATCCGTTTCAGGGCCTCCTGGATGACGAAGAGCGGGGCCCGGGTGTTGACCGCGATCAGCCGGTCGAAGTCCTCGGCCCGCAGATCCTCGATGCGCGCGGAGATGCTGACGGCGGCGTTGTTGACCAGGATGTCGAGCCCCGGTCCCGCCCCCTGCTCGCGGGCGCCGGCGTCGAAGGCGTCGAACAGGGTCCGGACATCTCCGTCGGCGCCGAGCTCGGCCCGTACCAGGAAGCAGCGCCCGCCGTCGGCGCGGATGCCGGCGACGGTCCGCGCGGCGGCCTCCTCGTTGCTCGCGTAGTGGACGGCGACGAGTGCGCCGTCCGCGGCGAGGCGCCCGGCGATCCCGCGTCCGATGCCGCGGCTCGCCCCGGTCACCAGCGCCGTCCTGCCCTTGAGGGATCCCATGCGTGCCCAGCTCCGTTCGTCCGGCGGCCGGTCCGCCGGTTCCTGAACCGTACAGGCAGCCGTCGGACGGGTGATCGCAGAGGCGGGACGGCCGGTGGAAAGGGGTGCGCGGACCCACGGCGGCGAACACCGGACCGGCCTCCGACCGGGGGGTTCCGGTCCGTCACATGCCGTACCCGTCACGGGAGTCAGGGCCCGCGAGCAGGGGTAACATACCGGCGCGCCTGTTTCGCGCCCGCCCTCCTCCTGAGACGCGCCGCGCGCGGCAGGGGGGACCGGGCGGACGGACCGAAGGAGTCGGACATGGCGCAGCAGGAGCGGGCCATCAGAACGCGCTACACCGTACTGGAGGCCGCGGCCGTGGTGTTCGCTTCGAACGGGTACGAGGCGTCCACCATCAGCGAGATCATGTCCCTGGCCGGGGTCACCAAGGGAGCCCTGTACTTCCACTTCTCCGGCAAGGAGGCGCTGGCGCACGCGGTGCTCCAGCACGCCGTGATCATCAAGCCGGACAACCCGGTGAAGATGCAGGCCATCGTGGACCTGGGCCTGCTCCTCGCGTACCGGCTGCCCCGGGAGCCGTTACTCCAGGGGGCGGCACGGCTGGCCGCCGACCAGAACGCGCGGCCGTTCTTCGGCGGACCGTGGCCGCAGTGGCGGGACGTCATCGCGGCGCTGCTGACCGAAGGACGCTCCCAGGGCGAGGTGTTCGAGCACATCGACCCGCTGGAGACCGCGAACGTGCTGGTGGGCGCGTTCACCGGATTACAGCTCGTCTCCACCACCGTGGACAGGCCGGACAGCCTGCTCCTCCTCGCCTCCGACCTCTACCGGCTGGTCCTGCCCGGCATAGCCGTACCGGGAGTGCTGCGGGTGCTCTCCACCGATCCGGACCGGGCCCACCATGTGTTCGACGTCCTGGGGCGGCCCAGCTGGGACCTCTCGGTGACGTTCGATAACGTGCCCGGTGCCTCGTTCCCGGCGCTGACCGGGCAGGTGGACGCTTCTGTTCCCCCGTCGAAACGGTGACACGCATGCACGCGATCCAAGTCCGCAGATCCGGTGGCCCCGAGGTGCTGGAGTACGCGGAGGTGCCCGACCCCGTCGCCGCGGAGGGACGGTCGCTGCTCGACGTCGAGGCGGCCGGCGTGAACTTCGTGGACACCATGGTCACCGACGGTACGTACCCGACCCCGGGCGGCCACCCGTTCGTTCCCGGTACGGAGGTCGTCGGACGCACCGAGGACGGCCGGCGCGTCCTGGCGAGGGTGCGGTCCGGGTACGCGGAGCGGGTGAGTGCGGATCCGGCCACCATGGTCGGTCTTCCCGAGGAACTCGACGCAGGGCAGGCGCTGGCCCTGCTGACACAGGGTCTCACCGCCTGGCACCTGCTGAAGTCGGCAGCCCGGCTGGTGCCGGGGGAGAGCGTGGTCGTGCACGCGGCCGCAGGCGGCGTGGGCAATCTGGCGGTGCAGCTGGCCCGGGAGTTCGGCGCCGGCCGTGTGGTGGCGGTGGCCTCGACGCCCGAGAAGCGTGCCGCCGCCCTGAAGGCGGGTGCGGACGAGGCGGTGGAGTACCCGCTCGCCGGGAAGGCGGACATCGTGCTGGACGCCTCCGGGGGCACGCTCTTCGACCAGGGGCTGGCCTCGCTCGCCGAACACGGCAGGATCGTCACCTACGGCAACGCCTCCCGGTCCGCGCCGGCGCCACTGGACACGGGCCGGCTCCTGATGCTGAACGCGTCGGTCACCGGATTCCAGCTGGGCAGGTCGCTCTCCCGTCCGGGCGCCTTCTCGACGGCGCTCGGCGAGCTTCTCGACCTGACGCTGCGGGGCCGGCTGACCCCCCTCACCGGTGGCGTCCATCCGCTGGCCGAGGCCCGGCGCGCGCACGAGGAACTGCTCGCGCGCCGCACCGTGGGAAAGCTGGTGCTGCGGCCCTGAGCCGGAGCGCACGCAGCCTCCGGCAGGCGCGACCGGGCGTACGGGACGTGTACGACCCGGGACCCCGTGCCGTACCGGCTCCGCGCGAGGGTCCTCCGGCCCGCCGGCGCCACGGATATTCACGCCAATTCCTGGCTACCCGAGCATCACATGTCGGCCGTTTTTGATTGCTTCCGCACAAGGGGAGGAGGCGCGCCCCGGGGAGAGGCAGGATGGCCCCGTGATGGGCAACCCACCCGCCGTCACGACCAGTTTCATCGGCAGAAGCGGTGAGCTGGCCCGGACCGAGCGGGCACTGGACGAACACCGGCTGGTCACCCTCACGGGCCCCGGCGGCATAGGGAAGAGCCGGCTCGCGCTCCATGTCGCGGACCGAATAGCGGGTCGTTTCGCCGGTGGGGTCTGCTGGGCCGATCTCTCGCACCTGCACGGTGACGTGTCGCTGACGACCGCCGTCTGCGACGCGGTCGGTCTGCTGGACCACAGCCGGCGCCGTCCGGTGGAGGCGCTGAGCGAATGGCTGGCGGATCAGCGGCTGCTGCTCGTCCTGGACTGCTGCGAGCGGGTCCTGACGGCCTGCCGGGATCTGGTGGAGCGGCTGCTCGCGGCGGCGCCGGGGCTCACCGTGCTCGCGACCAGCCGGGAGCCGCTGGACGTGGCGGGAGAGTACGCCGTGGACGTGCCGCCGCTGGCCCCCGGGGGTGACGCCCAGCGCCTCTTCCGTGAGCGGGCCGCGCTCACCGCCCCGGCCCGGCGGCTCGACGCGCCGCGGGCGGCGGCGGCCGTGGGAGAGATCTGCCGACGGCTGGACGGCATTCCGCTCGCCGTCGAGCTCGCCTGTGCCCGGTTGCGGGAGTCGGAGGTGGAGGAGCTCCTCGACCTGCTCGCCTCCCGGCTCGACACGCTCGTGGACGACACGACCTGGCCCCGGCGGCACCGGGCGCTGCGGACCACGATCGGCTGGAGCCACGAACTGTGCGCGCCACTCGAACGGCTGCTGTGGGCCCGGCTCTCCGTCTTCCACGGAGGGATCCGGCCGGCGGACGCGCAGGCGGTCTGCTCCGGGGGGCCGCTCACGCCGGACGAGGTGGCGCGCGGTCTGGAGCGGCTCGCGGCGCAGTCGGTGCTGCAGCGGGACGGCGCCGGCTACCGCATGCTCGACACGCTGCGCGAGTACGGTGCCATGTGGCTGCGGGAACTCGCGGAGGACGGGGTGCTCGCCGACCGGCACGCCGCGCACTTCGCCGAGGTCACGGACGAGTCGCACCGGGGGTGGCTGGGCCCCCGCCAGCTCGCGCACTACCGGCGCATGGACGAGAGCCACACGGATCTGTCGGCCGCTCTGGACCACCTCCTGGTGGCCTCCCCCGCGCTGGCCCTGCGCATGGCGGGGCAGGCCGGGCTGTTCTGGAGCTGCTGCGGCCATCTCCACCAGGCGCGCTCCTATCTGGAACGGGTCCTCGCCCTGCACCCGGGCGGTGGCAGGGACCGTACCCGGGCCCTGTGGGCCCTCGGTGTCACGCTCACCCTCCAGGGGGACCACGGGGCGGCGTCGGAGGTCGGCGAGGAGTGCGCCCGCAGCGCACGGGAGGACGCGGATGCCGAATCGATCCTCTCCGCCGCTCACACGGTGAGCTTCAACCACCTCATGGCGGGCCGGCCGCAGGCGGCGCTGGCGGTGAGCGACGGCGCGTTGCGCGAACTGCCGGTGGAACCCGCCGTCGCGCCGTCCGTCCTGCGCTGCCGGGTGATACGCCTGTTCGCGCTGACGGCCCAGGGCCGGCTGGAGGAGGCGTACGGGGACGCCGTCGGGCTCCAGCGGATCAGTCTGGAGTACGGGGACCGCTGGGCGCGCGGCTACGCGGACCACCAACTGGCGCTCATACACATGATGCACGGCCGACCGCGGGACGCGGAGGTCCATGCCCGCGCCATGCTCACCAGCAAGCACCAGCTCCAGGACAGCCTCGGGATCGCTCTCGCCCTGGACCTGCTCGCCGGTGCCATCGCCGCCCAGGGCGACGGCGTGGCCGCGGCGCGCACCCTGGGGACGGGGCAGACGTTCTGGCGGATGGTCGGTCACCCGCACCGCGGCACTCCGGAGCTGGGCGCGATCCGCGACCGTTGGGAGCGCCTCGCGCGCGAGGCCGCGGGTCATTCGGCGTACGAGACGGCTTACGACCGGGCGCTCAAGGACACCGCGGAGCACGGCTTGGCCCACGCGTTGCGCCCCGAGCGGCGTCAGGCCTGACCCGCTCGACGACCTCGGGCGTCGCACGGTCGTGGACCGTGCGGAGAAACAGCGATTCGGTGGTGCGCTCGGGCGGCGCACCACCGAATCGGAGGTAACGGTCGGGGAGTCAGTTCTCTTCGGTCTCCTCGGTCACTTCACCGACGATCGTTCCCTTGGCGGCGTCGATCTCGAAGTCGGTCTGGTTCCAGTCGGAGTCGACGACGTCGACCTGCCAGACGAGTACGTCGTCGTCGTTCTCCTCCAGCCCGAGCGAGGTCACCCAGCCCTTCTGCTTGTCGGTGGCCACCTTCGCGGCCTGCTGCGGTGTCTGGGTGGCCTTGCCGATCATCCCGGCCAGCCTGCTCTTGTCGTCGGCGGACTGGTTGTCGTCCTCGGTGGTGTCGAGGACCTTGCCGGTGACCGCGTCGATCCGGACGGTGTGCGCCGTACCGTCCTTCTCCGCCACCTCCGCGACCCACTCGGGGTCGGCGGGGCTTGCGCTGGGGCTGGCGCTGCCCGTGGGGCTGGGGCTGCCGGTCGGGCTCGGGCTGCTCGTCGGGCTCGGGCTCCCGGTCGGGCTCGGGCTGGCGTCCTCGTCGTCGTCGAGTCCACCGAGCTCCAGGTCGACCAGCTTGCTGCCGGAGACCGCGTCCACCGCGGTCTTGGCCGCCTTGTCGAAGGTGATCTTCGTGGCGTCGAGCACCTCCTTGCGCTTCTGCTGCTCCTGCGTCAGCTTGGTCGCGGACGGGCTGGGAGAAGCCGGAGTGGTGGTCGCCTGGTGCGGTACGACCTTCGCGGCCTCCGAAGTCGCCGATGCCGACACGGAGTCACCGTCCGATCCGCAGCCCGTGACCATCGCCGAGGCGAGGACGGCGCACACGACGGCGCCGGCCGCGCGGAGGGTGCGGGTACGCGAGGAGACACGGTTCGTCTGTGGGGGATCAAGTCTCATGTGGGCATGCCTAGCCCGGGCGGCGATCACTCATGTGGTGCCCCGCCACCGAGTCACCCGATCGACCGGACCGCTCCGTCCGTTGGGCTCGTCCGCCGTCCCTCCGTCCCGGACAATGACGTCGCTGCCCCGGCCGTCCCGGCCGGAGACCCCTGAGCGGCCGAACCTGCTCTTCCCTTGACCGGGCGAGGAGGGCGACGCTGGGAAACAATGGAATCCAAGGGGTCCGGCGTCCGTCGTGCCCGATCGGGAGGCCCACATGGACTATCCGGAACGTTTCGAGCTGATCTTCCAGACACTCGGCGCGGAGGACGATGTCGTCGTCGTCCGGATGACCGAGCGTGCGGGGGCGGGAGGACATCCCGTGTACGAGGACGAGACCGGCATCGTCCGCGCCGAGATCAGCGCCAGGGGCGAGGTACGGATGCTGGCCAGCGGCGGCCACCAGGTACCCGGCGCGCCTCTGCTGGCGCGCCCCCTGAGTTCCGAGGTGCCTCCCGAGGAGTGAAAGAGCAGTGAAAATGGAGGCATGAGCGAAGCATGGGACCTTGCGGCCCCAGGAATTCTGCGTCTGCCGTCGGGGCGTCTTGTGCGCGGGCGGGGGCTCCGCCGTCCGCTGCCCGAGGGCCCTGTACCGGACTTCTCCGTACGCCTGCTGGGCCGTGAGCCGGAACCGGTGGCGTGGGAGTCGCGCTGGCTGCGCTGGCCCGACTTCCGCCTCCCGGCCGACCACGAGGCGGCCCGGTCCCTGCTGGACGAGGTGTGGGCCCGGGCCGCCGACGAGCGCGTGGAGGTCGCGTGCGCGGGCGGCCGGGGGCGTACGGGCACGGCCCTGGCGTGCCTGGCGGTGCTGGACGGGGTCCGTCCGGACGAGGCGGTCGCTTACGTACGGGAGCACTACCACCCGAGCGCGGTGGAGACCCCGTGGCAGCGGCGTTACGTCCTGCGCTTCGGGGACCGCTCAGCCTGAGAGCCGTGGGGTCCGGGTGCCCTTCGCCGCCGTCGCACCACCAGGAGTGGCAGCGCGCCGGCGAGGGCGAGGCCGCCGGGGACGGCCGCCGACTCGATGCCCGGCCGGCTGAAGGTCGCCGGGATCGGCAGTGTCGCCCAGCGGCCGACCGGCCAGGCGACCACGACGGCCCGTCCGATCACCTCGTCCTCGGGGACCATGCCGTCGTTCTTGTCGTGCTGGTGGTAGCGGGAGTCTGCGGATGCCTGCCGGTGGTCGCCCATCACCCAGATCTTTCCGTCGGGGACCTTCACCTTGAACTCGCCGTCCCCGCCCGGGCTGCACGCGGTGTTGCCGGGGTAGACGTAGGGCTCGTCCAGCGCCTTCCCGTTGAGCCGGAGCGGGCCGGTGCCGGAGCACTCGACGGTGTCTCCGCCGACTCCGATCACCCGCTTGATCAGGTCCTTCTCCTCCGCCGACGGCATCAGCCCGACGAAGGTCAGCACCTGCTGCACCGCGTTGGGCCGCTGGGCCTCCACACCGGTCAGCCAGCCGTCGGGGTCGTGGAAGACGACGACCTCGCCCCGCTCGGGCTCCGAGCCGAACCAGGGGGTCAGCTTGTCCACGAGGACCCTGTCCCCTTCCTGCAGGGTGTTCTGCATGGACTCGGAGGGGATGGAGAACGCCTGCACCAGGAAGGTCTTGATGAGCAGAGCGAGGCAGAGCGCGACGACCACGAGCAGGGGAATCTCCACCCAGAGGGGACGCTGCTTCTCCGGCCCGGCCTGCCCTCTCGGTTTCCTCCGCAAGACGTCCGTCCCTGTCATCGCACTGCTCCTCGACACCATGCTGACTCTCCGCACCCGCTCGGTACGGTTGCGTGAGCAACTCTAGTGCCGCGAGGGCGTAAGCCTTGCCGTTCGCGGCGCTGGCGGTGTCCGGGGCTCCTACGCGATGGAGGGTGGCGCGGGGGCGGCGCCCTGTGGCGAGGGGACCATCGCGCCCGCGCCCGCGCGCACGGCCTCGACCACGCTCTGATGGAAGGTGCGGCTCTCCTCTTCGGAGAAGCACGGAACGGGGCTGCCCGCCATGGTGAACCAATCGGAGGATCCGCTGAACTGCACGGCCACGGCCGCCTGCTCGTCCGACCACGTCGTGTGCACGGTCAGATCCCCGGTCACGATGCCCACCTCGGCGGTGCTCACTCCGCCGGCTCCCGCGAAGACGCCACTGGTTGTCCACGATGCCCAGTTCATGACGTCTCGCCTTTCGACAATGCCAAGCCTGCCTACTGGCTGCTTTCGAGTATGGCACCGCGGCCCGGAGCTCGCACCGGTGTGCGACGCCCGGACTGGGCACACCTCTGACCTGGCCTTTATGCCGACCAGCGATCGATCATCCGCGGTGTGCACGCCCGAGCGCTCCGCGCACGAAGGCGGCCTGGCCCGCGTGCTGGAGGTCGTCGGCCACCACACTGACGAGCCGGACGCCGAGGGTCACCGGCGGGGACCACGCCTCGTCGACGATCCGGTCCAGCGCCTTGCCGGTGAGTACGCCGACGAAGGCCAGGGTGCGTTCGTGGACGGCGTCGTGGTAGCCGAGCAGCAGGTCGGCCGAGGAGACCCGCACGGCGCCGGCTTCCTTGCCGGTGTGTCCGTATCCGGTCGCGGCCGGGTCGAACGGGAGGTCGAACCGGTCGGCCCAGCCGTCGGTGAACCAGACCTGTTCACCGCCGGAGGCGTCCGCGACGTGGTCGTCCTGGACCCGGGTCAAGTGCCAAACGAGCCAAGCGATGGAGTTCGCTCCCGCATCGGTCCGGGCGTTGAGATCGTCGGCGGAGAGCCCTTCGGCGGCAGCGTGCACCGCGTCCCGCACCCGGCCGAAGGCATCGGTGAGCAGATCTGTTGTGTTCATCCGTCCACTCTGGCAAGCGGGCCGCCCGGCCGCACCACGACCCGGCCCCTCTCGTCGCATGGAAGAAAGACGGGCGCACCGATCGGCGGCCGAGGAGGCGTACGGCTCTCAGGAGCCCGCGGGGGTTCCGTAGGTGACGGTGACCTTCGTGAACCCGAGGGAGGTGAGCAGGCCCTTGAGCATGTTGGCGGTGTTCTTCTCGGCCCGCGCGGTCAGGCCGCTCTCCTTCGCCGCCTCCGCGATGTGCTGGGCCGCGAGCTTGTTGACCGCCTGCTCGCTGCCCGGGTTGTCGGAGAAGAAGTCGCCGAGGCGGTCCAGCAGGCCGCGCTGCTTGGAGACCGAGTAGGAGCGGTCGGGGTCGAGGGCGGGCTTGCCGAGGACAGCGTGCGGCAGGGTGAGCGTGGCCTCCGTGCGGTCGTCGTTGACGACGACCCCGTTCTCGGCGACCTTGCCGAGATTCACGGAGGCGCCGACAGTGCCGGCACCCACGTAGAGGGTGCGTGTACCCCGGATCGCGTCGGGGAGGAACTTGGCGTCCTTCTCCAGGTCGACGACGACCTGGAAGTTACCGGAGGCCGCTTCGTACGCGCTCATGTCCTGGATCGACTTGAGCACGGCCGGCCCGGACCGGTCGTTGGTCTTCTCGCCGAAGAGGTCGCCCAGTCCCGGCACGAGGCTGAGCCGGGTGCCGGCGAAGAGGAGGGCCAGCACCACGGCGCAGATGCCGAGCGGCTTGGCCCATCCCCGCTTCTTCGCGGCCGGGCGGGCGGCGGGCCCGTCGCCGTGCCGCTCGGAGCTGTCTGGTTCGGTACCGGTGGACGTCATACCGTTCGTCTGACCCGTACGCGCCGGTTCAGTCCGCCTGCGCGCCCCCAACTCCGGCTGTTCCGAGGAGAGTCGTACGGGAGTCGGTCGCCTGCCACACCGCCCAGCCGCTCCCGCAGCAGGTCGGCGTGGCCTGCGTGGCGGGTGTACTCGGCGATGAGGTGGACGCGGATCAGCCGAAGGGAGTACGTCTCGCCCCGATGGACGGACGTGTCGTCGAGCGAAGCGTCGGTGACCGTCTCGTCCGCCAGCCGGATGTCCTCCAGCGGCCGCGCGTAGTCCTCCTGGGCGCGCTCGGGGACGAGGTCCTCGAAGTCCGCGTCCATGGATTGGAGGGTCCGGTGGTCTGCCGCGCGAGAGCTCGCCGGTCGGCCCGGCGCACTTGCGCAGCAGGCCGGCACGGCCGGGGTGGAGGAACGCGGTCGGGGTCTCGCGCTCCGGGACGTTCAGGGCATCGGGGGTGGGTACCGCGTCAGGTGCTGTCCATGTCATCGGGCGATGATGCCCGGCGGTGGACCGGATGGCGGTCCCCTCTTCCGGCGGTCACCGGTGCAGCCGGTAGGTGCCCGAGGGCTCGTCGCCGTACGGGGCGGTGGACCAGGTGACGCTGCTCGCGAGACCGAGCGCGAGGAAGAGGACGACGAACATCGCGCCCGCCCGGCTCATGATCAGGGGGCGGGTCGCGGAACCGGTGCCGTACGGGACGACCAGCAGTCCGTCGTCGCCGAAGAGGCCCTTGGGGTAGGCGGGGGTGAGCATCGACGCGTAGGCCTCGAACCGCATCTGGTAGCGCAGGGTGGCGGCGGTGGCTTCGAACAGGGGCTTCGGCATGCGGCCGAGGATCAGGGTGACCAGCCACCAGACGAAGGAGAGGGCGAACCAGCCGGTGACGGCGAGGGACTGGACGACCAGCGCGGGAATCATCAGGAGCAGCCGGAAGAGGACGGCGAGCCGGTTGAGTTCGGTGGGGCGCACCTCGACGCGTACGGGGTAGTCCCCCGGCGGGCTGAAGGAGAAGGGCGGGTAACGGTCCACCAGCAGCATCTCGTTGGCGAGCACGCGCGTCTGATAGCCGAGCCGTCCGGCGAGGAAGCGGAAGACGGGTTCGGGCAGGCGGCCGAGGACGAGCGCCGCGAACCAGCCGACGACGACCATGACGGCCGCCGCGATCGAGAGGAAGAAGAGGACGACGAAGTGCGGCAGGAGCAGCAGGGAGCGGAGCAGTACGGTGAGCCGGCGCTGCCGCGTGGGCTCCACGACGTCCAGGACCGGCTGGAACTCCGGTACCTCGGGTGAGACGTGGCCCGGGCTCCACTGGCCGTCGGCCATGCGGCTCCTCCTCGGCGGGTACGCGGTGCGCCTCCGGCTCGGTAGACGTCACCGCCAACCTGGCGCGGCGCACCCGTCGGGGCAATCCGCCGGGGTCCGAACGGGTGTCCCCGGCGGGCCAGGGGCGGGCCCGCCGGGGGGTGGAACGGCGGAGGTGCGGGGCGTCCCGTTCAACCCGCACCTCCGCCTGCTCGGATCGCTCACTCCAGGAGGTCGGAGTGACCGGGTCGTTGGTTCGCATGGGGAGAAGGAGAGCTGTTGCGAGCGCGGTCCACGGCCGACGTGATCGCGCTCCGCTTCTCAGTGGTTTCCCGGCTCTCGTCGATGCCCGCGTGCTTCGCGAGCCTCCCGATGGCATGCACGGTTTCCTCCTCTCGACTCCGACGATCATGGGGTGGTTGCGGTGGGTGTGCGGAAATTGAGCACAAGGCTTGAATCAGTGGGAGCGCTCCCAGCATGGAGAGACGGAAAATCGGAGTCAAGAGACTTGAAGAGTCGAATAATTTCGATTGCCTGAGTGGAGAACTGGCCTGTTGACCGAAACCAGTTGGCGCCCTAACGTCATGGCCGACCAGCGGGAGCGATTCCATCATCGGGCGTGCCGTAGGGGCACGCCCGGCTGACGGGGTCGCTCATGCGTCTCCCTCCGCTTTCCGTTCCCACGCGGTACGTGTTCCGTCTGCACCTCGGAGCAGTTCCCGCCTCGACAGGCCCTCGCCGGCGCCCCCGTGGCCCGGCCCTACAGGGGCGCCTCTCCTCCGCACGGTGGTCCATTCCGTCACCGGCCCGCGGAAGGAGGATTCCGGGGGCAAACGCCGGGGAGGACAACTCGGTCCTGTCAGCTGCCTGTTGGGACCTCGCGTTCGATCTCCCGGGAGCGTGGGCGGCGCCGGGCGGACGCCCGGCGATGGCGGTCCGGCCGGGCCGCCATCGCCGCCACCGCCACCGCCACCAGTGAGAACCGCGAATCGCGGAAAACCATTGCGCCGGCGCCGTAGGAGTTCTCGTCCGGCGGGACGAGAGACACGGCATGAACCCTCCGGTGGAATTGCTCCGGAACCGAGGTCGGCATTCCTTCGATGCGGGCGCCCGTGCCTCTGCGCACGCCACCAGCCGGAAAGAAGAACATGCTGGTCGACACCTCCCGCAACGGCTGGGGCGGCACGGTGTGTCCGACCGCCGCGAGCCCGGCCACGAGCGTGGAGACCTACGTCGACGGTGGACGCGTCGGCCGCCGCCTCCACATGGGCAACTGGTGCAACCAGGCCGGTGCCGGTCTCGGGGAGCGGCCGAAGGCCTCTCGGAGCCGGGCATCGACGCGTACGTCTGGATGAAGCACCCGAAGGAGTCGGACGGCGCAGGCTCTGCCATCGTGAACGACGAGGGCAGGGGCTTCGACCGGATGTGCGGCCCGACCCGCACGGGCAACGCCCGCAACGGCAACAGCCTCTCCGGCGTGCTGCCTGACGCCCCGCTTTCCGGGCAGTGGTCCTCCGCCCGGTTCCAGGAGCTCATGAAGAACGCCTACCCGGCGCTCTGATCCGCCCCCGGCGTCCCGACCGCGTTACGGAGCACGACAGTTGCGGCGCAGCAGTGCGGCGGAGAGTCACGGCGCGGACCGCGCCGGGCGACAGGCCCGGCCCGGTCGGCGACCACGGCACACCGGCTCCGAGGCACCTGACGGGCCGCGGTCTCCGCCGGCCGGGGGACGCCCTGCCGTCCCGGTCAGCGGTTGCGGAGCCGCTCCAGCAGCGTGCGCCCGCCCCCGGGCCGCGCCGCTCCCTCGTTTCCGGCCTCGGCCGGCGCCTTCCCGCGGCTCCTGCCCGCGACGGTCGCCGCCTTCGCGGAGCGCGGGCCCCCGGCGGTGGCCGGAGCCTTCACCGGGCGCGCGCTCCCGTCGGTGGCCCGCGCCTTCGCGGTGGTACGGGACATACCGGCCCGCGTCGATACCGCCGCCACCCGCGCCCTGAACCCCCTGGCCTCGCCGGCCCGACCGGTGGACCGGCCCGACGCGTCCTCGGCGACCGGGGCGGCCGCCGCCGGAACAGGCTCGGTCCGGACCGTCGCGAAGGAGTGGTAGTGATGGCTGATCCGGCGCCCCACGAACAGGTAACCGAGCAGCGCACCGGTGGTGTTGAGAATGACGTCGTCGATGTCGAAGGCGCGGCCCTCGACGACCGCCCCCTGGGCCAGTTCCACGACCACCATGACCACGACGGTCAGCAGGATCATGCGGAGCATCCGCAGCCGGCGCGGCACGAGGACCGGCAGCAGCACCCCGAAGGGCGCGCCGAGCAGGATGTTTCCGCCCGCCTGCTTGCAGGCCGCGAGGAAGGTGTAGTCCTCGGCGTACTGCCGGAGCGAGCGCCCGGGGGTCATGTTCGAATGGGCGATCCCGGCCGACGCGGGTGACGGGGTGAGCGTCACCTTTGCCAGCACGACGGAGAAGGCGACCAGGCCCACGAAGGCCACCACCAGGATGCCGGCGCGCAGCAGCGTGTGCGCCCAACTTCTTTTCCGCACTGTGCGGTTCGCGTCAGCGGTCATGGCCCTCGAATGCCCCCGTCCCGCCCGGTCACACCCCGATCCGGCCACCCCGCCCGACGGGGTTCGCCAAGCACCGCGTACCGGCCCCGTCCGCCTGAAGGCCGAGGGCGCACGGCCGCCCGGGAGGCCCGCGGCGGGGCGCCCGATCGCGGCTGGGCGGCGCCTGCGACGATGGCGTCCATGAGCTCACCGAAGAGGGACGAACTGCTCGCCGACGCCGTACGGCTGCGTACCGAGGGCCGTACGGAGGAGGCCAGGGAGCGACTGCTCGCCCTGACGGCGCGGTTCCCGCAGGACGCGGAGGTCGCCTATCAGACGGCGTGGGCGCACGACGCCCTCGGCCTGGAGGCCGAGGCGGTGGCGTACTACGAGCGCTGTCTGTCGGGCGGCCGGCTCGGCGAGGAGGACCGGCGGGGCGCGCTCGTCGGCCTCGGCAGCACGTACCGGGTGCTCGGCAGGTACGGGCAGGCCGTCGAGACGCTCCGTCAGGGGGTTGCGGAGTTCCCGGACGACGGGGCGCTGCACACGTTCCTGGCGATGGCGCTGTACAACACGGGCGAACACCACGAGGCGATGGGCCTGCTGCTGCGACTCGTCGCGTCGACCAGCGAGGACCCGTACGTGAGGCGGTACCGCACCGCCATCGAGCACTACGCGACCGGCCTCGACGGGACGGTGTGACCCGGCCCGCCGCTTCCGTGCCCCTCAGGGACGCCGTTTCCGCCGGTCCGTAGCCGTGGCTGCCGCGCGGACAACCGGTGCTCCCCGAACGGCCGGTTCGCGTACTCCTGAAGGTCATCCGCGCCTCCTATCGTGAATCCTCGTTGACGCGTTCGCATCAACTTCGACGGCGTGGGTGAGGGTGAGGGTCCATGAAGCAGGGATGGCGCCGGTGGGTGACGGCCGCCGCGGCCGGGTTGTTCTGCGTGGCGGTCTCGGCCGGCAGCGCACAGTCGGCGACCGGCCAGGGCGGCAGCTCGTACGGCGCGACGACGGGCGTCGGGGTGCACAACGCGTACGAGAAGTCGACGTTCACCTACTTCGCCGACGCACTCGACTCCGGGGCCGCGATGCTCGAACTCGACGTGTGGACCAACGCGTTCGGCAGTTCGTGGCGGGTCTCCCACAGCAACCCGCTCGGCAACGACAACAACTGCGAGAACGCGGCCAGCGCCGGAGAACTGCGCAGCAAGCCGCGCAACCAGAATCTGGCCGGCTGCCTCTCCGACATCCGTGCCTGGCACGACGCCCACCCGGGGCACCGGCCCATCGTGCTGAAGGTCGAGCTGAAGGACGGGTTCCTCGGTACGAGCGGCCGCGGTCCGGCCGAACTGGACGCGCTGCTCACGGCGAAGCTCGGCGACGCGCTCTACCGCCCCGCCGATCTCACGGGCTCCCACGCCACGCTCGACGAGGCCGTCACCGCCGGAGGCTGGCCCACGCGCGACGCGCTGGCGGGCCGTTTCCTGGTGGAGCTGATCCCGGGCACGGTCGAGGAAGGCAATCCGCTCGACACCCTGTGGACGGACCGCGAGTACGCCACGCGGCTGCGCGACCTCGCCGCCGCGGGCCGGCTGCGCGAGGCCTCGGCCTTCCCCGCCGTGCACACCGCGCAGGCCGGTGACCCCCGCACGCGGTACACCGACGCCTCCCTCCGGCCCTGGTTCGTGATCTTCGACGGGGACGCCTCCGCATACGCGGGCGGCTCCATCGACACCGCCTGGTACGCCCGCAGCCAGTACCTGGTACTGATGACGGACGCGAACAACGTGGCGCCCGCCATCGACGGCACCAGTCCGACGCCGGCCGAGGCCCTGGACCGGCTCACCCTCCTCGCGGGGCGGCACGCCAGCATCATCTCGGCGGACTGGCACGCGCTGACCGGCGTGCTGTCCACGGTGGTCCCGCGCGCGGGAGGCTGACCGGCCCCCTGGCACACGGCCGTACGCACCCCGGCAGCTCGCCGGAGGGCGCGTACGGCCGTGTGCCGTACGGCGTCCCGGCACGCCGGGGTGCGGGGGTGCGCGGTCTCCGGCCGCCGGCGCGCCGAGAATGCCCGGGTGTCCTCTTCCTCCCCTCCCCCACCCCCTCCGGCCGGGGACGCCCCGGCCGGTCGTGTCGCCTGGGCCCTGTGGCTGCTCTCGGGAGCCTCCGGGGCGGCCGACGCGTTCGTCTTCCTCTGCGCGGGGCAGGTCTTCGCGGGCGTGATGACCGGAAATCTCGTACTGCTGGGCGCTTCGGCGACGGGAGCGGGCGAGGAGGGCTCAGCGGCGCACGTGGGCGCCGCGCTGGTGTCGTACGTGGCCGGGGCCGGGTGCGGCGCGCTGATGGGGCGGCGGTGGGGGTGGCCGGTGGCGGCCCTGCTGCTGGTCGAGGTGATCCTGCTGGGCGCTGCGGCGACGGCGTGGGGGCTGGGGCTCGTCACGTCGGGGACGGACCGGACGGGGCTGCTCGCCGCCGTCGCGGTGGCCATGGGAATCCAGGGGACGGTCCGGGTGACCCCGACCAACTACTTCACCGGCACGCTGACCTCGCTGGCAGGACGGCTGGTGCTCGGCCGGCCGGCCCGGGACGACGTCCGGGTGTTCGGGCGGCTGGCCGCCGTGGTGGCCGGTGCCGCGCTGGCCGCCGCGGCGACACGGTGGTGGCCGCCGGGTGCCGCCTCGGTGGCGGTGTTCCCGGCCCTGGGGGCACTGGTCCTGGAGGCGGCCGGGCGGCCCGTCCCCTCGCGCGGCTGAGCGCCTCGCGCCGACTCGGGCTCCTCCGGACAGGGAAAAGCCCCGGCCGGATCGGGGGAATCCGGCCGGGGCCGTTCATGGGGTACGAGGGGCGGTCGCCTCTCGGCGGGTTGCTCCATGGGGCTTCAGCCGAACGATCTTCCCCATGGGCGAAAGGTGAGGCCCGGGGACACTGTCCCCCTCGCACCACGTATAGATGAACGATAAACCACTCGCGGGTGTTCCCGGACTCCGGCCTCCCCGGTGTGATCCGGGGCACGGGACGGGCGGACAGCCGGCCGCGACAGGCCCGGAGCGGCCGGAACCGGCAGTCCCGGCCGGCTCGTCAGCGTCCCGCCGCGACGTCACCGTAGCGGCGACGGAAGCGGTCGATCCGCCCCGCCGTGTCCAGCACCCGCCGCGTGCCCGTGTAGAACGGGTGACTCGCCGACGAGGTCTCGACGTCGATCACCGGATAGCTCCGGCCGTCCTCCCACTCCACGCGCTCGGTCGCGTCGGCGGTCGAGCGGGTCAGAAAGGCGACCCCTGCCGCGCGGTCACGGAAGACGACAGAACGGGTGGTGGGGTGGATGTGCTGCTGCATGGAGGTGTTCCTTCCCGTGCGGTAGGGCGGAGAGTGCGGTTCGCGGGCCCCGCTGTTCGGCGGGCCATGCCGTTCGAGGTGGTGCGGGATCCAGCGGACCCCGCGGCTCAGCGGGCTTCCCGGAAGACCACGTGGTGACCGGCCACCGGGTCGAACTTGCGCAGCTCCAGCCGGTCCGGGTCGTTGCGGCGGTTCTTCCGCGTGACGTAGCTCTGTCCGGTCCCCGCCGTGGACCGGAGGGTGACGACCGGCCTGAGTTCACTGCGTGCCATGAATACCTCCTCCGCTGGACGACACCTTCTCCCCTTCTCCGGAATGGGTGTCGTTTTCATTCTGGTCACGTAACACGAGCGACCCGGGAGACATTCCCACTCTCCGGACACGCCCCGGAGCGCACACATCCCGCCGCCCTCGGGCCCACATCCTCCCCGATGCCTCCCGACGGACCATTTCATCCCAGACCAACTCCCCATCCACGAAAGGACGTTCGAGTCACACTCCTTCGCGTCAGCCGCTGACATATGCCGCACGCAAGAACGCCACGAGTGTTGCCAAACCTCTTACGAGCTCCACTCCCCTGTGTCACAGTCATCCTCGGTTCCTCTCCCGTTCCTCCCCGAGAACCGGCAGCAGCGTCCGTATCGGAGTTCGAGATGCCGTCCCCCCTCTTCGCGGACCGCCCGGCGGTACGACCGTCCGAGCGGGACGCCGTCGACGCGATGATCAACCGCGCACGCCGACTGCGCGGAGACCTGGACTCGGTGTGCCGGGCCGCCGCGGTCATCGACGAGGACGACCCTCACCAGCGCTGGCAGCGCGCACTCTGCGAGCTCGCCGCCCACCACCTCGACGACCTCGGCGCCCGCCTCGGACAGCTCAGGGAGGGACCGCCCGCGCCGGCTCCGGACACCGTTCCCGCCGACGAGGAGCTGGGCCCGCTGTCGGGCAGGGCGGGCAGTGCCGAGTGGAACCTCCTCGACGACGGCGTCGTATGGTCCGCCGAGCTCTACGAGATCTTCGGCCGGGACGTCGACGCGGGTCCGCTCTCCCTGGACGAGCTGCCCACCGTCCTCGTCCCCGAGGACCAGCCCCTGCTCACCTCCATGGTGACCAACTGCCTGATCGATGGAAAGCCGATGGACGGCGAGTTCCGCATCCGCCGTCCGGACGGCAGGACGCGGACCCTCCACGCCATGGGTGAGCCGGTGCTGGACCCCGAGGGCCGCACTGTCTCCCTGTGGGCGGTCCTGCGCGACGTCAGCGCGCTGAGCGACCGCCGGCAGCTCGAAGTCCGCACCCGCGACTCCCTGCACCGGCAGGACGACATCGCGAGGACCGAGCGCCGCATCGAGGTCGAGCTGCACCAGGCCGTACTGCCCTCCCCGCACGGCTCGCTGGGGCCGGTGTGCGGCGGATCCGGCGCCGTCATGGACATCGCCGCCCGTCTCCTGCCGTCACGGGCGCACGGCCCGACCGGCACGGACTGGTACGACGCCATGGCCCTGCCGGACGGCAGGACCCTGCTCACCATCGGCAGCCTCACCGGGCGCGGCATTCCGGCGGCTTCCTCCATGGCAATGGTGCTGGGTGCGCTGCGGGGCATGGCGGTGGCGGGCATCGAGCCCCGGGCGCTGCTGACCCATCTGAACCAGCTGCTCCAGGCATCGGTCCAGCCGGCCCTGGGCAGCGCCCTGTGCGGGCTCTTCGATCCCTCCGCCGGCCTCCTGACCTGGGCGCAGGCGGGACACCCCGCCCCCCTGCTGTTCCGTGGGAGCTCCGGTGCCCCGCTGCCTCCTCCCGACGGGGTGCTCCTGGGCGCCGCGCCGGGAATCGCCTACGGGCAGGAAACCGCGCGGTTGCTTCCCGGCGACGTGCTCCTGCTGCGCACCGGCGGACTGGCCCCTGCCGCTGACCGTGGCGCCGCGCCGGAGAAGCTGCTCGGGCTGGCGCCGCGCTTCTCCCGGTCCCGTACGGCAGCCGAATGCGTGACGGCCGTCGCCGAGGAGTTCGGTGGGGACGATCGCCCGGTCGAGGGATGCGTGCTGGTCGCCCGGATCGCCGGCTGACACCGGACACCCGGCACGCACCTGACACCCGGCGGCCGGCGGGACACCGTCACGACGCACGGGACGACGCGTTTCGAAGCGTTCGGTCCGGTCGGCGCGACTTCAGGCCTCGGCCCCCTTCTCCTCCTTGGGCGGGCGGGGCATCACGAGTTCGAGTTCCTTGCGGAGTTCGCGGATCGCGGGGTCGTCGGCGTACACCGCGGTGAGCTGGTACATCTGCTGCAGCCGGTCCCAGGTGCGGTGCGAGGAGGTCTCCCCCATCGACACCATGGCCCGCCGGGCGTAGGTGTTCCCCTGCTCCGGGTCACCGGCGATGAAGCACGCCGAAGCGAGCGAGATGTAGTCGAAGAGCCTGGAACGCTGACGCCCGTCGTTCCGCATCCCGAGGGCCTTCTTGGCGTGCTGCTGCGCGAGCGCGGCCGCCGAGGGGTCGTGGTCGGCCAGCGTACGGAACGCGAGCGCCTGCATGCCGTAGAGATCGGCCTCGTCGAACATCTGCATCCAGCCCGGCGCCTCCTCGTCGTTCCGGTCGGAGACGAACAGCTCCTCCGCCTCGCCGAGGGAGCGGCGCATCGCCTGCCCGCGGCCCATCGACGCGTACGCCCAGGCGTCGATGGTGTGGAGCATGGCGCGGGTGCGCGGCAGCGCCTCCTCGCCCGCCCCGGAGTGGGCGAGCTTCATCAGATCGAGTGCCTCGTCCGGACGTCCCAGGTGGACCATCTGGCGTGCCGCACGCGACAGGGCCTCCCCGGCGCGCGGCCGGTCGCCGCCCTCGCGCGCCGCGTGCGCGGCGATGACGAAGTACTTCTGGGCGGTGGGTTCGAGGCCGACGTCGTGGGACATCCAGCCGGCGAGTACGGCGAGGTTGGCCGCGACGCCCCACAGGCGCTGCTGGAGGTCGGCGGGGTGGCGGTACGCCAGCAGGCCCCCCACCTCGTTGAGTTGGCCCACCACCGCCTTGCGCTGGAGTCCGCCACCACGCTGGGCGTCCCACTTGCGGAAGATGTCGACCGCGTTCTCCAGGGCGGTGACCTCGGCGGAGCCGATGGGGGCGGTGTCGTACCGGTCGAACCCCGCGGGGTCCGCGTGGAGGGGGGTGTCGGTCCGGGGCGCGTCGGCCGCCGGAGTCGGATCGGAGTGCAGCCAGTCGCTGAGGGCGCTGGTGAGGCTGGGGCCGGCGGCGAGCGCGACGCCCGCGCTCACCAGGCCGCGTCGGTTGAGCATGAGGTCCATTCCCGTGAATTCGGTGAGGACCGCCGCCGTCCGTTCGGGCGCCCACGGAACGTCGTCGGGATGCTCGTCCTTCCCGGCGACCCGCCGTTTTCCCGTGCGCCCGCGTCGGCCGAACCCGAGGTCCTCGATGGTCACGACACGGCCGAGCCGCTCGGTGAACAGAGCCGCCAGCACCTCCGGCACGGGATCGCGCGGGGACTCCCCCATGTCGATCCAGCGCCTGACGCGCGAGGTGTCGGTCGCCAGTTGGGAGTGGCCCATGGCCGCTGCCTTCCGGTTCACCATCCTCGCGAGCTCGCCCTTCGACCATCCGGCCATGCCGAACAGATCGGAAAGACGGGTGTTGGGTTCTCCGGTCACGTCAAGCCCCCAGGTTCTCGGCTGAGTTGCACACTAACCCCGAGTCAGATGCGTCGCGCATATTCGCCACCCGTTCGCCAGGGCACGCTATCTGCACTGCCACCGGCCCCACGGTGTCAGGTAGGAGTGCGCCACCCCGCCCGGCAGCCCTCGGTACTCCCCAGGGTGCCGGACGGCCGCCGGCCGGGGTGGCGCACGCAACTTGTCGGCGCACGAAGGGATCTGTCTCGCCCATGTACACAGCATCGTCCTCCGTGTCCGCTCCGCCCCGGCCGCTCCGTCCGAGGGGATCCGGAGGCGGACCGTACCTCGCCCCCCTCTCCGGCACCCCGGCACCGGGTCTGGGCCGGGCTCGGCGGACGGCGGGCCCCGGCACCCAACCGCTCAGCGGGAGAATCGACTTGTCGGGTCCCCAGGGTGCACAGGTGCGTATGGCCATCGCCTCCGTGCAGCGCATCTGCCCCGAGTTCAACCCGGTCCAGGTCCTCCGCCGCAGCGGCCGCTCCGTCCTGATCGTGGGCATGACCGGACGGACGACCGCGGTGGCGAAGTGTTTACTCGACCACTCGCCGGCCTGGACCGAACGATTCCGCCACGAGATAGCGACGTACCGCTCGTTCGTCCGGCACCGCCCTCCCGTCAGGGTGCCCCGGCTGATCGCGGCCGACCCGGAGAACTGCACGCTGGTGATCGAGCGGATGCCCGGACGGGTGGCGGCGCTGACGCGCCACCCCCTGGAGGCACCCCCCCGCACGGATGTGCGCCAGGTGCTCGGTGCGATCCGCCGGGTCAACGAATGGCGGCCTCCGGCCGGCCTCTTCGACGCCCCGCTGGACTACGCCTCGCGGATCTCCCGCTACCACGAGCTGGGGCTGTTCACCGATCGCGACCTGGGTGACCTGCAGAAGCTGTTGCACGGGCTCGCGGTCGCGGGCGGCCGGCAGGGCATGGGCCAGTTCTGCCACGGAGACGCGCTGCTCTCCAACATCCTGCTGTCGCCCACCGGTCCGGTCCTCCTGGACTGGGAGCACGCGGGCTGGTACCTGCCGGGGTACGACCTGGCGACGCTCTGGACGGTCCTGGGCCAGGACGCGGTGGTGGCGCGCCGTGAGATCAGCAAACTGGCGCAGGCGCGCGGCGCGGATGCCAGGGACGCGTTCCTCGTCAACCTGATGCTGGTGCTGACACGAGAGATCCGTACCTACGAGACCGCCATCCAGCGGACCATGCGGGAGCCCGGCCCGGCGGGGGCGTCGCACGACCGGCCGGGCGCCCTGTCGTCCGGCGAGGAACAGCGGCTGCTGCTGCGCCGGTTGCACGACGACTGCGCCATGGCCCGCCGGGCCGTACGAGCGGCCGTCGGCACACGCTGAGACCGCGGGCGGGCCAGGGGCAAACGCCCGGCGCCCGCCCCGCCCTCGGGGGGAGCGCGCTCGCGGGAGGTGCCGACACACCGGCCCGCGGGCGCGCGGTCATGTCCGGGCGGGCGCGGGAGGTCCGCCCGCCCGGACCGGAGCGCGCCGTCAGCCGGCGCGGACCACGTCCACGTCGGTCGCCTTCACGAACCCGACCCGGTGCCCGATCTGGACGGTCAGGTACTTCTGTCCGCCGGCGAAGTACGTGTGGTCGTACGGGGTCGACGCGTCGATGGTCGGCGCGTAGTAGTAGCCCGTCGGAGCCTCGCCGCCGCCGGGGAACGCCTGCCCCGCCTTGATGGTGTAGACGAGCGGGGAGCCGGTGCGGGGCGTGAAGCCGGCCGGGTATTCGGCTGCGTCCGGGTAGGCGACGCCGTACACGGGGACCTCGGTCCGGCCCGCCTTCGGCCGGACCACGGTGCCCTTCGTGGGGACGGTGACACGTGTACCGGCGGGAGTGCTGAGCCAGGCCTTCTGGCCGTACCACCAGATCGCCGTCCAGCCGGGTACCCGCTCGGCGACGACGGCCTGCTGGCTGGCGCTGATCTTGCTGCCCCAGTCGGCGGCGCAGTCGGTGCCCGCCGACCCGTCCGGGTGCAGTCCGGGGTCGGAGAAGAGCGGTGCGTCGGCGGAGGGCGCGGTGCGCAGAGGCACGGCGCTGCTGCCCTGGAGCGGCAGGTCCACGCCCTTCTCGCAGTCCCGGAACTCCTGCTTGTTCTGCGCGAAGTCCGGGGCGACGGTGACGAGTTCGCTCTTCTTCGGGCCGGAGGGCCGGCTGCCCTTGCCGAGGAGGGCCATGAAGCGGTTCCAGTCCCAGTAGGGGCCCGGGTCCCAGTGCATGCTCTTGGTTCCGGCGGCGCTGGTGGGCGGGACGCCGTCGTGGCCGAGGATGTGCTGCCGGTCGAGCGGGATGTCGTACTGCTTGGCGAGGTGGGCGACCAGCTTGGCGGTGGAGCGGTACATCGCGTCGGTGTACCAGGCGGCCCCGTCGGCGGCGAAGCCCTCCTGTTCGATACCGATGGAGTGGGTGTTGACGTACCAGTTTCCGGCCTGCCAGGCGATGTCCTTGGTCTTGACCATCTGGGTGACGTGCCCGTCCGAGGAGCGGACGACATAGTGGGCGGAGGTCTTGTTGAGCGGGTTCTGGAAGGTCCTGAGGGTGCCGTCGAAGTCGACCTCGGTGTCGTGCAGCACGATGAACTTGATCGCGTTGCTCTTCGGCCGGTCCGCGGTGTCGTAGTTGCCGTAACTGGCCTTGTCGGCCGGGTCGCCGGTCTGCTGGTAGGCCGCCGGGACCCAGTCGCAGGCGAGGCTGCGGGGGCACTCGGGGCGCACGCCGTCGGCGTGGGCGGCCGGGGTGAGCAGGGCGGTGCACAGCGCACCGGCCGCGACCAGCGCGAGCGCGAGCCTGGACCTCTTCTTCGACGTCATGACAACCCTTCTGGGAGCGGGACTTCCTGTGCCGGGGGCGAGTCGATCTCTCGTACCGTCGTGGCGGCACACTCTCCGACCCGGGATGACGGCACGTCAAGAGCGTTGTTGGGAAAGGCAGATGAGCCAGTGGTGCAGACCACTGGCAGCCGGTGTGACCTGCGGCGGGCAGGAACGTCCGGGGCGGGTGACGGGTTCCGTTACCGGAGTTTTACTCCACCGGGGAAAGTCCGTGGTGATTATGCGACTTATTACCGCTCTGCGTAACCCGGATGGCCGAGGGGTAGTGCTGGCGCGCAAGACGGGTCCGCGCGAACGGCGCGCGGAGTCTCCTGGAAAGGCCCGACGCACATGGCACAGCCCTTCTCGTTGCCGGACTTCTACGTCCCGTATCCGGCACGGCTCAGCCCACACCTGGAGGAGGCGCGGCGCCACACCAGGGAGTGGGCGCGCGGCATGGGGATGCTGGAGGGATCGGGCATCTGGGACGAGAAGGACCTCGACGCGCACGACTACGCGCTGCTGTGCGCGTACACCCACCCCGACTGCTCGTCCGAGGCTCTGTCGCTGGTCACCGACTGGTACGTGTGGGTCTTCTTCTTCGACGACCACTTCCTGGAGCTGTTCAAGCGCACCCCGGACCGGGAGGGCGCGAAACGTTACCTCGAACGGCTGCCCGCCTTCATGCCGATGGAGCGGGGCGCCCCGACTCCGGAGCCGGTCAACCCGGTCGAGGCGGGGCTCGCGGATCTCTGGGCGCGGACGGTGCCGAGCATGTCGGACGCGTGGCGGGCACGGTTCGCCGAGGCGACGGAGAACCTGCTCAACGAGTCACTGTGGGAGCTCGCGAACATCAACGAGGGCCGGATCGCCAACCCGGTCGAGTACATCGAGATGCGCCGCAAGGTCGGAGGAGCGCCCTGGTCGGCCGGGCTGGTGGAGTACGCGGCGAACGCCGAGGTCCCCGAGGCGGTGGCCGGCGCCCGGGCCCTGCGGGTCCTGCGCGACGCCTTCTCCGACGGCGTCCACCTGCGCAACGACCTCTTCTCCTACCAGCGCGAGGTGGAGGACGAGGGCGAGAACAGCAACGGCGTGCTGGTACTGGAGAAGTTCCTCGGCTGCTCGACGCAGGAGGCGGCCGAGGCCGTCAACGACCTGCTCACCTCCCGGCTCCAGCAGTTCGAGAACACGGTCCTGACCGAACTCGGCCCGCTCTGTGCGAGCGAGGGACTGGGTCCGGCGGAGACCGCCGCCGTCCTCGCGTACGTGAAGGGGCTCCAGGACTGGCAGTCCGGCGGCCACGAGTGGCATCTGCGCTCCAGCCGCTATATGAACGACGGTGGCGCGGAAGCGGCTTCGGGCCGTCTGGGGATGGCGGACACGTTCGGCATGGCGGCCGCGTCGATCCGCTTCACCCCCCGCTCGGAGGCCGCCAGGCTGCGGGGGCACAGCCATGTACCGCACCAGCGGGTGGGCCCCTCCCTGCTGCCCGACATCCGACTGCCGTTCGGGACGACGCTCAGCCCCCATCTGGACGGGGCGCGGGTGCGGATCGTCGACTGGGCGCGCCGCATGGGGATCCTGGAGGAGCAACCGGGGGTGCCCGGCTCGCACATCTGGGACGAGGACCGGATCACGGCGGTCGATCTCCCGCTCTGCGCGGCCGGCATCCATCCGGACGCGTCACCCGAGGAGTTGGACCTCTCCTCGGCGTGGCTGGCCTGGGGCACGTACGGCGACGACTGGTTCCCGGTGGTGCACGGGCGCACCCGCGACCTGGCCGGGGCGCGGCTGGCCAACGAGCGGCTGTCGCTCTTCATGCCGCTGGACGGTTCCGGCGCGGGTGTGCCGGAACCGGTGAACGCGCTGGAGCGCGGGCTCGGGGACCTGTGGGAGCGGACCGCGGGTCCGATGGACGAGGAGGGGCGGCGGGGCTTCCGGTACGCGATCGAGTCGATGACGGAGAGCTGGCTGTGGGAGCTGGCGAACCAGGCGCAGAACCGTATCCCCGATCCGGTGGACTACATCGAGATGCGTCGCATGACCTTCGGGTCGGACCTCACGATGGCCCTGTGCCGGCTGGCGCACGGGAAGAAGGTGCCGCCGGAGATCTACCGGAGCGGTCCGATGCGGTCGCTGGAGAACGCGGCGGCTGACTACGCGGCCCTTCTCAACGACCTGTTCTCGTACCAGAAGGAGATCGAGTACGAGGGCGAGGTGCACAACGGCGTCCTGGTCGTGCAGAACTTCTTCGGCGTCGACTACCCGACCGGGGTGGCGGTCGTCCACGACCTGATGAACGGGCGTCTGCGGCAGTTCGAGCATGTCGCCGAGGTGGAACTGCCGCTCCTGTACGACGACTTCGGGCTGGACGCCGAGTCCCGTGAGGTGCTCGCCGGCTACGTGCGGGAGCTGCGGCACTGGCTGGCGGGCATCCTGATCTGGCACCGGGGCTGCCGCCGCTACCGCGAGGAGGACCTGCGCCGGGAGAGCGCCGCCCGCCCGCCGCGGGGCCGGCTCACGGGTCCGACCGGTTTCGGCACCTCGGCGGCGCGGCTGGCCTCGCTGATGGCGGGGGCGGTGGGCGCGCGAGGATAGCGGCTGCCCGGACCGCACTTGGAACGCGGCGGGGTGCTCCCTCCGTCCGGAGGGGGCACCCCGATCCGATGTCCGCCTTTCGCTACCGGCCCGAGGCTCTCCGGAGCCCGAGCGGGAGCGCCGCCGCGGAGACGAGCAGCAGGCCACGGGCGCCGGCCGCGGCGGAGCGCGTCAGCCCGTCGCGGCTGGGTGACGCAGAACGCTCCCAAGAGCAGCGCCCACGCGCCGAACAGCCCAACCAAGGACGTCAAGGCCCTCCTGGAAGCCGCGGGCATCCTTAGTGCTGTGACCGGATTGGTTCGCCGGGTTGGTGGTCGGGGCGGTTGGATGTGCGGTGACGTCCGATCCGACCCGTCGAGGTGTGGTGACCGAGCCTGTCCGTGTGCGCAGACTGACCGGCCAGGAAGGGCAGAAGTTGCAGCAGATCGTGCGTCGCGGTAGCACCAGTTCGGTGCGCTACCGGCGGGCGATGATGCTGCTGGCCTCGGCCGGCGGGAACCGGGTCCCGGTCATCGCCCAGTTGGTGCAGGCCGACGAGGACACCGTCCGCGATGTGTTCCACCGGTTCAGCGAGATCGGCCTGGCCTGTCTGGACCCTTGATGGGCGGGAGGCCGTCCCCGCCAGCTCACTCCCGACGACGAGGACTTCGTCGTCGCGATGGCCCCCACCCGCCCGACCAAGCTCGGCCAGCCCTTCACCCGCTGGTCCATCCGCAAGCTCGTCATCTACCTGCGCCGGGTCCACGGCCGCGTCATCCGGATCGGCGCCGAGGCGTTGCGGTGCCTGCTGGCCCGCCGTGGCGTCACCTTCCAGCGCACGAAGACCTGGAAAGAGTCGCCCGACCCAGACCGTTACGCCAAGCTCGACCGGATCGAGCACGTCCCGTCCTGGACCGCTTCCCCGACCGCGTTTTCGCGTTCGACGAGTTCGGTCCGCTGGGAATCCGGCCGACCGGCGGCTCGGGGTGGGCCGCTGCTGGTCACCCGGAACGGCACCCCGCGATCTATCACCGCACCCACGGGGTCCGGTACTTGACTGCTACTCGGTCGGTGACGACACGCTCTGGGGCGTCAACCGGCGAAAGAAGGGCGCCGGTAACACGCTGGCCGCCCTCAGGTCGATCCGGGCGGCCCGCCCGGATGGCACCCTGGTCTACGTGATCTTGGACAACCTGTCCGCGCACAAGGGTGAGAAGATCCGCGCCTGGGCCGAATGGCGCCGGGTCGAAATGTGCTTCACACCGACGTACGCGTCCTGGGCGAATCCGATCGAGGCGCACTTCGGGCCGCTGCGGCGGTCCACCATCGCCAACTCGCACCACCCCAACCACGCGGTCCAGAACCGGGCTCTGCACGCCTACGTTCGCTGGCGCAACGCCAAAGCCCGCCATCTAGATATCCTGGCGGCCGAACGCCGCGAACGCGCCCGTGTCCGCAGCGGGAAGGGCGTCCGCTGGGGCGGACGAGCACGGATGGCAGCCTGATCACTCGCTGACATTCAAGGTCGCGTGGTCCGCGACGCCCAGTTCGGACAGCACAGCCCGGAGCCGCTCCAGGACCGCGGTCGCGTGAGAGCCCTCCGCGATCTCAAGGTCAAGATGGCAACGACCCATGCCGCTGCCCGCGCCCGTGATCTCACCGTCGAGCTCGAACGCCACTGCCAACGCCTCCTCGACCTCATCACGGTCGATCGGCAGCCCCACAAAGACGATCTCCACAAACACCACGGTCCTCCGTCTCAACCCGGTGGCTTTGTCCCCGGGATCCAGCAGCGATTGCTGGTCAGTGCAGAGAGCGGTCTGCGTCCAGCGAAAGGGATGTCGCCGAGTTCCGGCTCTGGCGCAATTTCTGTGGCGTCAGCAGTCCTCCGCCACGTAGAGCATGCGGCGCCCCGATTCGGTGCGGAATTCGTGAGCCAGGCAGCGCCCGGTCGATCCGCTTCCACCTGGTCCCCTGTAGTCGTTCTTGATCCGTTCCCAGAGCACGGAGCGTTCGGTTCCGGTCGTGGGACGTGGTCTGATACCGCCCATGTCCGCCCAGACCACTGATGTGGCTGCGTCCTTGATGAGTCGGCGCACGATGCGGAGGTCCGCACGCCTACGGTGGAGCACCCAAGCGGTGCCCTGCTCGTCGAGGAGCGTCACAGGGTCGTGCAGGCTGTCAGGGTTGGCGGGGAAGGACTCCATCCGCCCAGCCTTCCACCAAGGTTTCCTTGTGTCACTCGCGTTCAACGTGTTGGCACCGGTCATGGAGCGAGGAGGACTCGTTTCCTCAGGAGTGCGAAGCCGGCTCGGCCGAACATCTGGCGTTTGAGCATCTTGATGCCGTTGACGTGTCCTTCCACGACGCCCGAGTCCCAGGGCAGGGTGAGCCCGGCGATGACCGCGGCCCGGTCGCGGTCGATGCCGGCGGCGAGGGTGTGGAGGTCCGGCAGGTCGTCTCTGCGGACTGCGTCGAACCACTCGGGCAGCCGTTGGCCCTGTCGCTCGGTGAAGATCTGAGCGAAGGACCGGACATGTCCGGTGAGGGCTTCCAGTTCGGGACAGTCGGCCAGGACGGCCTTTGGGCGAAGCTGTTCCCCCTCGGAGAGGGAGTCGGGGTGGCGGAGGATCCAGCCGACGACAGTGCGGGGCGAGGGCGGAGGTGCGGTGGCCGGGTCGGCCGCGAGGCGTTTGGTGCGGAAGTAGGGACGGATGGGCGACCCTGCCATTGGCCGTGGAAGAGGTCCTCCGGGGTGGTGGCGGCGAGGAATTTGACCGTGCGGTAGGTCATGCTGAGCTGGCGTTGGATCGCGCGGCGGCTGTGGCCAGCGGCCAGCAGTGCGTGAACGGCGGCATGGTTGACGCGGGTTCGGTCGGCGAACCGGTGGCCTGCCGGCCACGGCGAGCCAGTAGGGTCAGCCAGTTCTTCTGGTTCCTTGACCTGTTGAGCGGGTGAGGCGCGGTGCCACGCAGGCAGCTCCGATGTCAGCGACACACCGTTCGGCGGCTTCGCTGAGGTTGTGCCAGAGGTGCCATCGGTCTGCGACCTGCACCGCTTGAGGTGCGCCAACAGTGGCGCCTTCGGCAAAGAACGGGGCTCGGTCCCGGCAGACAATCTCGATACCTGGCCTCTCGGCCAGCCAGGCTCGATGCCTCCCGGTCCGGCAGCAGGTCAACCGGCCGTCGCGTCTCGATGTCGACCAGCACCGTGCCGTAGGTGGCTGCCCTTGCGCGTGGCGTACTCGTCGACGCCGACGACCCGCGTAGTTCGGGCAGCGCCTCGACCAGCCGCAGCACCGTGCTGCGGCTGACGGACACCCCGAAAACACTGGCCATCCGAGCGCCTGCCCGACCAGCCAGGGCGAGTCCGACCGCCGCCAGTGTCGAGCGCAGACGCTCCGTCCACCGGCCGTACCTCCGTGTCAGTCCCGGCACCTGCCCAACGAACGTCCGCCGCAGGCACGAAGCGAGCCGGCAGGCGAAGCGGCAGACCCGCAGACTAAGCACCACCCGCAGCCCTCCACTGGGCACATCCGCCGGAAACCGCAGGTAAGAGCTATGAACCCGAGTCACCAGCTCCCGCACCCCGGACACGCCGAACCGGGCGCTCTACTGCGGGCCTGGACCCGCACCGTCTGGTTGTCCACGTCCACCGACACCACCGCCGCATCCGCGATCGACGGGAACAGCACCTCCTCCAGTCGGAGGACCAGCTCTCCCGCAGCCCCGAACTGTCAGCCACCTAAGATCGCCACTGATCAATTTCAGGCAACCTTTCGGAGACTGACACAGCCGCGAACCGTCACTCAGCGTGCGCAGGTCACGGAATTTGAGCCAGAGCCCGAGTTCCGGAAGCACCTCGGTACTTGCACTTGGCCGCCTCGCACGCGATCGGGCTGGATTCAGGGGGCTGCCCAGGTGCCGAGCGCATGGGCCAGCCGGTCGCTCTGCTCCCGAGTGATGCCCTGAGCTATGCGTATTCCGCACCGAGGGCTTCCGGGATCGTCGCAGTAGAGGATGCCGATGAACGATTCCTTGCTGCTGCCGGAGAGCGGCGACACGGACGGCAGTGACCATCCGGCAGGCTCCCAGTATGGATGGTCCAGAAGCAGGGATTCGGTCACTCGGTGGGTTTCTGCCACTGGTACTCCCGCCCACACGAGGGCACTGCGGAGGACATCGGGTGCGTCGGTGGGGAGATCGCGGTCACCCAGGGCAGGCAGGAGGAGGAGCAGGCGAGCGTTCGGGTCGTGGACTCCTGCGGCAGTTCGATCGGGCGTACTGGCAATGTGGATCAGCTCGCGCCACGACAGGCCGGGGCCGGCTTGGTGTCCGTCAAGCGTGGCCAGGTGTCCCAGACGGCTCCAAGAGGGATGCGTCACCAGGTACTCGGTCCCCGCGTCGTCGGCGAGATTACGCGCCAGCACGACGGCGGTGTGACCTTCGCCGAACGGAATCCGGAAGACCGGCCATCGCTCCGCGTCGGCCAGGGCCTCATACGCCGCATCGGCGTCAGCCTCGTCCGCACCGAACCATGCTGGGGCAGGCTCGCCCTCCTCCGTTTCACATAGCCACATCAGGTAGGCGGCCCAGAACCCCGTGAGGGATAGCAGCTCTTCCCCGGCAACGAGCGGGGCGTCCTCATATCCGTCGATCAGCACCACCCCAGGTTGCCAGCTACCTCCGAGAGCCCTACACCAGGCCCCCTGCACCCCTACAGATGCTGCTGCTTCTGACGAACATTTGGTCCGCCACGGGGCAGCCTGCACTCTCCAATGCGAGCGATAAACGCTCTCCGAAGAGACCTTCGTAGTCAACCCTGCGAACCATAGGGGTCACAGCACTAGCCGCCACAGCGTCCGTGTGCCGGCCGGGGAGTGGCCGTGGGAGTCCACCGGCGGGACATCATCAGGGCCCTCTCCCCGCCACTTCGGCCCCCTCTCCCGGCCCCGTAGCTCCGCAGGTCAGGGAAGCCACGGTTACGTCCCCCTACCGCCGCGACCTGAGGGAGGGGGCCTCCACGCTGTTCACGCCGGACCTCCAGAACTCCGCGCGACTCACGTCGAGATCGCCAAGGGGATCCGGTGAGCAACGTCCCGAGGTACCGACAGTCCCTGTCCGAGAGCATGGCCACGCTGAGAAGGGTCCTCCAGATCGCCAACACCTACTGCGCCGCCCACGGATGGTGGGTCAGCGGCCGTCCTTACCAGAGCGGGACGAGCGACCGGTAAGCGCACTGCCTCTTGGCATATCGTCCACAACACGGCTGACGGAGCGGCACACTGATCCGATGGCATATGACCTCTCGAAGGGTGTATCTGCGCCCGAGTTCGAAACGCAGAGCTTCAAGGGCTACGTCGCGACCGTGACGCTCTACGCGGGCCACGCTGAGATCAAGCGCAAGCTCATGGGGAAGATGACCGGCGCCAAGGACTGCGTCATCCACTTCAGCGACGTCATCAAGGTGCAGTCCAAGGAGCCGACCCGGCTGGTGAACGGATACGTACAGCTCGCCACCGAAGATGATCGGGGGCAGCTCCGGCTGGCGGCCGCCGAGGCGCAGAAGGCCATCGCGAACAACTCCCACACCGTCCTCTTCACGTGGAACCAGCGGAAGACCTACTCCGCCTGTCTGGCAGCGGTTACGGCTGGGGTCCAAGGTCGGAGCGGCAACCCGTTCGGATGACACGCGGAGTATCCGGCTTGCTGAGACCCTCAGCGGGCGTAACGGCGGGCCGCCCCCGAGAGAATGACGGGACCAACCTCACTGGGGTTGGTCCCGTCGGCGGAACTTCAGGGCTGCCAGTGTCCGCCACTTCTGAGCTGACGGGCGTCAGCATCGTGACGGTCTACTCGTGGGTCCGTCGTGGTCACCTGAAAGTCGAGGGCCTCGATCACCGAGGCCAGAAGCTCTTCCGGCACATGGACGTGGCGAGGACCGAGAGGGCCACCCTGGCACGCCAGCCCCGGTGGGGCTTCCGGATCGTCGCCTGATGACGGGAGAATGCGGTTCCGGTCCCGTCGTAAGAGCCCAGGAGCACATGATGAGTTCCGCTGGTCCCACCCTTTGCCTCTGCGGTTGCGACACCGAGATCGGCGATGGCAGCACGTTCGCGACCGGACACGACAGCACGTACATGTGGCGGGTCCTGAAAGAGGACTTCGGTGGCGACAAGGGCATCAGCGAACGCTTCCTCAACTGGTACCTGAAGAACCGCCCTCGGAGCTCATGACGCGGGATCCTCCGCCTGCTGATGGGGCAGTGCTCCATCGGCCCGGGGCTCTGCCGGGGGACGGCCGGCTTGAGCTCTCCGTCCAACTCGAGAAGCCTCACGGCGGAGAACTTCCGGAGCGGTGCGGCTTGCAGCTGAGCCTTGAGGACCGGCTCGTCAACCTTCTCCAGCAGCCGAATCGCCTGGCTGACATCCTCTCGACCTTCATGTCCTGGCGGAGAGACCGGGTCGGCGACTCCATGTGCTTCAGCGCCGTGTCCGCCCTGCGGTGGAACAGCCGATGCCCGTCATCAGGAGCCCTGAAACGGCCGTGAGGAACTGTCAGATCTGTGGACCAGACTGAAGACACGTCGGTAGCCGGCCGCGAGCAGGAGCACCGTGGCGTCCGGCTCGGAGATCATGGCGTTCGCACCGATCACTGCAGTCCGCGCCGTGCCATGTTTTTCGACGAGTCGGGGGATCCGCTCTTCGGCCCAGCGCAGCATGGCTGATCCGTGCCTTCCCGACCGGCGGTGCAACGTCGGCCTGCTCGATGACCAGAAGTCGATCACTCGGGAAAGTACGCCCTTCGTGTCCGTCCCGAGGCCGATCCACAGGTCACGAGCGTTGCTCGTGCGAACGGCCGGTAGCAGGCCGAGATCTGTGCTCGATGCACTGGCAGCCAGGGAAGAAGTGCGGCAGTACGGACCTCCTGGAGCGCTCCAAGGTCTCCGAGCCGAAGTGCTCGGTGGACGGCCGCGAGAAGCCCGCGAAGGGTGGGCCCGGCTGGTGCCACATGCACTGCGGGGCGGCGGGCGTTCGCTCAGAACCTGTCGAGCCACACCACGATGCCGGTGTGCCCCGAGAGCACCGCCGCCGTTCCCGCGCGGACGGCCGCCGCGCACCGGGCGGCGGTGAAGGAAGTGGCGTCGTACTCCGAGGACATGCCGAGGCCCTCGCCCCGGAAGGACGCGCCCGTCCAGTCGACCGCCGTCACGTTGTGGGTGGGTTCGGCGAGTTCGGCGCCCACGACCAGGAACTCCTGATCGAGGTGGCTCGGGGTGACCGTGGCGAGCGGGTCGACGAGGCTGTTGCCCGCGCTGATGACGAGGTCGGGGTGGAGGTCCATCGCCCTGAGGACGGCGGGGAGGAGGTCGGCGGTGCCGGCCGCGGTCACGGTCCGCAGGTCGACGTCCTCGTCCTTCGCCCACTTCTTCACGGCGGCCACCAGGGTCTTGGTGGGGCGGTCGTGGCCCGCGGTGAGCAGGACGACCCGGGCGCCGTCCGACGGGCGCACCCCGGACCACGAGCCGGGATCGGGCGTGACGGTGGATTCCGGGGCGGGCGACTCGTCCGGGCCGATGAATCCCGCGCCGAGCGCGCCGACCGCGGAGGGGCGCGGGTGCGGCTGCGACCAGTCGGCTTCCGAGGCGCATCCGGCGAGCAGGGCGAGGGCGGCCGCGGTGGTGACAGCGGCGGCCTGGAGCGGGCGGTGCAAGACGATCGTCCTCCGGTAGGGGCCTCCCCCGGCGACGCGACGGAGACACGACGGCGTGCCCGCGCGGCCCCGCGAGTGCGGGGCAGGCCGGTTCGGGGCGGCTTTCCCACATCCTGCGCCGCCGGCGCACCCGATCTCCATAAAACCGACCGTCGTCGAACGTTTGTTTTCTCATGCTTCGCCGACCAGCCGCTTTCGGTTCATGCACGGCCTGCACGGTGCACGGGCAACCTCAAGGAGCCCCATGCCTCACCGTGTACGCCGCCCGCTGCTCGCTCTCGCCGCGGCGGTTCTCTTCCTGCTCTGCCTGGCCCGGCCCGCAGCCGCCCACGGCTTCTCGTCGACCGTGTACGCGCATGTCACCGCCGACGGCGACGGACCGCTGCGCACCGACCTGAAACTGGAGTACGACCTGCTCGTCGTCTCGGCCGCCGACACCGGTCACGACGACCCCCTCTTCCGGGCGGGCACCGACGCGTTCGAGGCGGGAGACCCCGTAGCCGAGGCCGCCGCACTGGAAGCCCACCGCAAAACCGTGCTCGGCTACGTCGCCCGGCACCTCTCCGTCAGCGCCGGAGGGAAGGCCTGTACGCCCACGCCGGACGGGGCGTTCCGGATGGGCACCGAGGAGGGCGTGCCGTACGCCCTGCTGGATCTCGACTGGAGCTGCGCCGGACACGGCGCGGGCGGCGACCACGTGGTGCGCGGCACGCTCTTCCCCGACTCCGAGGGGTACGTCAAGGGCACCAAGACGATCGTCACCTACGACGTCGGCGGCCGTTCCGGGAGCGCCGCGCTCGACGACGGGCACCCGTCCTTCTCCATCGGCCAGTCCTGGACGCAGCGCTTCTGGGAGTTCTTCCGGCTCGGCGCCGAGCACCTGCTGACCGGTACCGACCACATCCTGTTCCTGCTGGCGCTCATCGCCGGGTCCCGGCGTCCGCGCGAAGTCGTCCTGGCCGCCACCAGTTTCACGCTGGCGCACTCGGTGACGTTCCTGCTGGCCGCACTGGGGCTGGTCGACGTGCCGGCCGGTCTGGTGGAGCCCGTCATCGCGCTCTCCATCGCGGTGGTCGCCGGGTGGCACCTGTGGCGGATCAGGGGGCGCGGCACCCATGCGGCGGAGCTCCGGGCGCCCGCCGGGGGCAGGTTCGCCTTGGACCGGGCGGGGTGGACCCGTCTCGGTGTCGTGTTCTGTTTCGGCCTGGTGCACGGCCTGGGGTTCGCGGGCGCGCTCGGTATCGAAGCCGCCTGGTCGTGGACCCTGCTGTGGTCGCTGCTGGTGTTCAACGTCGGCATCGAGGCAGTGCAACTCGGCATCATCGCCGTGGTGTTCCCGCTGCTCCTGCTGCTCGTGCGCCGCTCGCCGCGGGCCGCCGTGTGGACCACCGGCGCGCTCTCCGCGTGCGTGGCGGCCATGGGGCTCATCTGGTTCGTCCAGCGTGTGGCCGGTGGGTGAAAACCGCACGTCAGTGGCGATGTTCAACCCTCGCCAAGATCGCATTCAGATCTCGTTCATCTCGCACGGACAACTTGTCGATCGCCCTTGCATACGCACCGTATGCACACAGAAGAAACGACACTTCATGAGATCGAACGCTTCCCACCAGGCCCGGGGGCCCGTGCGGACCCGTGTGGCCACCGGCGCCACCGCTGCCTTCCTCGGCCTGACCGTGGCCCTCGCGGGCGGGGTGGGCTCGCCCGCCTCCGCGGCCGGCGCCTCCACCCTCACCGGCATCGTGCTGGGTGTCGGCGCCAACGAGACCCAGCGCACGGTCAGCTGGTACTCCTCCGGCGATACCGCCCAGAAGGTGCAGCTCGCCCCCACGGCGCAGCTCACCGGTGGCGAGTTCCCCGACGGTGCGGTCACCTTCGACGCGCTGGGCGCGGCGAACATCGCCACCAGCGGCGGCTACAACCGCCACGCCACCATCACCGGCCTGAAGGAGAACACCACTTACTCCTACCGGGTCGGCAGCGAGGGCAACTGGTCGACGGCGTACTCCTTCAGGACGCAGGACTTCGAGGGCGCGTACGACTTCCTCTTCCTCGGCGACCCGCAGATCGGCTCCTCCGGCGACCTGGCGCAGGACCAGGCCGGATGGGCGGACACGCTGGACGTGGCCACCAAGGCCAACCCGAACGCCGAACTCCTCGTCTCCGGCGGCGACCAGATCGAGAGCGCCAACAACGAGGACCAGTGGAAGTCCTTCCTCGCCCCCGACCAGCTGCGCCAGGTCCCGTACGCCGCCACCATCGGCAACCACGACGTCGGCGGCAAGGCGTACGAGCAGCACTTCTCGACGCCCAACACGGACAACTCGGCTTCGAAGTACGCCAACGGCAACCCGGCGTCCAACACCTCGGGCGGTGACTACTGGTACGTCTACAAGGACGTGCTGTTCATCGACCTGAACAGCAACAGCTACGCCACCTCGCAGGGGGGCGGCGGCGACGAGGCGCACACCAAGTACGTCACCGACGTCATCAACCAGCACGGCTCCGAGGCCAAGTGGAAGGTGCTCGTCTACCACCACTCGATCTACTCGCCGGCCTCGCACGCCAAGGACGGGGACAACAAGGCGCGTCGGGTCGACTTCCCGACCACCTTCTCCAAGCTCGGCGTCGACCTGGTCCTCCAGGGCCACGACCACAGCTACTCCCGCAGCTACCTCATCAAGAACGGCCAGAAGGCCGATCCGGAGGAGCAGCCGGGTGCGGCCGACGTCTACCCGGGTCCCGGCGGCGTCCTGTATGTCACCGCCAACTCCGCCTCGGGGTCGAAGTACTACGACATCACGGCGCCCGACAACAGCGGCACCAGCGGCGCGGGCAACGGCGCCGACCCGCTGAACCCGGACAACTACTGGTACAACTCGGTGCAGAACCAGGAGCACGTCCGCAGCTACGTCAAGGTCCAGGTGCGGGACGAGAAGCTCGTGGTGGAGAACATCCGCAGCAGCACCTGCGCCGCTCCCAACTCCGAGGTCTCGCACGGCGACTGGTGCAACAACACCGACGCCGCGCAGCCGGTCGGCTCGGTCGTCGACAAGGTGAGTGTCCACCCGTACAACGGTGACGGCCAGTCGCTCCAGGTCAACGTGCCCAACGCGGCTCCGGGCGAGTTCGGCTGGACCATCGACGGCTACAACGGCCTGGTGGACCTGGGTACGGCCAAGGAGGAGAACGGTGACCACTTCACCGCCTCCGGCAGGATCAACCCGATCCTCGTGTCGGACACCCGCCGTTCGCTCTCGCCGTGGTCCGTCTCGGCCAACGTGAGCGCGTTCAAGGACGCCGACAAGACGTTCGCCGGCTCCTACCTCGGCTGGACGCCGTACGTGCTCGACCAGGGCGCGGGCGCCCAGGCCGGCTCGCCGGTCGCCTCCGGGTACGACGACCGGGGTGACGGTCTGGCCGTCTCCCGCGGTCTCGGCTCCGCGGAGCAGGGTCACGCGCGTGGCACCTCCAAGCTGGGCGCCGACCTGGATCTCAAGATCCCGGACAGCGTGCAGAAGGGCGGCTACCGCGCGACCCTCACGATCACCGCGCTGAGCAGCTGACCGATCCCGCTCCACCGGTGGGGCAGGCTCCGGTCCGCCGGATCCTGCCCCACCTCCTCATCCGAGAGAGACCCCGAGATGCACGCAGTGGCACCATCCCGCCGTACCCTCCCCGCCGGCCTCGTCCGTGCCGGCGCCCTCGTCCTGTTCACGGTGCTGGCTCTGGCGGGTGTCTGCACCGCTCCGGCCCGGGCGGCCGGCGACGGCGACGTCACCTGGACGGTCCGGACGGCCGCCAACGACTTCGGGGCCGACCGGTCGAGCTTCGGCTACAGCGTGAACCCGGGCGGGAAGACGAAGGACGCGATGGTCGTCGCCAACCACGGCACCACCGCGCTGACGCTCGCGGTGTACACCGCCGACGGCTTCACCACCGGAAAAGGGCAGCTGGACCTGCTGACCCGGGACAAGAAGTCCCGCTCGGTCGGCGCCTGGGTGCGGGCCGCGCACGAGACCGTCACGGTGGCTCCGGGCAGGAGCGCCGAGGTCCCGTTCACGGTCGCGGTCCCGGCCGGCGCCACCCCGGGCGACTACGTGGGCGGCATCCTCACCTCGCTGAAGCAGCCCGACGGGGCTGAGGGCATCGCGGTCGACCGGCGTCTGGGCATCCGTATCAAGCTGCGGGTCAGCGGGGCTCTGCGGCCGGCCCTCGCCGTCGAGGACGTGCACGTGTCGTACGACGGCTCCGCCGGGTTCGCCCAGGGCGACGCGACGGTGACCTACAGCCTCCACAACACGGGCAACGCGGTACTCTCCGGGACCCAGAAAGTCGCCGTCACGGGTCCGTTCGGCATGTTCAGCACTGACGCCGGCTCCGTCGCCGCGCCGCCGGAGCTGCTGCCGGGCGAGCGCTGGAAGGTGACGGTCCCGGTCCACGGTGTCACTCCGGCGTACCGGATCGCCGCCACCGTCACCGTCACCCCGGTCCTCACCGACGCGGCCGGCTCGAAGACCGCCCTCAAGCCGGTCCGGGCCACGGCCCATGGCCTCGCGGTCCCGTGGACGCTGACCCTGCTCGTGGTCCTGGTCGTGGCCGGAATCGTCGCGGCGGTGGTCCTGACCCGGCGCGGGCGGGCCCGGCGCAAGCGACTGGAGGACGAGCGGGTGCGCGAGGCGGTGGACCGCGCCCTGCACGAGAAGGCCGGACATCGGGCCTGACCGGCCCGGCGTGTCAGGCGCGCGCGGCCGCGGCGGCGACGATCCAGTTCCGGAACTCGACGGCGTAGTGCCGCAGGTGGTGGTCGAGGAGCTCGTCGGGGCACGTGACGGGGAAGTAGACCGTCAGGTTCGCGGTGAAGCCGTCGGCCGTGTCGCCGAACTGGATCAGCGCCCTCCCGACAACCGTGCCGTCGGCCAGGAAGAGGTTCGAGGACATCTTGCGCGGAAACTCCGACTCCGGGAGGAGCTCGTCCGCGTCCTTGGCCCAGGCCAGCGCGTCGGTGCCCCAGCCGCCCATGGAGAAGTCGGCGACGTGGGGCCCGATGTTCTCCACCACGCGCGCGCCGGCCTCGTCGGTGCCCATCACGTAGTGCTCGGGGTGCGCCGCGAGGAGCGCACGCTCGTCCCCCGCGAACGCCTTGTCCATCCAGGCCAGGAACGCGGCCGAGGTCAGTCCCTTCGCCGCGAGCACGGTGGTGCCCCCCTTGAAGGCGCCGCCGGAGGCGCGGGCGCACTCGCGCAGGGCGGCGTTGCCCTCCTCGATCTCCTCGGCCAGGAGGTCGAGGAGCCCCTGGCGGCCCAGCAGCGTGCGGAAGCGGTCCACGGCGCGGCGGGCGTAGAAGAGCTCGAAGTCGTCGATGCTCGCGGCGCCGGCGGGTCCGGCTTCGACCGTCACGGTGACGGGCCGGGGAGTCTGGTTGTCAGTCATGGCCTGGCCTCCGAAAAATGTGAATGTGAATTCGCGTTCGCATCATCAGAGTACGCCGGGAAGCGCGCCAGTTGTCAAAAGGTCCTGCTGAGAGCGGTGCCGATACCATGCGGGACATGACCGAAGAGCCGGAGCGCCCAGCGTCCTACCGGGAGCCCCAGCAGGCCCGTAGCGCCGCGACCCTGACCCGTGTGCTGCGGGCTGCCGAGGAGCTCGCCTCCGCCTCCGGCCTCGAGGAGATGACGATCGCCGGTGTCGCGCAACGCGCCGGCGTCGCCGTCGGGACGATCTACCGGCGCTTCGAGGACAAGGAGCAGCTGATCACCGCCCTGACCGAGCGGATGCTGGAACGCCGCGAGGAGTACGTGGCAGAGCGGCTGCGCGCGGCGGAACCCTCCCTCTCCGGTGTCATGAACGCCTACGCGCACGCCTTGCTGCAGTCGTTCGCCGACAACAGCAGCCTCTTCCCCGAGCTGCTGCGCAGGCGTGGCACCGGATCACTGGAGCGCGGGGCCCGCACCATCACCGAACTCCACCGCCTCCTGCTCGAAGCGGCAGACCCCTACACCGGTCAGATCCGCCGCGCTCGGCCCCGGCAGGCACTCGACACCGCGGCCCGCGCCGTCCTCGGCGCCTGCTTCCACAACTCCGTGCGCCCCGATGCCGCCACCGGCGAAGCGGCCACACGCCGGTACGCCGACGAACTCGGCGACATGGCGGTGGCCTACCTCCTCACTCCCGGCCGGCACCGCGACGCCGAGGCCTGAGCCCGACGCGCCGCCGCACGGCTCTCACGCCGTCCCGCGGCGGAACCCTCCGGAAAACACCGAAACGTCCCTGCGGCCCACGGAATCCTCCGTGGGCCGCAGGGACGTTTCAGCCCTGCTTCGGAAAATGCGGTCAGCCCTGCTGGAAGAGCTCTGCGGGCAGCGGCTTGAGCAGCGCGTAGAGGTCGTCGGTGATCGGGCGGTCCCAGCTGGCGATCGTGACGAGGACGCCGTCGCTGCGGTCGAACTGCACGCAGGCGATGCGGGTCTCGGAGAGCTTGACGCGGCGCACGATCAGCAGGTTGTCACCCTGCATCACGGGGACGTCCTCGGTGGAGGTGACCTCCACCGGCTCGTCGTTCTCCAGGGCGACGAGCAGCTGCGCGACCTCGAAGGGGACCTGGCCCTCCTCGGTCTCGCGGGCGGGTGAGCCCTCCGGGAGATTCCCGATGATCATGGCCGGACCGCGGCCACCGTAGAGGTCGTACCGGAGGAAGACGCCCTGGCAGGTGCCGTCGGGCGCGGGCAGCAGACCGGCTCCGAGGTTCCCGGGCCAGTCCCCCGGGTCCATGGCGAGGACATCGAAGTCCGGGCCGGCGGGAGTGGCGGCGCTGCGACGGCGGAGGAAGGACATGCGGCCATGTTACGTGGCCCGGCTCACGTCGCGGAGCCGGGCCCGGGCGGGCGCGGGCACCGCGACCGGGGCGCCGCCGGCCGGGCCCCGAAGGGCCCTGGACGGCTACTCGGCCGTGAGCGACTCCAGTACGGCGACGGCTTCGGCGGCCCGCTCATACGGGACGAAGAGGTGATCGTGGTGGTATCCGGCGATCACGTTGCAGCTGATGCCCGCGTCGGTCAGCGCCAGGGAGACGGCGGCGGTGAGCCCCACCGCGTCCAGGGCGGAGTGCACCCGCAGGGTGATCCAGCCGGCGACGAAGGCGTGGCTGAGACCGGCCTCCTTCGCCTCGTACTCGGAGAGGACGAGGGTCAGGCCCTCGCGCTCGGTGACCGTGACGACGGGCGAGACGCCCTCCGGCACGGCGTCCCCGCGCACACTGGTGAAGACGTACCGGCCTTCGTTCAGCTCGGGCCGCAGGGATCGCAGGAGGGTACGGAGGTCTCGCTCGCCGGTCATGGGGTCATGGTAGGTCGGTGGCCGCGGGGCTGCCGGTCCGCACGGGACACGGCCGGAGGCCGGGACGGCAGCGCATGCCGTCCCGGCCTCCGGGATGTGGGTGCCGCTCCGGCGTGCGGAGCGCGCGGTCAGGCCGCGTACTTCGGGTTCGGACCGTGCTCGTTCGCCTCGGCCTTGCCCTCGGACGCGAGGAAGACGAGCAGGATGATCCCGCCGACGAACGGGACGAAGGATATGAGGATCCACCAGCCCGAGCGGCCGGTGTCGTGCAGGCGGCGCACGGTGGCCGCCAGGCCCGGCAGGAGCACCGCGAGCGCGTAGATGTAGTACAGGAACTGCGAGCCGATGGCCGCGCCGATGGCGAACAGCACGATGGCGACGATGAAGTTGAAGAGCGCGAACATCCAGAACTCCTTGCGGCGCGCACGTCCGCTGAAGCCCACGTAGTTCTTGAGTACGTCCAGGTACCAGTTCACAACGATCCCTCCCCTGGCCCCCCGTGGAGGCCCCTACTTTTCAGCCGAGCAGGCCGAAAAGTAGGCGACGGGCGAGGTGCGGGTCAAGGCAGTTCGGGGCTCAGCCAAAAGGTACACACACCTGACGCCGGACCGTGGCCCGTTCGAGGCCTAACCGGCCCCGTACAAGCGATATTTGGTGTCAGATGACCTGTTCCCGAGCGAACCAGGCAGGCCCTACCGAAAGGCTCATTCCGCCCCATGCGCGTACCGCTCGCGGAGCTCCCGCTTGAGGATCTTGCCACTGGCGTTGCGCGGCAGGTCCTTCACGAAGACGATTCTCTTCGGGGCCTTGAAGGAAGCGAGCTTTTCGCGGACGTGGGCGATCAGTCCGGCGGCGGTCGCGTCGGAGGCGGCGGCCCCGTCGTGCAGCACGACCACGGCGGTGACGGCCTCGATCCAGCGTTCGTCGGGCAGTCCGACGACGGCGGTCTCGGCCACCTCGGGGTGGGTGTAGAGGGCGTCCTCCACCTGACGGGAGGCGATGAGGACTCCGCCGGAGTTGATGACGTCCTTCACCCGGTCGACGACGGTGAAGTAGCCGTCCGTGTCGCGCACCGCGAGGTCGCCGGAGTGGAACCAGCCGCCCCGGAACGCCTCTTCGGTCTCCTCGGGCCGCCCCCAGTAGCCCTGGCACAACTGTGGCGAGCGGTAGACGACTTCACCGGCCGTGCCGTCCGGGACCTCCGCATCGTCCTCGTCCACCACCCGCGCCTCGACGAAGAGGACGGGCCGGCCGCAGGAGTCCATCCGGCCCTCGTGCTCGTCGGGACCGAGGACGAGGGCGAGCGGCCCGATCTCGCTCTGGCCGAAGCAGTTGTGGAAGGCGAGGCCGGGCAGCCGGGCGCGCAGCCGCTCCAGTACGGGCACCGGCATGATCGACGCCCCGTAGAACGCCTTGCGCAGGGCACCTAGGTCGCGGGTGGCGAACTCCGGGTGGTTGGCGAGGGAGATCCACACGGTGGGCGGGGCGAAGAGGCTGTCGGCCCGGCCCGCCTCCACGAGGTCGAAGATCCGGCCCGGGTCGGGAGCGTCCAGGACGGTGTTCTCCGCTCCGACCGCGAGGTAGGGCAGCAGGAAGACGTGCATCTGCGCCGAGTGGTAGAGCGGCAGCGAGTGCACGGGCCGGTCGGCCGCTCCGAGGCCGAGTGCGGTGACGGCGCTGACGTACTCGTGCACGAGGGCCCCGTGCGTCATCATCGCGCCCTTCGGCAGGGCGGTGGTCCCCGAGGTGTAGAGCAGCTGCACGAGGTCGTCGGCGCCCACGGCGCGCTCGGGCGTGAACGGGCGGGGCACGGCGAGCGCTTCGAGCAGGGACCCCGGGGCGTCGCGCAGCGCTCGCACCTCGTGTCCGGCGGGTACGCGGTCCGCGAGGTCCGGGTCGGTGAGGACGAGGGAGCTGGCGCAGTCGCCGAGCAGGTGGCCCAGGTCGTCGCCCTTGAGGTTCTGGTTGACCGGTACGTGGACGAGACCGGCGCGGGCGCAGGCGAGGTAGGCGATCGGGTAGACGTCGGAGTTGTGCGCGTAGGTGGCGACCCGGTCGCCGTGCCGCAGTCCGTGCTCGCCGGTCAGGACCGCGGCGGCGGTACTGACGGCCGCGTCCAGTTCGGCGTAGGTCCATGACCGGTCCGCGTACCGGAGCGCGGTGCGACCGGGGGTGCGCCGGGCGCTGCGGGCCAGGACGCCGTCGACCGTACTGCTGCGAACACCTGTCATGGCCGGAATCCTGTGCGTGCGGGGGCCGCCGGTCAAGGGCGGCGCGGATACCGGGACAGGACTTTCGCGGACCTTTTGCTGACGACGCGTCAACTATGGCCTTGCGCAACCCCGTACGGAACGGCGGCGACAGTACCCTCTCCCTCGGCAACAAGTTTCACCATCGGACGGGCTTTCGAAAGTTACTTTCACGCGAGTGTCGGACACGGACCGAGAGGGGTCATGGATGACCGGGGACACGAAGGGTTTCGGGATCGGCCGGCGGAGGCTGGGCGGCGGGATACTCGCACTCGGCGGGGCGCTCGCCCTGGCGCCGCTCCCCCTCGCGGGCGTGGCGGCGGGCGCCGAGCCCGCCACGGGGGCCTCCGGGGCGGAGGCCCAGGACCCACGGGCGGGAACGGGAGCCGGTATGGCGGCAGCGACGGAGCGGCACACCCTGCGCCGGGGCTCGGCCGGGCGGGCCGGGCTGATCGAGGAGCAGCTGGACGCGCTCGTCGACGTGGCCAGAACCTTTCTGGAGGACTCCCCCAGCCACCCGTGGTACGCCGGGGCGGTTCTGCTCGCGGCGCGCGGCGGTACGGTCGCCCTGCACACGCCGATCGGGATGGCGGTCCGGTACGCGTCGTACGACGAGAAGACCGACTCCGGCGTGGAGTTCCCCGCCGACCAGCAGGTGCCGATGACCGAGGACACCGTCTTCGACCTGGCCTCCGTGTCCAAGCTCTTCACCTCGATCCTCGCGGTGCAGCAGATCGAGCGCGGCCGGCTCACGCTGGAGGCCACGGTCGCCTCGTACCTGCCCGAGTTCGCCGGCGGCGGCAAGAGTGAGGTGACGGTTCGTCAACTACTCACCCACACCTCGGGTTTCCGGTCCTGGATCCCGCTCTACAAGGCGCCGACCCGGGAGGGGAAGCTCCAGCTCCTCTGGGACGAGACGCTCCTCGACGCCCCGGGCACGGCGTACCTCTACTCCGACCTCAACCTGATCTCGCTCCAGCTGATCCTGGAGAAGGTCACCGGCCGCACGCTCGACGTCCTGCTCCGGGACGAGATCACCGGACCCCTCGGGATGCGCCGCACCCGCTACAACCCGCCCGCGTCCTGGCTCCCGGACATCGCGGCCACGGAGGACGCCCGGCTGCCGTGGTCCGGGCTGGACCGGGGACTCGTCCGGGGAGAGGTGCACGACGAGAACGCGTACTCCCTGGGCGGGGTCGCCGGGCACGCGGGGGTCTTCTCCCGCGCCTGGGACCTGGCGATTCTCGCCCGTACGCTGCTCAACGGCGGAATCTACGGGCGGGCCCGCATCCTGTCCGAGGAGTCGGTCGAGCTGATGTTCACCGACTTCAACACCGCGTTCCCCGGGGACGCGCACGGGCTGGGGTTCGAACTCCACCAGCACTGGTACATGGGCGCCATGGCCACTCCCCGCACGGCGGGGCACACCGGGTTCACCGGAACCAGCCTGGTGATCGACCCGACGACCGACTCCTTCCTGATCGTGCTCGGCAACTCCGTCCATCCTGTGCGCAGTTGGCGTTCGGGCAGCGCTCCGCGCGTCGCCACCGCCGACCGGATGGCGCGGGCCGTCGCGGTCCGCCCGGCGCACGGGCGCACCGCGTGGTTCTCCGGGATGGCGAGTTCCTCCAGCGCCCTGCTGACGCTTCCCGCCCTGCGCCCCGTCTCCGGCCGGGCCCGGCTGGAGTGCTCGCTCTGGTGGGACACCGAGCCGGACTCGGACGCGCTGTACCTGGAGGTGTCGGCCGACGCGGGCGCCGGATGGCAGCCGCTTCCGTTCTCCACCGTGCCCGCCTCCCCCGGGGCGCACGGGACACCGGCCACACACCCAACGGGGACGGTGACGGGCTGGTCCGGGCGGGTCTGGCACACCCTGACCGCCGGTCTCGGTGCCTGGCGCGGTCAGGAGATCCTGCTGCGCTGGCGGTACGCGACGGACAAGCTCTACGTGGGGCGCGGGGTGTACGCCGACGCGATCCGGGTGACCGATACGGGCCGGGTGCTCTTCGACGAGACCCGCCCGGCCGACGCGGCCCGCATCGCGGCGATCGGCTGGGCCCCCTCGGCCGGCTGAGCAGCGGACCGCGCAACGCACCGAGCAGCTCACCGAGCGGCGCCATGGTGCGCGTGCGCGGTGACCGGCGCTCCCGGTGGTCCCCCGTCAGCGCCCCAGCGCGGCCATCGCCGCGTTGTGGCCGGGGACCCCGGAGACCCCGCCGCCGCGCACCGCACCCGCGCCGCACAGCAGGACGTTGGCGTGCGCCGTCTCGACGCCCCAGCGGCCGGTCCGCCCGGTGGCGTACGGGAACGAGAGGTCCCGGTGGAAGATGTGGCCGCCGGGCAGGCCCAGTTCGCGCTCCAGGTCGAGCGGGGTCTTCGCCTCGATGCAGGGGGCGCCGTTCCCGTCGCGGGCGAGGCAGTCCGCGATCGGCTCCTCCAGGTGGGCGTCCAGCTGCGCCAGGGTGGCGGCGAGGAGGGCCTCGCGGGCACCCGCGTTGTCGGCGGCGAACAGCCGGGCGGGGGTGTGCAGCCCGAAGAGGGTGAGGGTGTGGAAGCCGCGCTCCGCGAGTCCGGGGCCCAGGATCGACGGATCGGTCAGGGAGTGGCAGTAGATCTCGGACGGCGGCGCGCTCGGCAGCCGTCCTTCCGCCGCCTCGCGGTGGGCGAGGGCCAACGCGTCGTATCCCTCGGCGATGTGGAAGGTGCCGCCGAAGGCCGCACGGGGGTCGACGGACCGGTCGCGCAGCCGGGGCAGCCGGGTGAGCAGCATGTTCACCTTGAGCTGGGCGCCCTCGGCCGGGGCGGGCGGGCCGTCGCCGGGTTCCCCGGTGAGGGCGGCGAGCGCCTGGGGCGAGGCGTTGACGAGGACCCGGCGGGCGGCGACGGTGTACTCGCCCCGGTCGTCGCGGACGGTGACCTCGGCGGCCGTGCCGTCCGTCTCGATCCGCACCGCCTCGTGCCGGGTGCGGATCTCGGCACCGGCCGACCGCGCCGCGTCGGCGAGTGCGTCGGTGAGGGCGCCCATGCCGCCGACGGGGACGTCCCAGTCGCCCGTACCGTTGCCGATGACGTGGTAGAGGAAGCAGCGATTCTGGCGCAGCTCCGGGTCGTGGGCGTCGGCGAACGTCCCGATCAGCGCGTCGGTCAGCACGACTCCGCGCACCAGGTCGTCGGCGAACCGCTCCTCCACGGCGATGCCGAGCGGTTCCTCGAACAGCGCCCGCCAGGCTTCGTCGTCCCCCACCCGCTTCCGCAACCCGGCCCGTTCGGGCAGGGGTTCGGTGAGGGTGGGGAAGACGCGTTCGGCCACCCGCCGCGTCATGCCGTAGAACCGCCGCCAGGCGTCGTACTCGCGGTCGCCGCCGGTGAGCGCGGCGAAGCTCTCCCTGGTGCGGCCGTCGCCGACGAGCAGCCCGGTGGCCGCCCCGCCGCGCACGGTGGGGGTGTACGAGGAGACGGTGCGCCGCCGGGTGGTGAAGCGGAGCCCGAGGTCGCGGACGACCTTGTCCGGCAGCAGGGACACCAGGTAGGAGTACCGGGAGAGCCGGGCGTCGACCCCGGCGAACGGGCGGGTGGAGACGGCCGCGCCGCCGGTCGTCCCCAGCCGCTCCAGCACGAGGACGGACTGCCCTGCCCCGGCGAGATACGCCGCGGCCACCAGGCCGTTGTGGCCGCCGCCCACGATCACGGCGTCGTAACTCTTCTGCGTCGGGTTCCGGGGTGCGGTCATCCGTCTTGGTAGCACGGGACGGCCGCGCCCGGCCAGATGTGCGCGAGGCGGGCGCGGCTCGCGGGCTCCCCGGGCGGGCCGGCTCCGGCAGCACGCCCCTCACCGCACACCCGCCGTGACCGAGGTGATCCGCGGGAGCGTCCGGCTCCCCCGCAAGGCGGCGGGGCGGCCCGCGCCCGCACCCCGCGGCCTGCTCGACCCCGCGCCATCCCGTCCGCCCCGCCCGGTCACTGGGCGGTCCCGCTGCCGTCTCGGCGCACCGGGACGGCAGCGGCCATGGGTCCGACCGTGACCCGTCGTTCGGCTCGCGGATCCGGGTGCCCAGAAATCCGCCCTCACCCCCTGGTGGAGAATTTCTAACACGTGGTAAGTATTTGGGACGCCTGCCGAGGACGCTGCGGCCGGCCGCGCATGGGGGCCTCGCCCCTTCCCCTGCGGAGACACCACCGACACGCCGATGACGAAGGAACGATTGTGGAGAGCATTACCAAGAACAGGCAGTCTCCCGAGGTGCTGTGCGCCATGATCGAGCGCGCCTACGGGGCCGGGCAGGTCCCGGCCGGGGACGGATGGGCGAGCGAGCTGGGGCACGGCTGGTTCAACGTCGCCTACCGCATCCGTCTGCGCGATGGCGCCGAGGTCGTGCTGAAGATCGCCCCGCCCTCCGGTGTGGAGGTGATGACCTACGAGCACGGCGCCATGTCGATCGAACTGACCACGCTGGACCTGCTGCGCACCCGGACCACCGTCCCCGTGCCCGCCGTCGACTTCGCCGACCAGAGCCGCGAGCTGTGCGACGCCGACTACTTCTTCATGCCGTACGTCGACGCCGACAACCTCGGCATCATCGCCGAGTCGCTTCCCACGGCCGAGCGGGACGCCTTGATGGAGCAGCTCGGCGCGTTCAACCGGGAGATCAACTCCGTCCGAGGTCAGCACTTCGGCCCGCTGGCCGGGCCGGGACATGCCACCTGGCGGCAGGCGTTCACCACGATGATCGAGAACGTGCTCGTCGACGGCGAGCGCCGGGGCGTCGACATCGGCTGGGAGTACGACACCGTGCGTGCGGTCGTGGCCGAACAGGCCGGCAGCCTCGACGAGGTCACCGAAGCCCGCCTGGTGGAGTGGGATCTGTGGGCGAGCAACGTCATGGTCCGCGACGACAGGATCGTCTGCGTCATCGACCACGAACGCGCCTTCTACGGCGACCCCTTGATCGAGGCCGGCTTCACCGGCGACCAGATGGCCGCCTTCGGCGACTCGGGCCCCTTCATGCGCGGCTACGGTCGTGGCGAGCTGACCGGAACCGAGCGGACCCGCCGCCGCCTGTACTGCCTCTACCTGGCACTGATCATGGTCATCGAAACCGTGTACCGCGGGCACACCGACACCCACCAGTACGACTGGGCACGCCCTCGCGTCGACGAGGCCATGGCTCTGCTCGGCCGCACCCGCCAGTGACTTCCGTGCAGGCGGTTCCCGCCACCGACCACACGACCCGGCTCGGCACCGATCCGATAGCCCGGCTGTTGTGGCGCTCCTGCACCCAGACGACCGCCGCTGTGGGCGTGTACGGCATCTACGCCCTCACCAACGCCTGGTTCGTCGGCCGCGGCGCGGGGGACACCGCCATGGCCGCGGTCAACCTGGTCGCCCCCCTGCTGCTGCTCCTGGGCGCGGTGTCCACCACCGTCGGCGCGGGCGGCGCCTCCCTGGTCTCCCGGGCCCTGGGCGCGGGAGACCACCGGGCCGCCGCCCGCGCGGCGGGCAACTCCTTCGCCCTCTTCTGGGCCTGCGCCGCGGCCACCACCCTGCTCGGCCTGGCGTTCCTGAGCCCGCTGCTCACCCTGCTCGGCGCCACTGGCGAACTGGGTGCGACCGCCCGCCCCTATGCCGTGGTGCTGCTGTGCGGGGCCCTGGTGTCCACCGGCTTCTCCAGCCTCGTGCGAGCCGAAGGCCGCATGGGGTTCTCCACCCTGCTGTGGCTCGTGCCCGTCGCCGTACAGATCACCCTGGACCCGCTGCTCATCTTCGGCTTCGACATGGGTGTACGGGGCGCCGCGCTCGGCACCGTCGGCGGCCAGGCCGTGTCCGCGGCGATGAGCCTGTGGTTCTTCTCCGTACAGAAAGGCCGCCCCTACCGCATCGGCCTGCGGGACCTGCTGCCCCACGGCTCGACGCTGCGCGCCCTGCTGGGCGTCGGCCTGCCCTCGTTCCTGGCCGGCACGGGTGTCACACTCCTGGCCGTTCTCGTCAACGCCACCCTCGCGGCCACCGGGTCGGCCACCGCGCTCGCCGCCTACGCCGTCTGCGCCCGCCTGCAGACCTTCGTCATGATGCCGCACACCGGCATCAGCCAGGGGCTGCAGCCCATCGTCGGCTACAACACCGGACGCGGCCTCCCCGGCCGCGCGCTCAAGGCCCGCGACTACTCGCTGATCGCCTCCGTGCTGTACGGGCTGATCACCGCCGCCGCCCTCGCGGCGCTGGCCAGGCCCCTGGCCGGCCTGTTCCTCAGTGATGCCGACACCACCACCGCCGCCGGACAGGCGCTGCCGGTGATCGCGATCGGGCTCACCGTCGCCGGAATCGGCCCGCTGGTAGTGGCCTACGCCCAGTCACTGGGCCGCCCGGCACCCGCGTACCTCATCTCCATCGGCAGCCTGCTCCTGATCAAGGTTCCTCTGATCGCCGCCCTGGGCCGACTGGGCACCACAGGCGTCTGGGCCGCTCTGGCAGCCGGCGAAGTGGCCACCGCCGCTGTAGCCCTCCTGCTGCTGTGGCGCCTGCGCACCCCTACGCCGAAGGCTCCTTGAGGAGCAGCTCAACGTGGGAACGCAGCACCCCCGCCATGTCCACCTCATCCGGACTGGTCAGCCACTGCACCTGCAACCCGTCCATCAGCGCCACGAAACCGGCCGCCGCCACCCGGGGGTCGACCCCCTCCCGCAACGCCCCCTGCTCCGCCAGCTCCCGCAACGCACGGTGCACATACTCCCGCGTCGTCCGGTAGTGATCCGTGAAGTACTGGTGGGCGGGATGATCCTCGGAGAACGCCTCCGCCGCGACACGCGTGTACAACTCCACGATGCCCGGATGCCGGGCGTTGTGATCGGCCAGGTCGACCAAGTGCCGCACCGCCGCCGTGGGAGAGTACTCCTTCGGTCCGAGCCGGGCGGTGTCCTCGTCGTCCCGACGCTCCAGCACCGCCGCCAGGAGCGCTTCACGGCTGGGAAAGTAGTAGTGGAGACCGACGTGGCTGATGCCCGCGCGCTTGGCGATCTCCCGCAGCGAAGCACCGTGGTAGCCCACGTCCGCGTACACCTCGGCAGCCGTCGTCACGATCTGCTCACGGCGTGCCCGCCCTTTTGCATACCCACGCGAAGACGCGGGCACCTCGACTTCCGCATCAGACATACCCCCATCATCGCAGCGGCAGTGATCGAAAGGCCGTGCACAGGGTGCCCCGGCGAGCTACAGGGCGATGCGAGCCGCCGTCCTCGGCGCATCCACCAGCGCCTCCGCGGCCGCGCCGCTGGTCTTGGAGGGAGACGAAGGTGCTCGGGCCGGTGAGGACGAGGGAGCGGCAGACGACCACCAGGGACAGCTTCACGGACGAGGCCACACCGTCCGCGCCGCGCACCGCACCCGGCGGAGGCCGTGCGGCGCGCCCTGGCCGCGCGGACCCGAACAGCACGGCCCCGACGGGAACCACCGCCTGCCGGGACCCGGTCGCCACGCCCGGGCCGTCATGACGCTTCGTCAGTGACCGGCCGCCGCGGGCCCGTCCTCCGGGAGGTCGAAGAGCCGGCCCGTCCTGTCCCTGTTCCTCTGCCGGTGCAGGGTGATCCAGGGCCCGAAGTCCCCCGGCCGGAGGCAGGGGCAGACGAGGCGGTGCGGGATGTGGCACTGGGCGCCCGGGAGGGGCTCGGCGTCCCAGAGGTTCATGGCGACGCCGCCCGGCGTGATGGTCCAGCGGTCGTGCGGAGGGACCGTGTGGGCGGGGACGATCACGCGCGGTTCGAGGAGAACCCAGTGGCCGTCGTAGTGCGTGGGGTAGCGGTCCTGAGGGAGGTCGCAGAAGGGACAGTCGGGCGGGTAGGGCGGGCGCGGGGCGGTGGCACCTTCGAGGAGGGCCTGGTAGATGTGGTCGGCACTGTCCGGTCCTGGCGCGGTATTTCCGGTATCCCCCATGTATCCAGGGTCCGGACGCGCCGTCGGCTGCGGTAGGACGCGATCCGGCCGTGCCGGAGGGGCAAGGAGGGCACGGGTGGGACGCGAATCGCCCCACGGGTCGCACCGCTGCTCACCCGTTTCACCGGCACGGGCCGAACCCGTACCCCCGGAGGCACCCCCTCACCGGGGCTACGGCGCTCCGGGGTGGGGTGTCGCGGGAGGGGCAGGGGGCCGGTGGGGCTCGGCTAGCTGGGCTCCGGCGTCCAGCTGCTGGCGGCAGCGGGCCTCGTCGTCGCGGCTTGCCACCGCGTCGGGGTGGACGGGTCCGAGCACCCGGGTCCTGGCCTCGGCGACCCTCCGGTAGAGGACGAGCGCCTCCGCCCAGCGGCCGAGCCATCCGAGCGAGACCGCGATCTCGCGGCAGCTGACGAGGGTGTCGGGGTGGTCGGGCCCCAGGGTGCGTTCCCGCGCGGCGCACACCGTGCGCGCCTCGGCGAGCGCCTCTTCCCAGTGGCCGAGACGGCCGAGGTTGACGCCCAGCCCGTGCCGGGCCCGCAGCGTCTCCGGATCGTCGGGCCCGCTCACGCCCGTCCGGTCGTGGACGAGGGCGCGGTAGAGCTCCGCCGCTTCCGCGCCCCGTCCGAGGCGCCCGAGGCAGATGCCGATCTCGTGGCGGGTGGAGAGGGTGTCCGGATGGGTGGCCCCCAGTGCGAGGACCCGGCCCCGGGCGACCCGCGTGCAGGTGTCCAGCGCCTCCTGCCACCGCCCCGTCCGGCCGAGGGCGTGTCCCACTTCGAAGAGGGACACCAGGGTGTCCGGGTGGTCGGCGCCGAGCACCCGGGCGCGTGCGTCGGCGACCTCGCGGGACATCCGGTACGACTCCTCCGCGCGGCCCAGCCGGCCGAGGTTGAAGGCCATGTCGTGGCGGCAGCTCAGGGTGTCCGGGTGGTCGGGGCCGACCGTGCGCTCGCGCGCGGCGAGCACAGCCGCGTACGCCCGGTGCGCTTCGGCGTGCCGCCCGAGCCGTCCCAGTACGTACGCCGTCCCCTGGCGGGCCGCCAGGGTCTCCGGGTGGTCGGGACCGAAGGCCCTGGACCGGCCCTCGGAGACGTGGCCGAACTCCGCCAGCGCCTCGGTGTCGTACCCGGTGCGGCTGAGGCAGACGCCTCGCTCGTACCGGCTGGCGAGCACCTCCGGGTGGGCGGCCCCGAGCAGCCGGGCGCGCTCGGCCGCGACCGCGCGGTGGATCTCCTCCGCCTCGGCCCAGCGTCCGAGGCGCGAGAGGGCGAGACCGGACTCGTGGCGTCCGGTCAGGGACCGCAGCGCGTCGGCGGCCGGAACTCCGGGGGCGGGCTGGTGGGTTGCGGGGCGGAAGCCGGTCGTCCACGCGCCGGTGAGGGCTGCGGCGTGGTCGCCCGGTCCGGCGGCCCGGCGCTGCGTGCCGGTGGCGCTGCGGCCGGTGGTCATCGAGCGTGTCCAGTCGGGCAGTTGGCGCGTACCGGCGTCCGGGGGTGGCGTGGGCAGGGCGGGCGGGGGCAGTACGTAGCCGGCGGACGGGTGCGGCTCACGGCGGGCGGGTGGCAGCTCAGGGCGTGGGGCCGGGTCGGGGTACGGGTGTCCGGCGGGCCCGGTCTCCCGTACGTTCCCGGTCCGCGCGAGGGCGATCCGCCGCCGCAGCGAGCCGGCGTCCTCCGGGCGCTGTTCGGGGGATTTGGCGAGCAGGTCGAGCACCGTCCGCTCGAACGACTCGGGGAGTTCGGCGCGGTGGGCGCGCAGGGGACGGGGTGGTGTGTCGCGGTGGGCGACGAGGATGCCCCAGGCGTCGTCCAGGTCGAACGGCGGTACTCCGGTGGCGATTTCGTAGAGCACGCAGCCGAGCGAGTAGAGGTCGCTGCGGTGGTCGACGCCGACTCCGCCGATCTGCTCGGGCGACATGTAGTGGGGGGTGCCCATGGAGATGCCGGTACCGGTCAGCTTGGAGGTGAAGGCGGTGTCCTGGGCGAGGCGCGCGATGCCGAAGTCGCAGATCTTCACCGTGCCGTCGGTGAGCCGCATGATGTTGGCGGGTTTGAGGTCGCGGTGCACGATGCCCTGCCGGTGGGTGTAGCCGAGGGCGTCGGCCATCTGTTCGGCGATGTCGATCACGTCGTCGACGGGCAGGGCCCGCCGGCCGTTGTCCTCCAGGAGCTGACCGAGGTTGCGCCCTTCGAGGAGCTCCATCACCAGGTAGAGGACGCCCTCGTGTTCACCGAAGTCGTGGACGACGGTGACGCCCCGGTGCTGGAGGGCGGCGGCCACCCGGGCTTCGCGGCGGAACCGCTCCCGCAGGACACGGGCGAAGGAGCGGTCGTGGGGAGGGCCGGAGGGCTTGAGGCACTTGACGGCGACCTGGCGGCCCAACGACTCGTCGCGGGCCCGCCACACCTCGCCCATTCCGCCGCGCCCGATCAAGTCGAGCAGCTGGTACCGGCCCTGGATCAGCCTGGTCTCCGCCATGGTCCGCCGTCGCCCCCGTCGCTCCGCTGCATCCGCGCCCTCCCCCGGCCGTTCCAGTATGGCGGCCCGTCACGGAAGAGGGTGCGGGTCGGGGCCGCTCCCGGGGTCGAGTCTGGAGATCGCCGTCACGGTGCGGCAATGCGGCGGTTGCCGGCCCGCAGCGTGGGCGGTGGGGCACGGGCTCACGGCGTTCACGGGTCTCCTCTGCCGGGCTCTTCGGCGGCAACCACGAAATCGTATGACCGGGGTGCATCATGATGCGGCGTCCCAGGGACGCATCCCACGGCCACTCGCGAGGGACGCGGCTGGTCGTGACATCATCGGAGCATGGCCACGACCGAGAAGAAGTGCCAAGCGGCGCGCGCGGAACTCGCCGAGCTCGGAGCCGTCCACGAGGCGGCCGGCATCCCGCCGCTGCACGAAGGAACCGTCGTGAGCGTCGAGAACGCGGCCGGAGGCATCTCATGACCGACGCCCTGACGGCCTTCGTCCGCGCCCGCTTCGCCGAGGAGCTGGAGAAAGCCCGCTACGCCGGCGATGTGGTGACCAAGCAGCCCGATCGCTTCGGCGTCGAACCCGAGGACGCCGCGAAGCACGCTCGCTTCACCGCCGCCACGGCCGAGGTCCGTCTCGCGCTGCTGGAGGACACCGTGGTGCCGTACCTGGGGACCGCTGGGCCGGCCGGCCGGAATGCCGAGTACCAGCTCCGGCTCCTCGCCGCGCCCTACATCGAGCACCGCGACTACCCGCACGACCAGGAACCCGCCGGCCGGCCCGAGAGCTCCGCATGACCGAGGGGCTGCTGGCCCCTCTTCCAGGCTTACGGTTCCGGGGTCGGACCGGTGTTCCGTGGTGGGACGCACGCGTCGGGTGAGGGCCCGTGGGCCGTCGGGTGAGGGCCCGTGGGGCCGCGCCCACGGCCTGTTCCAACGGTGGCAACGGAACGGTACCCGCCTGGGGATCCTCACCCGGCTCCACGCTCCGGCCGGCGCGAAAGGCGCGGTCGTCCGGGCCCTGGTGATGACGTTCCCAGCAGGTGGCTCAGCAGGGAGTCACCTCCGTGTCGAATGTGCGCAGGCCCCAGGGTTCGACCGTGCCGTCGCACAGTTCCGCCAGGAACCGCACCGCCCCGCCTGCGTAGTGCCACCAAGCGCCGCCGCGGCCCGCCACGGTGACGAACCACTCCTGCGGGGTCTCTCCGCCCGCGCCTCAGCCGCGGTGAGCCTCGGGCACGGCGGGGAGCTGGTCGAGACCGGGAGCGGTTCCGGGGGCCCGGCATCACACGCCTGGGCCCGTACATCCGTACGACACCGGGCCGGCACGTACCACCAGCGCAGTAGGGCGGATGACGGCAGGCGCACGACGCCCGTCGGCGGCAGCCCGGAGAGAGTGGAGGAGTCCGCACCTCATCGACCGGAAGGCCCGCAACCGTGGCTCGCTTCCTTCACCGCCTTGGCCTCGGAGCCTTCCACAGGCGGCTGCTCGTGATCGCCCTGTGGGGGCTGGTCCTGGTCGGCGCCGCCGTCGGTTCCGCCGTCGCGCCGGAGGCCAAGGACTCCGCCACCACCATGCCGGGGATCGAGTCCCAGCAGGCCTACGACCTGATGGCGAAGCGCTTCCCCGGCGCGGCCTCGGACGGGGCCACCGCGCGCATCGTGTTCGTCGCACCGGACGGGGAACGCGTCACCACCGCCGAGAACCGGGCGGTCGTCGACGACACGGTGGCCGAAGCCGCCGGTGCCGAGGCGGTCGCCTCGGCCGTGGGCCCGTTCGCCGCGGACGCGGTCAGCGAGGACGGCTCCACCGCCTACGCGACGGTGACGTTCAAGGAGACCGCGAACGAGCTCACCGACGCGGAGAAGGCCCCCGTCCAGGACGCGATCGACGATGCCCGCGCGAGCGGGATGACCGTCGAGGTGGGCGGCGACGCACTGGCCGGCCAGGTGGAGTCGGGTGGTCCCGCCGAAGGCATCGGCATTCTGGTCGCCGCCGTGGTCCTGCTGATCACGTTCGGTTCGCTGGTGGCGGCCGGGCTGCCGCTGCTGACCGCCGTCGTCGGCGTCGGCGTGTCCGTGCTGGCGATCGGCGCCCTGGCCAGTACCTTCGGCCTCTCCTCGTCGACCAGCTCGCTGGCGTCCATGCTCGGCCTCGCGGTCGGTATCGACTACGCCCTGTTCGTCGTCTCCCGCTACCGCGAGGAGCGCGGCAAGGGCCGCGGTGCCCGGGAAGCCACCGGCACGGCGGTCGGAACGGCCGGCTCCGCGGTCGTCTTCGCCGGCCTCACCGTGATCATCGCCCTCGCGGGCCTGTTCGTCGTCGGCATTCCCACCCTGACCACCATGGGCTTCGCCGCGGCGGGAGCGGTCGCCGTCGGCATCCTGATCGCGCTCACCCTGGTCCCCGCCCTGCTCGGTTTCTGGCCGGACACCGTGCTGTCGCGCCGGCTGCGCAAGGCCGCACGGCGGGCGAGGAAGGCGGCACTGCGTACCGCCGCGCCGGGTGAGGGGCGCCGTGCCCGCCGGCGCGCCGCCGCCCGGGCGGCCGATGCCGCCGTCGCCGCCGCGTCCGCCGAAACCGTCCACGCGAAGCCGGCGGAGAACGGTGGCAGCCGCTGGGCCCGCTTCGTCACCCGCCGCCCGCTGCCGGTCCTGATCGCGTCGGTGATCGGCCTGGGCGTCATCGCCCTGCCCGTGCTGGATCTGCAGCTGGGCATGCCGGGTGCCGAGTCGAAGTCCGTGGCGACCACGGAACGCCGGGCGTACGACGCGCTGGCCGAGGGCTTCGGCCCCGGCTTCAACGGTCCGCTCACCATCGTCGTGGACGCCCAGGGCGCGTCCGATCCGCGGAACGCGGTGGCGGGCATCCACGACCGCCTGGCCGGGACGCAGGGCGTGGAATCGGTGTCCGCGCCCCGCTTCAACGCCGCCGGTGACACCGCCGTCCTGTCGGCGGTGCCCTCCACCAGCCCCACCGACAAGGCCACCGTCGAGCTGGTCGACACCATCCGCGGCGACCGGGGCGCGATCGAGGACGGCACCGGAGCCACCTTCGAGGTGACCGGGACGACCGCGCTCAACATCGACGTCGCCCAGAAGATCCAGGACGCCCTCGTTCCCTATCTGATCCTCATCGTGGGTCTCGCCCTGCTCCTGCTGATGATGGTCTTCCGCTCGGTGCTCGTCCCCCTGAAGGCCACGCTCGGCTTCCTCCTCTCGGTACTGGCCGCGCTGGGTGCCGTGGTGGCCGTCTTCCAGTGGGGCTGGGCCGCCGGTCTGCTCGGCGTGGAGCAGGCCGGACCGATCATGAGCATGATGCCGATCTTCCTGGTGGGCATCGTCTTCGGCCTGGCGATGGACTACGAGGTCTTCCTCGTCTCCCGTATCCGCGAGTCACACGTACGCGGCGAGAGCCCGAAGCAGGCCGTCGTCAGTGGTTTCCGCACCAGCGGGCGCGTGGTCGTCGCCGCCGCGCTGATCATGATGTCGGTCTTCGCGGGCTTCGTGACCGCCGACGAGTCGATGGTCAAGACGATCGGGTTCGGACTGGCGATCGCCGTGCTCTTCGACGCCCTCGTCGTCCGGATGGCCTTCGTACCCGCGGTCCTCGCCCTCCTCGGACGCTGGGCCTGGTGGCTGCCGGAGCCGCTGGCCAGGATCCTGCCGAAGGTCGACGTGGAAGGCGAGAAGCTCGCCGGACCGGCCGAGGCGGCGGAAGCCGGGTCCGGAACGTCCTCGGAGCGGGAACCCGCCGGAGTCTGAGGCGGACGGAAAGGCCGTAGCGGCTGCGGGCTGCCCGTGTCCCCGCGATACGGGCAGCCCGCTCGCGACCGCTCACGAGGGAGATCATCATGAGATGGACATCTGAAGGAGGCCGCTGATGAAGGCTCGGCCCCTCGTCACGCGCTGGGAGAAGTTCGTACGGCGGCGCACCCCGGTAGCCGATGCCGTTCTCGCCCTCTGCCTGTTCGCGGTGACGGTCACCGCCGGCGTCGCCACCAGCACGCATCCGGAGGACGGCAGCCAGTGGATCTGGGGCGCGGTGCTCGGCGGCGTGGGAAGTCTGGCCCTGCCGGCCCACCGCCGGCACCCGCGCGGCACGGTCGTGGTCACCGCCGTGTCCGCGGCCGTGGCCACGTCCCTGGGGTTCCTGCTGACGCCGCTGGTCCTCGGTCAGCTGATGGTGTCGCTGTACTTCTTCGCGCGGGACGGGGACCGGCACGAGGCCTTCCGGTGGGCGGCCGGAGTCACCGTGCTGCTGGTGGCCGTGTCGCTGCTGGAGGACACGGCGAACTACTCCTTCGTGCTCCAGACCGTCAATCCGGTCGCATGGCTGCTGCTGATGCCGTACATGGGAGGCGCCGTCCAGTTGCGCCGGGCGTACCTCGAAGCGGTGGAGGCGCGAGCCGTGTTCGCCGAACGGACCCGCGAGGAGGAGGCCAGGCACCGGGTGGACGAGGAACGCATCCGCATCGCCCGCGATCTGCACGACGTCGTCGCCCACCACATGACGCTGGCGAACGCGCAGGCGGGCACCGCCGCGTATCTCGCCCGCCGCAACCCGGACCCGCGGGTCACCCGCGTTCTCGAAGATCTCGCGGGAACCACGTCGGCCGCGCTGCGGGAGCTCAAGGCGACGGTGGCGGTGCTCAGGGAGGCCGGTGACACCGATTCACCCCTCGAACCGGCCCCGGGTCTGGCGGACCTGCCCGCACTCGCGGAGTCGTTCGCGGCCACGGGGGTCCGGGTGACCCTGCGCGCCGAGGGGCAGCCGCTCCCGGTCTCGTCCGGGGTCGGCCTCACCGCGTACCGGATCGTCCAGGAAGCGCTGACGAACGCGGCCAAACACGCGCACACCGACGCGGCTACCGTGACCTTGCGCTACCACCGCGACCGCATCGTCGTGACCGTCACCGACGACGGCCCCGCCGGGGCCTTCGAAGCGGCGGGCCCGGAAGAACCGGCCGGGGCACCCTCGGGGTTCGGACTGCTCGGCATGCACGAGCGCGCCCAGCTCGTCGGCGGCACCCTGACCGCGGGACGCCGGGGAACCGGCTTCTCGGTGGTGGCGGAACTCCCGCTGCTGCCGGGCGAGCTGAGCGCGAACGGCCCTTCTCCCGAACAGGAACCCACCACGTGACCTGCACCGTACTGCTGGCGGACGATCAAGGCCTGCTGCGCGCGACGTTCCGCATGCTCATCGACTCCACGGACGACCTCGTGGTCGTCGCCGAGGCGTCGGACGGCGCGGCGGCCGCCGCGGCGGTGCGCGCCCACCGCCCCGACGTGGTCCTGATGGACATCCGCATGCCGGGAACCGACGGACTGGCGGCCACCGAGGTCATCTGCTCGGACCCCGATCTGGCCCCGACCCGGGTCCTGATCCTGACCACCTTCGAGACCGACGAGTACGTGGCCCGGGCACTGCGCGCCGGGGCGAGCGGGTTTCTCGGGAAGGACGCGGACCCCGACACCCTGCTCGACGCGATCAGGACCGTGGCCGCGGGGGAGGCACTCCTGTCACCGACGGCGACCCGCTCACTGATCGCCTCGTTCGTCGGTACGCCGCCGCCCTCGCCGCCCGCCGACGCGGACGCGCTGGCGGGGCTCACTCCCCGGGAGCGGGAGGTGGCGGTACTGGTCGCCGAGGGGCTCTCGAACCACGAGATCGCCGACCGTCTCGTCCTGAGCCCACTGACCGTACGCACCCACGTGCACCGCACGCTCGCGAAGACGCACTCCCGCGACCGGGCGCAACTCGTCGCCCTGGCCTACCGCACGGGGCTGGTCCGGCCGCCCACGTGACCCGGCGCCGGGCCCCGGGCCGTGTCCGGCCATGCCCGTCGCCGGCGGGCGGTGTCCGGCACGGCCCGGGGGTCAGCGCTTCACGGCGCGCAGGACCACGAACTTCGGGTCGCCGGCGACGGTGGTGCAGTTGCCGAAGATCCGGCGCAGCTGCGTGTGGTACCCGAGGTGCCGGTTGCCGACGACCCACAGCTCGCCGCCCTGCCGCAGTGCGGTGCGCGCCCCGTGGAACATGTTCCGGGCGGTGGCGTCGGTGGTGGCCAGGTGGGAGTGGAAGGGCGGGTTGGTGAGGACCAGGTCCACGCTGCCGGGTTCGATGTCCGCCAGCGTGTCTCCGACGAGGAACGAGGCCTCGCGGCCCGGTTCCGTACCCGCCCGGAAGGTCTCCTCGGCGGAGGCGACGGCCTGGTACGACTCGTCGGTGAAGACGACGGAGGCGTCCGGGTTGGCGAGTGCCGCTGCGAGGCCGACGACTCCGTTGCCGCAGCCGAGGTCGACGACCCGGTCGGGGCCGGAGCGCGTGGGCAGGTGCTTCAGGAAGAAGCGGGTGCCGATGTCGAGCCGTTCGGCGCAGAAGATGCCGGCGTGGTTGACGACCGTCCGGCCGGCGGCGGTCCCGATGTCGGTGGGGAGCTCGTACCGCAGCGGCCAGGGGCTGGGCGTGCGGGACAGGGCCGGGTCGGGGGTCGAGAAGATCAGCCGGGCCTTGCGGACCGCGAGCGAGGTGCGGGTCGGGCCGACGATGCGCTCGAAGAGCTTGAGCGTGGAGGTGTGGATCTCCTTGACCATGCCCGCGCCGATGACCACGGTGCCCTCGTGGAGGGAGGGCGCGAGGCGGTGGAGCTGGTCCTCCAGGAACGCGAGGCTCTTGGGTACGCGTACGAGCAGGACGTCGATCCGGTCCGGCGGGGTGTCGCGCGACGACAGCAGGCGCACCGCTTCGGGGTCGATGCCGTTGCGGGCGAGGTTCGCGCGGGTGGCGCACTGCGCCAGATAGGAGTCGGCGATCTGTACGGGCCGGTCCCCGGCCAGCACCGTGGAGAGAGCGCCCCAGCGGTCGCCCACCACCACGACGGTGCCGGAGAGGTCCACCGGCCCGGCGGGTCCGGCGGCACCGGGCTCCGCCGGTCCCTCCAGCCTGGAGAGGAGGTACTCGTCGGCCGCGTCCCAGGCGCGGAAGGGGTCGCGCGGGTGCTCAGGAAAACGGGCCAGGTCGACGGGGCCCTGTGACGTCGTCAAACAGTTCATTGTGCGTTCAGGCTAACCCGGGCGGGAGCACCCGCCGCGCCGAGCGCTTCCCGCCCCGGAGCCCGGTGGTCTCAGGGAAGTCGCTTGTCGATGGCCGATCGCCCTTCCTCGGCGATTTTGCGCCGGGCCCACTCGAGACTCTCCGGTGTCACGTCCCGGCCCGAGGCGAGGACCAGGTCCTCGGCGCTGGGACGGTCGCTCGCTCCGGTATGGAGCAGCCGGTCCGGCGTGACCTCTTCCGGCGTGATCGCCTGCGCGTCACGCGTGAGGTATATGGATTCGGGATCTTGGCTCATGCCGCCTCCTCGTCCTTTCCGGCAATTCTCGCGCCGCGACGCGGCACGCGCATCCGAGACCCTCACCGGGAGGGTTGGGGAATTCGCCGGTACGCCTGATGCGGAAGTGACCGGTGGGACCGACCCCCACTTGACCTGCACATGGCCATCACTTTCTGTTCATGCATGAGGTACGGCGCGTATGGAAGGCTGCCGGGCAGATCGCCCTTCGTATGGCTGCCATGCCCCCTCCCTCCCCCACGAACCAGAGGGTGGCCGCAGTCCTTTCGCGTCCCGGAGAGGACACCCCACATGTCCCGTCGCCCCATAATCTACGCGCGTCCACTCGTGGCGGCCCTCGCCGCCGTCACCGTTCTCACCGGCACCGCCGCGGCCACCCCCGGCAAGGACACCCCGGCGCCCGCCGCCTCGGCCACCGCGTCCGCCACCCTCGACGACACCTACTACGCGAGCGCCCTCGGCAAGTCCGGCACCGCCCTCAAGGCGGCGCTGCACACGATCATCAAGAGCCAGACCAAGGTCTCGTACAGCCAGGTCTGGGAAGCGCTCAAGGACACCGACGAGGACCCCGCCAACCCCGGCAACGTCATCCTGCTGTACACCGGCGAGTCCCGGCCCGAGGACGACAACGGCGGAAACGTCGGCCAGTGGAACCGCGAGCACGTCTGGGCCAAGTCCCACGGCGACTTCGGCACGGCGACAGGACCCGGCACCGATCTGCACCACCTGCGGCCGGCCGACGTCCAGGTCAACTCCATCCGGGACAACAAGGACTTCGACAACGGCGGCGGCCAGGTGTCGGGTGCTCCGGGCAACTACACCGACACCGACTCCTTCGAACCCCGCGACGCGGACAAGGGCGACGTCGCCCGGATGATCCTCTACATGGCGGTGCGCTACGAGGGCGACGACGCGTGGGCCGACCTGGAGCCCAACGAGAAGGTGAACAACGGCTCGGCACCGTACATCGGCAAGCTCTCCGTACTGAAGGCGTGGAGCCAGGAGGACCCCCCGAGCGCCTTCGAGAAGAACCGCAACGAGGTCATCTACTCCCAGTACCAGCACAACCGGAACCCGTTCATCGATCACCCGGAGTGGGTCGAGTCGATCTGGTAGGCCTGTCCGTCCGGTAGGCCTGTCCGTCCGGTGAATCCGTCGATCCCGGATGGCCGGAGCACGGCCGGGCGGCGGGCCGTCGTCGTTCAGGACCGCCGCCCGTCGCCCTCCCTCGCGCACCGCGCGACGGCCTCGGCGCGCGAGGGGAAGCTCGGCGGATCCACGAGCGGCGGACCGCCGTCCGGCGGGGCGTCGCCGCCGGACGGACCGTCACCAGCGGCCGGGGCGCCTTCGCCACCGGGCGGGGCGCCCAGCCTGCCGGCCGGGTCGGCGAGGGCCACGTGGTGGCCGGCCCGCTCCAGCCGGGCCAGCCCCTGACGGAGCATCGCGTACGCCACCGGCTCGATCCCGTTCACCTGACGCAGGTCCAGGACCACGGACGGGGCACCCCCGGAGGCGGCCTCGTCGAGTCCGTACAGCACGCGTTCAGCAGCGGTGAAGTCCAGCGCCCCCTGCGCGGCCACGACCGCCACCCGCCCCCTCTCCCCCGGACCGCTGCCGGGCGGCGGGTCCTCCCCCGTGGTGACGAGCGTGACGGTGGAGCCGGGCAGCGCGGGGTTGAGCATCAGGTGGAGCCCGAGGCGTTCCGAGAGGGCGGCGAAGGCGGACCGCCCGCGCACGGAGGTCCCGGCGGCGTCGAGCGGCGGGCTGTACGAGGCGAGTCCGAACCGCGCGGGCCCGGCGGCGATCAGGCCGCCCGACACCCCGCTCTTGGCCGGCAGCCCCACCCGTAGCAGCCACTCCCCCGACGCGTCGTACATCCCGCAGGTCGCCATGACGGCCAGCACCCGGGCCGCGACCTCATCGGTCACCACCCGGTCGCCGGTGACGGGGTTGACGCCGCCGTGGACCAGGGTGGCCGCCATGACCGCGAGGTCCACGGCGGTCACCCGAACCGCGCACTGACGGAAGTACGTCTCGGTGGCGGTGACGGGGTCGACGGGGAGCCGGCCGGCGCTGCGGATGAGGTAGGCGAGCGCCCGGTTGCGGTCGCCCGTCTCGGACTCGGAGCGGTACACCGCTTCGTCCACGTCCAGGGCCCGTCCGGCGAACCGGCCCAGGAACGCCAGGATGCGCTCGAACCGCGGACGGTCCGGGGTGTCGGGGACCAGCGAAGAGGTCACCAGGGCGCCCGCGTTGACCATGGCGTTGGCGGGCCGGCCGGTCCCGTGCTCCAGGTTGATGGCGTTGAACGCCTCGCCGCTGGGCTCCGCGCCGACCCAGGCGGACACCTCGTCCAGTCCCCGTTCGGCCAGGGCCAGGGCGTAGACGAAGGGCTTGGAGACGGACTGCACGGTGAACGGCGTGCGCGCCTCGCCGGCACTGTAGAGATGCCCGTCCATGCTGACCAGCGCGAGACCGAAGGCATCCGGGTCGGCCCGGGTCAACTCGGGTATGTACGAGGCCACTTCGCCATGCCGGATCCCGGCGAACCGTGCGCGCAGCTCACCGAGCGCGGCGGTGACCGCTCCGGCCGCCCCCGCTCCGGCACCGTCGGAGGGCAACGGCACCCCGGGCGGCCCGGCATCTGCGGGACTCACCGGCCGCCGCCACCGGGACCGTCACCCTCGGCGTCCTCGGCGTCCTCGGCGTCCTCGGCGAAGACGCTGCGGAGCCTCTCCTCACTCGCGGCATCCAGGTTGCTGTGGAGCAGTTCGGCGCCTCCGCCGGGAAGCGCCGCGCCGATGCGGTCGGTGATCTCGTCCCTGGTGAGCAGGAAGAGCGCCGAAGTCCCCGGCGTGACCTGCTCCTTGACCTCGTTGATGAAGTCGTCGTCGATCCCGACGTCGGCGAGTCTTCCGCCGAGCGCACCGGCGGCGGCACCGATGGCCGCGCCGAGCAGCGGCATCAGGAAGAGCAGCCCGAAGAGCAGTCCCCAGAACGTGCCGCCGAGGGCCCCTGCGCCGACCAGGCTGCGGAGTTGCCGGGTGCGGGGTTTGGTGCGTCCGGCGGGCCAGCTGACCACCGCCGCGTCGATGATTTTGATCAGTCCCTCCTTCTGCAGGGACGTGAGCGCCGCCTCGACGTTCTCCGCCGCGTCCGCGGTCCGGAACTTCCACACGGTGAGGGTGGACATACCGCTACCTCCCGAACCCCCCGAGCACGACACCGGCTAATTGGCTCATATTAGGATCAAAAGGTATGAATTGACTCGTCGGGCCATCCGTCCCCAGGTACGGGGAACGGCCCGGGCCCCGCGGGACACCGCGCCGGGCCCTCCACCGGAATCGAACCCCTGGGAGGGAACGATGGACACGGACGCCCTGACCACCGGAGTGCTCAAGGAATTGCGGGCGACCCGCGCCTATCCGGTCCTGTCCCTGACGATGCCCACCCACCGCCGCGCCCCGGACAACGCCCAGGACGCCGTACGGCTGCGCAATATGGTCGCGGAGGCCACGAACCGGCTGGAGGCCGATCCGCGGGTGTCGCGCGAGACCGCCGCCGCGCTGCGGGCGCAGCTGGACCGCGCGGTCGCCGAGGTGGACGCGCGCGGGGCGCTGGAGTCGCTGGTGCTCCTCGTGAGCACGGAGGAGTACCAGATCTGGCAGTTGCCGCGTACAGCTCCCGAGCGGGTGGTGCTGAGCGACACGTACCTGACCCGCAACCTGGTGGCGGCCAAGGCGCAGTCCCAGCCGTACTGGGCGCTGACCGTCGCCGCCGACCACGCGGCCCTCTGGGGCGGCACCGCGGACTCCGTGCACCTGGAGGAGAAGGGCGGGTTCCCGCTGACCGCTCCGAGCGAGGCGCCGAATCCGCAGCGGATGGAGCGGATCGGCGACACTCCGAGCACGTACACCGACGAGGAGACCCGCCAGTTCCTCCGTACGGTCGACGAGAAGCTGCGGGCCGTACTCGCCGCGGACCCCCGGCCCCTGTACCTGGTGGGGCTGCCGCCCGCGCTCGCACTGCTGGACGGTGCCGGCGAGGGCGCCCACGCGGCGGTCGGCCGGGTCGCCAAGGGTGCCCCGGCCGACATCTCGCCCTCCGCCCTGCTGGCGGAGCTCGGTGCGGCGATGGCGGAGCACGCGGAGCGCCGCGCCGCCGAGGTACGCGGCCGGCTGGACGGCGCTCGCGGGGCCAAGACCTTCGCGGGCGGGCTCGACGAGGTGTGGACCGCCGTGCGGGAGGGCCGTGCCGGGCTGGTCGTGGTGGAGGAGCACTATCAGGAGACGGCGCGCACGGCCGAAGGCCACCTCGTGCCGGTGGGCGACGAGGAGGTGGCGCCGGGCGACGCGACGGTGCGCGAGGACGTGGTGGACGAACTGGTCGAGGCGGCCCTGGACAGCGGCGCCGAGGTCGTGTTCCTCCCGGACGACACCCTGAACGAGCACCACCGGATCGCGGCGGTGCTGCGCTACTGAGCGGTGCCGTACGAAGACCGCCCGGTCCGGCTCACGCTCCCAGGAGCCGGACCGGTGAGCCCGCGAGGTACGCCTCGATGTCCTCGACCGCGTCGCCGTAGTAGGCCGCGTAGTTGGCGCGGGAGACGTACCCGAGGTGCGGGGTGGCCAGCAGGCGCGGCGCGGTGCGCATCGGGTGGTCCGCCGGAAGGGGCTCGGTGTCGAAGACGTCGACGGCCGCGCCCGCGATGGTCCCGGCGTGGAGTGCGGCGAGCAGGGCGTCCTGGTCGACGATGGCGGCCCTCGACGTGTTGACGAGGTAGGCGTCCGGGCCCATCAGCGCCAGTTCCGGGGCGCCGATCAGGCCCCGGCTGCGGTCGCCGAGAGCCAGGTGGACGGAGACGAAGTCACTGGTGGCGAGGAGTTCCTCCTTGGAGGCGGCGAGCCGGGTGCCCACCTCTGCGGCCCGCTCGGCGGTGAGGTTGGGACTCCAGGCGACCACGTCCATGCCGAAGGCGAGGCCGACCGCGGCGACCCGGCTGCCGATCCTGCCGAGCCCGAGCAGGCCGAGGCGCCGCCCGTGCAGGTCGGCGCCGACCGTCGACTGCCAGGGTCCCCCGGCGCGCAGCGCGGTGGCCTCCGGGACGATGTTGCGGGCGAGACCGAGGAGCAGGGCCCAGGTGAGTTCCACCGGCGGGGTGCCGGCGCTGGCGGTCCCGCACACGGTGACCCCGTTGCGCGCGGCGGCCGCGTAGTCGATGACGGAGTTCCGCATGCCGGAGGCGACGAGGAGGCGCAGACGCGGCAGCCGGTCGAGCAGGGTGGCGGGGAAGGGGACCCGCTCGCGCAGGGTCACCACGACGTCGTAGGACGCGAGCGCCTCGGCGGTCTCGTCCTCGGTGGCGAAGTGCTCCGGGAAGCAGACCACGTCGACCCGGCCCGTGAGCGGGGACCAGTCGGCGGCGGTGGTCGCGACGGACTGGAAGTCGTCGAGTACGGCGCAGCGCAGTGTCATCGGTTCGGCTCTCCTCGGGCGGGCGTTCGACCCGACCATGATCGCTCACCGCGAAGAGCGTGCGGAGACCGGACCGGGACCGCCCCCGCTCCGGACCGGGACCGCCCCGGTGCGGGGGCGGTCCCGGTGCGGGGGCGGTCCCGGAAGAACCGCCGGCTCAGCCGGTCCAGGTCCAGTCGGCCACCTCCGGCATGTCCTCGCCGAACTCGCGGATGTAGGCGTGGTGGCGGGTCCGTGCGTCGGCCATGGCCTGGCGTACGGCGACGGCGCGGACGCCGAGTCCGGGCACCCGGTCGACCACGTCCATGACGAGCCGGTACCGGTCGAGGTCGTTGCGGACCAGCATGTCGAAGGGGGTGGTGGTCGTTCCCTCCTCCTTGTAGCCGCGTACGTGGAGGTTGGCGTGGCCGGTCCGGCTGTAGGCGAGGCGGTGGATCAGCCACGGGTAGCCGTGGTAGGCGAAGATGACCGGCTTGTCGCGGGTGAAGAGGGCGTCGTACTCGGAGTCGGGCATGCCGTGCGGGTGTTCGCCGTGCGGGAGCAGCCGGGTCATGTCCACGACGTTCACCACGCGTACGGCGAGGTCGGGCAGGTGGCGGCGGAGCAGGTCGGCGGCGGCCAGCGTCTCCAGGGTGGGGACGTCTCCCGCGCAGGCGAGCACCACGTCGGGTTCGCGGCTGCCGTCCTCGGTGCCCGCCCACTCCCACACCCCGGCGCCCCGGGCGCAGTGGGCGCGGGCCTGGTCCATCGTCAGCCAGTCGAAGGTCGGCTGCTTCCCGGAGACGATCACGTTGACGTAGTCGCGGCTGCGCAGTACGTGGTCGGCGGTGGAGAGCAGGGTGTTGGTGTCCGGCGGCAGGTACACGCGGACGACTTCGGGGCTCTTGTTGAGGATGTGGTCGACGAAGCCGGGGTCCTGGTGCGAGAAGCCATTGTGGTCCTGGCGCCAGACGTGTGAGCTGAGCAGGTAGTTGAGCGAGGCGATGGGGCGGCGCCAGGGAAGCCGGCGCGAGGTGCGCAGCCACTTGATGTGCTGGTTGACCATCGAGTCCACGATGTGGGCGAACGCCTCGTAGCTGGAGAAGAGCCCGTGGCGACCGGTGAGCAGGTAGCCCTCCAGCCAGCCCTGGCAGAGGTGTTCGGAGAGGATCTCCATGACCCGGCCGTCGCGGGCGAGGTTCTCGTCGGTCGGCAGGATCTTCTCCTGCCATGCCTTGCCGCTCGCCCCGTACACGGCGTCGAGCCGGTTGGACGCGGTCTCGTCCGGGCCGACGAGCCGGAAGTCCCGGCGTCCGGCGGTGGCGGCCATGACGCCTTCGAGGAGTTGGCCGAGCACCCGGGTGGGTTCGTGGGACGCCGCGCCGGGCTCGTCGACGGTGACGGCGTGGTCGTCCAGCGGCGGCACCGGCAGGTCGCGCAGGAGCAGTCCGCCGTTGGCGTACGGGGTCGCGCCGAGCCGGAGGTCGCCCTCGGGGATCATGGAGAGCACCTGCGCGGTGGGGCGGCCGGCGTCGTCGAAGAGTTCTTCGGGCCGGTAGGAGCGCAGCCACGCTTCCAGTTGCCGCAGGTGGTCGCGGTTGTCGCGGACTCCGGAGAGCGGGACCTGGTGGGCGCGCCAGGTTCCTTCGACGGGCAGTCCGTCGACCTCTTCGGGCCCGGTCCAGCCCTTGGGCGTACGCAGGACGATCATGGGCCAGCGGGGACGTTCGGTGGACCGGCCGCCCCGGGCCGCCCGCTGGTGCTCGCCGATCCGGTCCAGCGCGACGTCCAGCGCGGCGGCCAGTGCGCGGTGGACCTCCGCGGGATCGTCGCCGCTGACGTGGATCGGGTCGTGGCCGTATCCGCGGAGCAGTTGGTCGAGTTCGTCCTCGGGGAGGCGGGCCAGCACCGTCGGGTTGGCGATCTTGTACCCGTTGAGGTGGAGGATCGGCAGGACGGCCCCGTCGTGCACCGGGTCGAGGAACTTGTTGGAGTGCCAGGAGGCCGCGAGCGGTCCGGTCTCGGCCTCCCCGTCCCCGATGACGCAGGCGACGAGCAGGTCGGGGTGGTCGAAGGCGGCGCCGTAGGCGTGGGTGAGCGCGTACCCCAGTTCGCCGCCCTCGTGGATGGAGCCGGGGGTCTCGGGTGCCACGTGGCTCGGTACTCCGCCGGGGAAGGAGAACTGCTTGAACAGCGCCCCCATCCCCTCGGCGTCCCGGCTGATGTCGGGGTACGTCTCCGAGTAGCTGCCTTCCAGCCAGGAGTTGGCGAGTACGGCGGGGCCGCCGTGTCCGGGTCCCCAGACGCAGAGCGTCGGCCGGCTCCGCGCCTTGATCACCCGGTTGAGGTGGGTGTGGACGAGGTTGAGCCCGGGTGAGGTGCCCCAGTGCCCCAGCAGCCTCGGCTTGATGTGCTCGCGGGCGAGGGGCTGCTCCAGCAGCGGGTTCGCCATGAGGTAGATCTGGCCCGCCGCGAGGTAGTTGGCGGCCCGCCAGTGGGCGTCGAGGGCGGCGAGTTCGTCGTCGTCGAGCGGGGCGGATGAAGGTGCCGGCTGCCCGGCGGTGCTGGTCACGAGGGAGTCTCCTCCTGGGGGGGGTGTGGACGCGACAGGGGTGGACACGGCGGAAGTGGACGCTGCTCGGGCCCGGCCGCGGCGGCCGGACGGTGACCGGTACGGCGGCCGGATCATGCCCCGCCGTCCTCCGTGGGGCCGTACCAGACGGTGGTCGCGTTGCAGAACTCCCGGATGCCGTGGCCGGCGAGCTCCCTGCCGTAGCCGGAGCGCTTCACCCCGCCGAAGGGCAGCGCGGGGTGGGAGGCGGTCATGCCGTTGAAGAAGACGCCGCCGGCCTCCAGGTCGCGGACGCACGCCTCCATCTCGTCCGGGTCGCGGGTCCATACGTTGGAACTGAGGCCGAAGGGGGTGTCGTTGGCGATCTCCAGGGCCTCGTCGAGCCCGGAGACCCGGTAGAGGGTCGCCACCGGGCCGAAGGTCTCCTCGCGGTGGATCCGCATCTCCGGGGTGATCCCCGCGAGGACGGTGGGCGCGTAGAACCAGCCATGTTCGAGTTCTCCGCCGAGCCCCTGGGGCCGTCCCCCGCCGCAGAGGGCCTCCGCCCCCTTGCCGAGGGCATCGTCGACGAGTTCCTCCAGGTCGGCGCGGCCCTGTTCGGTGGAGAGGGGGCCGACGTCGGTGGACTCCTGGAGCGGGTCGCCGACCGTGAGGGCGTCCATGGCGGCGGTGAAACGTTCGGCGAAGGCGTCGTACACGTCGGTGTGGACGATGAACCGTTTGGCGGCGATGCAGGACTGCCCGTTGTTCTGGACCCGGGCGGTGACGGCAGTCTTCGCGGCCCGTTCGACGTCGGCTGAGGGCAGCACGAGGTAGGGGTCGCTGCCGCCGAGTTCGAGGACGGTCTTCTTCACGGTGTCCCCGGCGGTCGCGGCGACGGAGCGGCCGGCGGGCTCGCTGCCGGTGAGGGTGGCCGCGGCGACCCGGTCGTCGCGCAGGACCGCCTCGACGGCGCCGGAGCCGATCAGGAGCGTCTGGAAGGCCCCGGCGGGGAAGCCGGCCCGGCGGAACAGGTCGCCCAGGTAGAGGGCGGTCTGCGGGACGTTCGACGCGTGCTTGAGGAGCCCGGTGTTGCCCGCCATCAGCGCGGGCGCCGCGAAGCGGACCACCTGCCAGAGCGGGAAGTTCCACGGCATCACGGCGAGGACGACGCCGAGCGGCCGGTAGTGGACCCGGGCGCGGGTGGCCCCGGAGTCCTTCACGTCCTCGTCCGCGGGATGCTCGTCGGCCAGCAGCCGTTCGGCGTGGGCCGCGTACCAGCGCATGGCCTTGGCGCACTTGGCGGCCTCGGCACGTGCGGCGGCCAGTGGTTTGCCCATTTCGAGGGTCATCGTGCGGGCGATGGCGTCGCGCTCGGCGTCCAGGAGGTCGGCGGCCTTCTCCAGCAGGGCGGCCCGCTCGGCGAAGCCCGTGGTGCGATAGGTGCGGAAGGTGTCGTACGCGGTGGCGATCCGCCGCTCGATCTCCGCCTCGCCGATCGCGTCGTACGTCTTCAGCGTTTCGCCGTTCGCGGGGTTGACCGTCGCGATGGGCATGGCTGTTGCCTCCTTGCCTGGGTTCTTCGACCGTCCCGCGCCTTCGCGCCCGGCGCAACGCGGGCTCCGTGGCAGCGCCTACCCGGCCGACGCGGATCATGCGCGCCCGGGGCACGCGATCCGGACCGGCCGGGCAGGGGGCCGGGAACGGTCAGGCCAGAGCCGCGGAGGGCAGCGGCCGGGACTCGGGGACGGTATCCAGCGGCGTACGGGGCAGCAGGCCGGTCGGGCGCGCCACCTCGGCGTACCGGGTGAACCAGACGACTTTGCCGTCATCGGTCCGGCAGGTGCCCCAGCTGTCGCTGAGTGCCATGACCCGGCTCAGTCCGCCGCCGACGGCGAGCAGTTTCGGCATCCCCGCGCCGTTGTCGGTCACGGCCACCGTCAGATGGCGGCCGGTCCAGCGGAGTTCGATGACGCACTCGTTGTCGCCGCCGACATGCCGGTGGACGTTGGTCAGGAGTTCCTCCAGCGCCCGGCAGACCGGGCGGACGTGCAGTTCGAGACTCCAGTGGCGCAGGTGCGCCGCGACGATGCGCCGCAGCTGGGATACGCGTTCTGCCGACACCTGCAGTTCGACCAGATAGTGCCGGTCGAGTGGAACGGTCATCGTCGGGGCTCCTCACCGCGAGGCCCACGTGCGTGTCCGTCGTGAACCGACGACCCCTGAGCACGAAGCGTGAGCGGCCATCACTTCTGTGTCACTCCTCAGGGTGACGCCGTTGAGCCGGGTGCGCAACAGTTGGCCCGTCGCCGCTGGTGGAGGCGGCTCCCACAGGGTACGGAGCGCCCTCGACGAGAGGCCTACAGCAGGTACGGCAGGACCTTGTCCGGGGTGAGCGGGAGTTCGGTCAGCCGCGCCCCGGTGGCGTGGCGCACGGCGTTGCCGATGGCGGCGGCGGTGCCGACGATGCCGATCTCGCCGATCCCCTTGCTGCCCATCGGGTTGAGGTGGGGGTCGTCCTCGTCGATCCAGTGCGCCTCGATGGCCGGCACGTCGGCGCAGGCCGGTACGTGGTAGGCGGCGAGGTCGCTCTCGGTGAAGTCGCCGTACACCGGGTCCAGGGTGCTGCCCTCGGTGAGCGCCATTCCGATGCCCATGACCATGCCGCCGATGAACTGGGAGCGTGCGGTACGGGCGTTGAGGATGCGTCCGGCGGCGTAGACGCCGAGCAGCCGGCGCACCCGGATCTCCCCGGTGAGCGAGTCGACGGCGGTCTCGGCGAAGTGGGCGCCGAAGGCGTGCCGGGCGTACGGGGACTCAGCGCCGGTCTCCTCCCCGGTGTCGGCGCGCTCCGTGATGCCCTCGGCGGGCAGCGGGCCGGAGTGCTCTGCGAGCCGGGCGGCGAGGGCGGCCGCGGCCTTGTGCACCGCCCACCCCCAGGAGGAGGTGCCGGAGGAGCCGCCGGCGAGCGGGGCGGTGGGCAGGTCACTGTCGCCGAGGGCGACCCGGACCCGGTCGACGCCGGTGGAGAGCGCCGAGGCCGCGATCTGGGCGAGGACGGTACGGGCTCCGGTGCCGATGTCCGTGGCGTTCACCTCGACGAGGAAACTGCCGTCGGCCGCGGCGTGCGCGGAGGCCGAGGAGGGCCCGACGAGAAAGGGGTAGGTCGCCGAGGCCACGCCCGTACCGAGCAGCCAGCGCCCGTCCTGGCGGGTGGCGGGGCGGCGGTCGCGGTCGTGCCAGCCGAAGCGCTCGGCGCCCTCGCGCAGGCAGGCGACGAGGTTGCGGCTGCTGAACGGTTTCCCCGAGTCGGGCTCGGTGGCGGGATCGTTGCGTACCCGCAGCTCGACGGGGTCGATGCCGAGCGCGCAGGCCAGTTCGTCCATCGCGGACTCCAGGGCGTACATCCCGGACGCCTCGCCGGGGGCGCGCATCCAGGACGGGCTCGGGACGTCGAGGGCGGCCACCCGGTGCACCGTGCGGCTGTGCGGGGAGGCGTACATGATCCGGGCCGGTACGGCGGCCTGCTCCACGAACTCCTTGACCGTGGAGGTGTGGGTGGCGACCTCGTGGCTGAGGGCGGTGATCACGCCGTCGTCGTCGGCGCCGATCCGGACGCGGTGCACGGTGGGTGCGCGGTGGCCGACGACGGCGGGCAGGTGCTTCCTCGGCAGGGCGAGTTTCACGGGCCGGCCGGTGTGCAGCGCCGCCATGGCGGCGAGCACCACCTGGGGGCGCGGGGTGCCCTTCGAGCCGAAGCCGCCGCCGACGTGTTCGGAGATCGCGGTCACCCGGCCGGGGTCGATGCCGAAGACGGCGGCCAGGGTGTCGCGGACCGTGCTGGAGCCCTGGCTCGAGTCGTGGACGGTCAGCCGGCCGTCCGCCCACTGGGCGGTGCTGGCGTGCGGCTCCATGGGGTGGTTGTGCAGGGGGCTGATCCGGTACGTCGTGTCGATCCGGTTCTCCGCGTCCTCGTAGGCCCGCGTGAAGTCGCCGCGTTCGCGGACGGCCGGGAAGCCGCCGTTGGCCTTCTCGGGGGTGTACAGCCCGGGGTGGTCGTCGGTGAGGACGACGTCGTGCGGTTCGCGCGCGTACTCGGCGACCACGGCGTCGGCTCCGGCCCGGGCCGCTTCGAGGCTGTCGGCCACCACCAGCGCGACGTACCAGCCCCGGTGCGGGACCCGGTCGTCCTGGAGCACCGCGAGGATCGGATCGTCGGGGGTGTGCAGACGGGGCGCGTCGACGTGGGTGAGCACGGTGTGGACGCCGGGGAGGGCGAGCGCGTCGGCGGTGCGGACCGCGGTCACCCGCCCGCTGGGCACGGTGGCCGGGACGGGCCATGCGTACAGGCAGCCGGGCGGGGTGTGCTCCGCCGCGTAACGGGCCGCCCCGGTGACCTTCTCCCGGGCCTCGCGGCGGACGACGGGGGCACCGAGCGGCTGGGGGGCGTGGCTCATGACGGGTCCTCGGGCGGGGTGGGGTGCGGTTCAGGCGGAACGGGGGTCGGTCCGTCCGGTGAGTTCGGTGAGCGCGTCGACGGTCAGCCTGCGGGCGAGGTCCACCTTGAAGGCGTTGTCGCGCAGCGGCCGGGCGGCGGCGAGTTCGGTGTCGGCGGCGCGGGCGAAGGTCTCGGCGGTGGCGGGCGCGCCGAGCAGCACGGCCTCGGCCGCGGTCGCCCGCCAGGGGCGGTGGGCGAGACCGCCGAAGGCGAGGGCGGCGTGCTGGACGCGGCCCTCGCGCACGGTGAGGACGGCGGCCACGGAGACGAGCGCGAAGGCGTACGAGGCCCGGTCGCGGACCTTGCGGTAGAGCTGCGCCGAGCCGTCGGGGGCCGGGGGCAGGATTACCTCGGTGATGAGTTCGCCGGGGCGGATCACCGTGTCCTGGTCGGGGTTCTCCCCCGGCAGCCGGTGGAACCCGGTGACGGGCACGGTCCGTTCGCCCTCCGGCCCGTGGAGCACGACGGTGGCGTCGAGGGCCGCGAGGGCGGCGGAGAGGTCCGAGGGGTGGGTGGCGACGCAGCTCTCGGAGTGGCCGAGGACGGCGAGATCGCGGTGAGCGCCCTCGCGTGCGGGGCAACCGGTGCCGGGGGTGCGCTTGTTGCACGGTTTGGACACGTCCTGGAAGTACGGACAGCGGGTGCGCTGGAGGAGGTTGCCGCCGGTGGTGGCGACGTTGCGCAGCTGGCCCGATGCCCCGGCGAGCACCGCTTGGGCGAGGACCGGGTACCGCTCGCGTACGAGGGGGTGCGCGGCGAGATCGCTGTTGCGGACGGTCGCCCCGATGCGCAGCCCGCCCTCGGGGGTGGGTTCGGTGCGGTCGAGAGGCAGCCGGGTGACGTCGACGAGGACGCCCGGCGTCTCGACGCCGAGCTTCATCAGGTCGACGAGGTTGGTCCCGCCGCCGAGGAAGCGGGCGCCGGGGTGCCCCGCCACCGCTCGTACCGCCTCGGCGACGGAGGTGGGCCGCAGATAGCCGAAAGGTCTCAACGGGCCACGTCCTCGATCGCTTCGACGATGTGCGGATAGGCGCCGCACCGGCAGAGATTGCCGCTCATCCGCTCCCGGATCTCGTCGGGCCCGAGGGCGACGGGCCCGCCCGCGGCGAGGGCTGCGGGCCCGGTCGCGTGGGAGGGGAAACCGTCCTCGGCCTCGGCGAGCATGCCGACGGCGGAGCAGATCTGGCCGGGGGTGCAGTAGCCGCACTGGAGGGCGTCGCGGTCCACGAACGCCTCCTGCACGGGGTGGAGCCGCCCGTTCTCGGCCAGCCCTTCGACCGTGGTGACGTGGGCGCCGTCCTGGGCGACGGCCGGCAGCAGGCAGCTGTTGGCGCGGCGGCCGTCGACGAGGACGGTGCAGGCCCCGCACTGCCCGTGGTCGCAGCCCTTCTTGGCCCCGGTGAGCCCGAGGTGTTCACGCAGGGCGTCGAGGAGCGTGGTGCGGTGGTCGAGCGTCACCGTCCTGGCCGCGCCGTTGACGTGGAGGGTGACGGCGGAACTTCCGGGGAGGCCGCCGGGCGGGCCGCCGTCCCCGGGTTCTCCCGGGGTGATCCGGAGGACGGTCTCCGCGTCCTCGGCCGGCCGGTGGGGTTCCATGCGCGGGGCCTTCCGTTCTGCCCGTCGGGACGGTGGCGGTGCGGGGCGGTTGGGTCAGCGGCTGGAGAGCCGCAGCCTGAGTTCCTGTTCCTGGTCCCCCGCCGCGGTACCGACCTCCTCCACCGAGAAGACCTCCCCGAGATGTCCTCGCAGCCGGTCCACCGCCCAGTAGCCGCCCTGGGCGTCGAGGGTGACCGGCCCGGCGAGCGGGACGGGTCCGGCGGCCTCCTTCTTCGTGGAGACGTCGACGGTCGCGGACCACACGGTCGGGCGGGGCCCGTTCGTGTCGGAGGGCGAGTCGGCGGCCGACCGGTCGGAGGTGAAGGAGCGGCGGAGCACCTCGAACACGGTGCTCGCGTCGTCGGTCGTGCACTCGCTCAGCGAGACCAGGACGTCGTAGTTCTCCTGATGCCCGGAAGCGGTCTTGTCGCTGGTGTTCACCATGGTTCCTTTCTCGGGAGCCGGACGCGGCGGAGCCGGCCCGCTCCCAGGCTCGCCCGGCGGCCGGAAGTCGGCGACACGGATACGGCAGTCGGCGGAGTGCCTGTCCCGGGGTCCTGCCCGGGAAGACACCGCGTACGCGTGGAGATCGAACGCGGGAACGGGGCCTACAGGGTGCGGAGCGCGGGCAGCAGCTTCTTCTCCGCCCAGGAAATGAAGGACTGCTGGTGCGCCCCGCCGACCTGGATGAGGGCGATCTCCGTGAAGCCCGCGTCCCGGTAGGCGCGGACCGCTTCGGTGAACTCGTCCACGTCGCTCCCGCAGGGGATCGCCCCGGCGACGTCCTCGGGGCGCACGTACGCGGTCGCCTGGTCGAAGCCGTCCGGCCCCGGCAGCTCGGAGTTGACCTTCCAGCCGTTCACCGACCAGCGGAACTGCTCGTGCGCCCGGGCCACGGCGGCACTCCGGTCGGGGTCGTAGCAGACGGGGAGCTGGCCGACCGAGGGCTTGCCCGCGCCGCCGTGGCGGGCGAAGGCGTCCAGCAGCTCCGCCTTCGGCTCGGTGGCGACGACGAGGTCCGCCAGTTCGCCCGCGATGGCGCAGGACTTCGGTCCGGAGACGGCGATCCCGATCGGGACCCGGGTTTCCGGAAGATCCCACAGACGGGCGTTCTCCACCTGGAAGTGGGTACCGGCATGGTTCACCACGCCTCCGTCGAAGAGGGCCCCGATGATGCGAGCCGCTTCCTCCAGCATGTCGAGCCGGACCCTGGCGCGCGGCCACCCGGCGCCTGTGACGTGCTCGTTGAGGTTCTCGCCCGATCCGAGCCCCAGCCGGAAGCGTCCCCCGGACAGGATCTGGAGGGTCGCGGCCTTCTGGGCGACGACGGCCGGGTGGTAGCGCACGGTCGGGCAGGTCACGTACGTCATGAGCGGGATGGTGGTGGTGGCCTGCGCGGCGGCGCCGAGCACGGTCCACGCGTACGGGGCGTGCCCCTGCTCGGACAGCCAGGGGAAGTAGTGGTCGGAGGTGACGGAGAAGTCGAATCCCGCACGCTCGGCGGCGACGACGTCCGCCACCAGCTCCCGGGGGCCGGTCTGCTCGGTCATCATCGTGTAGCCAATTTTCACCATACAAAACACTTATCCGGTCATATCGCTACAAAACATGAATTCAAATGAATGGCTGTCTGACGGTTCGTATCCGGGGTATCCGGCATGCATGGACGTATCGAACGGAGCCCAGGCCGCCGCATCCTCCACGCTCGCCGTATCCGGAGCGCTGGGGACCGGCCTCATCATCGCCGCGGTCGCTGTCGTGGCCCTGCTCATCGGCGCCTTCTGGTTCGGCATGCGCCGCCGCGACAAGGAGCTGCCGCCCCCGCGCGCCGACGAACAGCCCATCCCGCCGGACCATCGCTCGCACATCCAGCAGGAGAACGTGCACGGTGAGGACCGCTTCCCCGACGACGGTCACGCCCTCTCCCCGTACGAGCTCGGGGAGCACGACGGCGGAACCACTCCGCCGGAGGGCGACCGGCCCCGTGACTGAGGCGATACGCACCGAGCGCCGGTCCTCCGGTGCTCCCCCGGACGCACCCGGCGCGGGGGCGGCGGGCGCGGAGAGCGGGAAGGACGCCGACCGGCGGACCCGGATCACCGTGCTCGTCGCCCTCGCGGCGAATCTGGTGATCGCCGCCGCCAAGACCGTGGGCGGCCTCCTGTCCGGCTCCCCGGCCCTGCTGTCGGAGGCGGCGCACTCGGTCGCGGACAGCATGAACGAGGTCTTCCTCCTCGCCGCGCTGCGGCGCAGCCGCCGCCCGCCCGACGCGCGTCACCCGTTCGGCTACGGCAAGGAACGGTACTTCTGGTCCCTGCTGGCGGCGGTGGGGATCTTCGTCATGGGCGGCTGCTTCTCCTTCTTCCAGGGCTTCGAGGCACTGCGCAGCCACGACCAGGAGTCCCCGTCCGGTTACGCGGTCGGCCTGGCCGTCCTCGGTGTGGCGCTGGTGGCCGAGGGCACGTCGCTCGTCCGGGCCCTGCACCAGGTGCGGGGCGAGGAGGGCGGCGCGAAGGACCCCGCACTGCGCACGGTGGTCGCGGAGGACGCCACCGCCGTACTCGGAGTGGTCCTGGCCATGGCCGGGATGGCGCTGCACCTGGTCACCGGGAACGTGGTCTGGGAGGGGTCCGCCTCGCTGGCCATCGGGCTGCTCCTCGTCTACGTGGCCTTCCGGCTCGGCCGGGACGCCCGCGACCAGCTGATCGGTGAGTCCGCCGACCCCGCGCTGCAGAAGGACATCGAGGACTTCCTCGGCAGCCAGGAGGAGATCGACAACGTCGAGTCCCTCCTCACCATGCGGCTGGGGCTCGACTCGGTCCTGGTGGCCGCCCGGGTCGACCTGTCGCCGGGCATCGACAGCGAGGAGGTCGAGCGGGTCTCCGTCCGTATCCGGGGGACGATCAACCGGACCTGGCCCCAGGCCGACCATGTCTACCTCGACATCACCAACGCACCTCCCCGCGGTGGGGTCTAGCCCAGGGTCATTCGTGCCGCGTCTCCTCCAGCGGCGGCAGCTGGAGGAGACGCCGGGTGTCGGAGCAGGCCGCGCCGCCGGCAAATGCCTCGACAGCGGGCACGGTGGTCGGGAATCCTTCGCGCGATGACGAGAATCGATGACACGCCTCCCGCGTGGGACGAGCGCACCCAGCTCACCACGTTCCTCGACTACGCGCGGGAGACCGCCCGCGCCAAGTGCGACGGAGTCTCCCAGGAGAACGCCCGCAAGGCGCTCCTGCCGGGCTCAGCGCTGATGACCATGAGTGGGCTGATCAACCACCTCCGCTGGGTCGAGTACTACTGGTTCCAGGTGGTCTTCCTCGGCGAGGAGGACCTGGCCCCCATGACGGACGAGGACCCCGACCGCGAGATGCGCATCGCCGTCGACTTCCCGCTCGCACAACTGCTCGACGAGTACGCCGAGCAGAGCGCCCGCTACCGCGAACTGGTCGCCGGGAACGATTTGGACGAGCGGGCCGAGAGAACGATCCGCGACGGGCTGCGCGTCGACCTGCGCTGGATCCTTCTCCACCTCACCGAGGAGACGGCCCGGCACAACGGCCACCTGGACATCCTGCGCGAGATGCTCGACGGCACGACCGGAGTCTGAAGGCCGCCAGCGGGAATGGCCGGCCATGGCCGGCCCCGTCGGCCGGATGGTGTCGCGCTCGCGTGTTGCGGGACCGCCCCGGTCGGCCGACGCTGGTTCTGGCCCGGCGGCAGTCGGCACGCGGGCCCGCCCGACCGGACGAAGGCAGTGTGAAGATGACCGGAAGCGATCCCCGTACGCCCCCCGCCGCCGCGCCGCTGACCGGCGCGGCGGCCCCCTCCATGGGCAACCAGAAGAACCCGGCCCAGGAATCCACACAGAACTTCA
>NZ_JBSFFN010000020.1:0-139525 GCF_053596135.1 Streptomyces sp. NPDC001770 | reverse complement strand
CGTCAGGAACAAGATCAGCACGCACGCCGGACACCCTGCCGACCAAGATCGTCGAGCGCAAGACCCACGGCTCAACTCATTCTGAAACGATCAGTTAGAAAAATTCCAAAGCCGCAGGTCAGCACTGTGTCTAGTGCGGTTCGCAGAACGCACGGGGTCCGTTTCCGGAACGCACTCAGCGTTTCCGCGGGTGAACACGGCTGGCCGGCTGGCCGTCCCCCCGAGGCGCGGACTTCAATGCCAGACCCTTAACGCATGGCTTCCACCGTCTGGTGTGCGCCCAGTGGCAAGTCCTTGAACGCCACTTATTTCTGGCCTCCATGAACGTGCGCCTTGCACGCCGCCGTCGCGCTGCACCGATCCGCCATCCATCCGCCATTCCAGGGTGGCGGCGCCTCCAATCCCTACCACCTCCTCGCGGCCCTCCCGGCGCCTACCTGCAGAGTTGACATATGGGCCACGATAAACGAATCATGAATCATGCCTCACAGAGAAGCCGACCGGTTGCGTGCGGTCTCAGTGAAGCTCTTCGGCAATCGGTATCGGGCCGAGGTCCTTCTGGCGCTGGCGCTCGCGGATCCCCGAGGGGTCTGCCTGGGAGATCTCGCCGCCTCGCACAACGTGTCCCCAAGTCTCTACCAGGGCCCTGCCCGGTCCCTGGTGGAAACAGGCCTAGCGGTGCGCGTGCCGAGGGAGCCCGGGGAACGGCGTCAGTGGTACCGGCGGAGCGACGATGTCGAGCTCTGGCAGCACCTGGAGGGCCTCTTGCTCTGCGTGGCGGAGATACCTGGACCGAACCGGGTTACATGAATAACGGTGGGTGCTGTTTTCGGACAGCCCCCCAGTGAGGCAGGGTGGGGCCATGGTGACCTTGACGAGTTCAGCGATCGGCAACTCGGTGCAGACTGCTTCTGCTTCGTTGCTGGGGCGAGGCGGGCGCTCGGCTCTGCTTCCGGCACTGGGCACCGAGGCGCTCTTCTTCTACCGCCTTGACGCGGCTGAGGACTCACGGCGCCGCGAGGCTTCGGCTGCACGCCTGGACAAGCTGCCCCCGCTGGAGACCCTCCTAACGCTTCCGGTAGGCCTCCCCGTTCCGTTGGCCTCGCTCGACCAGCGGGAGCACCGAGCAGTGCGCGCGCTGCCGAAGGGGTCTGCGGATCGGAATCGCAGCACAGTCATGCGACGGGCGGTCCGCCCGATGCAGGTCGATCTGGCTGTGGTGCGGGCCTCCGGCTGGCGGCAAGGACTGGAGGGAGCAGGCCGGTTCGCCCCCTTCTGCCGCCGGGCCATGCTGCTGGATCGTCGTCCCACGCGCCCGCAAGAGTCGCTGGCGGAAGCGGATTTCTACGGCATCGGCGTGTTCGCCCCTGCGGGCGACAGGGTGGAAATGATCCTGGAACCTCGCGCCTACAGGCCGCAGCGGTACACCGCGGCAGCCTGGGCGTTCGTCGAGGAGTTGTATCAGCGGGTGCGCTGAGTCTGTGCAGCCTTGACCGGGACTGTTCCCGGGTCAGCGAGGGCCCAGCGTTTGAGCTGCTCGGGCACCTGGAACCCCTTGGGCAGTTCGAGGGAGGCGTTGAGCAGCGGGTACTGGTCCACTGCGGTGCGACAGCGCTCGTACCACCAGCGTTCGCGTGCGATTCCCGGGGCGATCGCGCGCAGGTCGCGGAGCCATCCCATGAGTACGGCGATGTTGTGGGCTGCCGCCTCCGCCGGGATCGGCGACGTATTACTGGTGAAGCTGTCGAGCTTTTTGTGCTTGCAGGCGTAGCACTCACAAATCGGCACGGTCGCGGCGGCGTACCTTTTCGCCAGGGTCTCGCCGAGGAAGAAGTCCATCAGGTCGGGGTGAAGGACGTGCGGCGAGGTGGGGCCGCCCTTCTTCTTGCCAGTCTGGACCTTCTCGCCCGGGGCGATGGTGTGCCGCAGTGAGCCGGTCGCGCCGAAGGCGGTGAAGGTGGCGCCGGCGGCCAGTGCTCCGAAGGCCGCAAGGTCGGTGCGGAGCAGCGCGGTTTCCGGCACCTGCGCGATCAACTGCCGGAGGTGGTGGACCGCCTTGGCGTACCGTGCGAGCGGGTCCATCTGTCCGCCCAAAATGACGGCTTTCGGTCCCCTGACCATCTTCAGGTAGGCGATCAGCTGCTCCACGGACTCCTCGCTCCGCAGCCAGGCCACGTCGATCGGCACGGCGAAGATCACATCGGGGTCATCGAGTTTCTCCATGCGTGTGATCGCTGCCCGGAGTGCGTCAGAGTCTTCGGCCCGGATGTAGCCGGTCGGTGTGATGGGTGCCGAGACCCTCGCGGCCCTCTGTCGTTCCAGCGACAGCTCAAGCGGATCGTTGAGGAAGAAGCCGTTCTCCTCGGTTTGCGGGAAGGGGTCGTCCTCGGTCGCGACAGCCCCCTCGTAGAGGGCCGGGTCGGCGAGGAGTACTCCGCTGTGCCCTTCGCCCCGCATCTGCAGAGCCTTCGTCGTGGCGTTGCGTCCGCTGATGATCAGTCCGCTGTATGCAGAGGCGAGGTGGTCTTGGACCTGGCCAACGCGGTCGAACCGGGTCTGGATCAAAATGCGGCCGCGCAGAGCACTCAAGCCAGTGAGCGCGGGGTGGCTCGCGGAGGCGGGGCGCTGGTGCGGGATGGCGGAAGGGTCGGTCATGGACAAGTCCTTCAGTGCGGCGGCAGGGGCGTGGTGCGGTGTCCTTCGACGTACAGGTGCTGGAAGTCCTCGGGCAGTAGCCGTGCGCAGGCTGCTGCCGCTTCGAGGGTGAGACCGCGCTTCTCGAGCAGGGTGTGCACGAGCGCGGGCACGGTCCGGGGCTTTTCGCGGGGGATCTCTACAGGTTCGGTGGTGCGGTAGCCGAGCGCGGACATCTCGATGATGACGGTGCGGTGCTGCCATTCGCTCAGGGCGCCTAGGTCCAGTGCGCGGCGCAACAGTGCGCTCATGGAGACTCGCCAGGTTCGCTTCAGCTCCATCAGTTTCAGTAGGTCCACCCCGCCCGAGAAGGCGCCCCGGATGTCGGCGGCCGGCATCAACAGTTCCGACGCGAAGGCGTCGGCCTGCTTTTCCTGCTGCGCCCCGGCTCCGGGTTCCGCATGCATGACAAGGTGCCCCAGCTCGTGGGCGACGCTGAACCGGCAGCGGTCCCCCGGCGCGTAGCTGTTGACCAGGAGCAGCGGGGCATCGATTCCGTCCCACTGACTGACGGCGTCCAGCAGGTTGCTTCCGAGGTTGCGTACGGCCACCAGCGCACCGGCGGTCTCCGCAGCCTCGATCATGTCGACGATCGGTCCTGCGGGAAGTTCCCAGGCTTTGCGTACCTGCCGGGCTGCGTCCTTCGCGGTAGTGAGGGCGGAGAGCTCGACTCGGAAGAACTGGTTCTGTCCGGAGGGTATTTCAGCAGCCGCTGCGAGTCCTTGGAGCTGCACGCGGGTCAGAGCCAGTTGCGCATGTATGCAGCGGAGTGCGGCAACCGGGAGGGCCGCCTTCTTCCGATGGTGGATCACGCCTACACCTACCCCGCCCACCTGGGGGTCGAGGCACAGTAGGGCGACCGGGTAGCCGAGAGCGGCGGCGTACCACTCCAGTCGGTCGTCCGTGACTGTAAGGCGGCCCGACTCTGCGCGGCTCACGTATCCCTGCGAGACCACCGTTGTGCCCGGTGCCGAGGCCTTCGTCATGGCGTCGGAGACTTCCACCTGCGTCAACCCGCGGGACTCGCGCAACAGCACGAGCATCCCCGGGTGCGCCTGAGTGCCGTCCATCCTCCACACCTCCTCAACGCCTCGATTTAAACCTCAGAATAGCACCACCAAATATTCCGCGCCTGACTTAGCGTCACTTGATATAGACTCAGTTTTGTCCGCAAACTGACGGCTTCCACCGCTTGGTGCACGTCCGGGTGCGCTGCCGGGAGCGGTGCGCCCTCCTGTTCTTCATGAGCACTATTCGTCAGCGACAACGTCGCTCCGCGCTGATCTGCCTTCTCTCCACCGACGGAACGCACGTTCTCCTTCATTGCGGTCCGGACGGCGCAACGTTGCATCCGCTTCAGGCTCCTGCCGGGCGGGCGACGCACAGAGCTGCTGCTCACCGGTGGCAGCGTGCCGCGTCGGTGCGGTGCGGTCTTCGCGAAGGCGAGGTGGTCGGCCGTATGTCCACCTACTCCGTTGAGCGGGGGGTGATCACGCACAACGTGGTGCGCCTGTTCGTCTTCACGGCCGCAGGCCCCGTGCAGGCAGCGGCATTCGGTAGGCATTCGGCCTGGTGGCCATTGACCGAGGTGGCATTACTCGAACACAGGGTGTTCCCGCGCGAGCTCGGAACCTTCCTCACGGGTTACGTGGAGGGCTGGATCCCCGACGGGTGGATCACGCTGGATCGTTGAAGGCTCAGCGCCACAGCGCGACGCGGTCTACGGGCAGGCGTTCTCAATAGAGGCTCGAACGGCTTCGAGGGCCGGCCACACCTGCCTGTGGAGCGCGTGTTCGATCCTGGCGAGCGTGCCGATGTCGGGCAGGACATCTCCGCTCAGTACGCGGAAGACAGTGGAGTGAGCCACGGCGGCCACCTCGGCGAGGTGACGCCGGGAGATGTGCTCCTCGGCCATCACCTGCTCCATGTTGCGGGCGAGGAGGAGGCCGCAGTGTGCGCTGATCGGCGCCTCGGGCGTGAGCAGCACCTCGGGCCAGGTGCCCTCCCGTACGTAGCGCAGGGGGTTGCGGTCGTTGTTGCTGCGCGGCATTCCCTGATCGTGCCACGCCTTCACGCACGGGAGCCGGACCCTCAAAGCCGCAGGGCTCTGCAACCCATGCCGCTCCGCTACGCAGCCGCGAGGGCGAACACGCACCGGGCGCAGCACTCCCCTCTTCGCGGCGCCCCGTGTGCAGCACCTTGCCCGCACCGGCGCCAGGAAGCCCGCGCGACGGCGCTGTCTCATATAACTTGACTGAATGGCGCACAGGTTGACCTGCCCACACGCAAAATCAATTCAGCAGTAACCCTGTTCGCCAACACCGCACACAACGGCCTGCCGCCGCAACGGATCGCGCATCGATGAGACATAGGTGACGCACCGTCAAGTACGTTTGGTGCAGAAAGGTTCTGCATCTTCGTGCGGGGGTCTGCATCTCATGGGTAGGGTGTGGCGCGTGATGATCCGACAACTGGCGTGGAAGGTGCGATGACGACGACGTCCGGACCTACAGTCCACCCGCTGGTCGCACGCCTGAAGGAGATAGAAGAGTCGGAGCGCCTCGGTCTGGAGGCTGCGGATGCAGCCTTGGCGCGGGCCGAGCAGGTGGTGGGTGATGCCCGACTTGCTCAGCGTGTCGCCCGCGAACGGCATGCGGCGGTTGCAGCCACGGTGGAAGCCGCGGAGACCTTCACGGAGACCCCGGACGCCACCGACAACGACTACCAGACGCACTCGGAGCAAACGGCATCCAGTGCCGGTGCGCCACCTACGGAGCCCCCGGAAGACTCCGGCGAGTCCCTCACGGATGTCATGCTGAAGGTCCTGGAGACCGGGCGCGAGTATTCACTCGCTGAGGTCTACGTCCTGCTCGACGCTGTACGGCCCGGCGTCACCTCGAGCGCGGTGCGAGCAAAATTCACTGTGCTGAAGAAGCGGGGGCGAGTCCGTAGCCCACGTCGCGGCGTCTTCGTCGTCCTCGATGTCCAGGAGGATCATCGACCCGATTCGTGATCGAGCACGGTTCCACTCTCCGCCACAGCGGGTGTGGGCGCCGCCGGACAACTTCCCGGTCCTCCAGCGACGCCGTGACACGCCAGCTGAGGGCCCACGCGTCGTGGCCAGCCTAGTGCATGTCCACGCACCCGCGCGGGTCCATGGCGGAATACACCTGTTTCGCCAACCAACTGAGGGCCCTTTCACATGCGTTCTCCTCTCTTTCTCCGCGAGCGCTCGTCCGCTCTCGCCCCGCCCATTTCGGCGGGTGCGCGATGACCGCTTCCGCCGCCCAGGGCTCCCGCGCCTTGCCCACCTCGCGCATCACGCCGCGCCGCACGCAGGAAATCCTCGACGTCATCCGCCGACTAGGCGGCGAGGAGCGCAGCCCCGTGAGCACTGCGGACATCAGCTCCGCACTCAAGCTCGCCCCGAAGTCGGCGATGGAGGCGGCCACATTCCTGATCCACATCGGGTTGCTCGAGCCGGACCGCAAAGCGTGGTCCCTGACCCCTCTGGGTCTGAACCTGACACGACTTCGCGCCGAAGACCCGACCCGGGCACGGCTGCTGCTTCGCGACGCCTGGCAGCCGCTCTGGTTCAACCGTCGCGCCTGCCGGCTCCTTGCCAATGGAACGCGTACCGAGCGTGATCTCGCCGGGCGGCTCCAGGCGGGTCTCCCCGGCCGCCCTGAGCGGGGACTCTTCCTGGTGGAGTGGATGGTCTACGCGCTGCTGGTCGAGCACGATGGCGACGGCCACCTCTCGCTGCCCGCCCCGTCACACTCCACCACTACCTGCCCCTCGGCTCCGGGAGTCGCGGACCCGCTGGCACTCGCGTCGGTTGAGCAGCTGACAGCGCTGCCGGACGCAGAGTTCATCTCCGTCATGAACGGCTACCGGACGATCCTGCTCGCGCTCTCCCACCGCCCCTCGGCGCCATCCGGCAACTGATCCCCGCTGCTCCCGGCCCACCCTCAGCCAGGCCCGGTTGCGCGTCAGTTTAATTTGTCGCGGGCCCAATTGACGTTGCCTCAGCCTATGGCCTCTTTGCTGCCCTCTTCACCCGTTAGCTCCCCTTCCTGTTGCTGTGAGGCTTCGCCGTGCCCAACGTCTTGCATGTACGGAACGCATTACTTCAAAGCGGTTCACCCCTGTTTGAGTCGGACGGTGGGCGCAGGCCCTCCGCTCCTGCTCCAGACCCGTCGGCTCAACCGATGCGACGGAGCCTCACTGTGGGAACAGATCGTTCACTCACCCATGCCCTCGCCCTCGTACACGACGAGTGGCTGAGTTACGTGACGCAGGGCCTGTTCACCGAGCAGACCCGGGACAAGTTCGGCCTGCTGGCCGGGCGCTTCGAGCGCTTCGCCACAGTGCGCGGCGCCCTGATCGTCTCGGACGTCACGCCTGAACTTGCCGAGGACTTCATCCACGCATTGGGCCGGAGCCGCCACGGCCGTGTGGCGGACTCGGCCGACGCCACCATGTACCTGCGCCGATCGGTGCTGCGCACCGTCTTTCGCACCATGCGCTCGCTCGGCCTCACCGACACCGACCCCACCCGCGACATCGTTTTGCCCGCCCGCACCCCGGGCGAGGTGCGTCCCCTGGCCGAGGACGAGGTGATCGACTTGCGCCACCAGGCATCGTTCATCACCCGCCCCAGCCGCCACGGCGCGGCTGCGGCCCTGGCGCTGGCCGGGCTGAACAGCGGCGAGATCGGACACATCGCCGTGCAGGACCTCGACCTCGAAGGCCATCGTGTGTGGGCGCCCGGCTCCACCAAGACCGATCCACGCTGGTGCCCGCTGGGTGACTGGGGCCTTAACGTCCTCGCCCGGCGCGCCGAATTCGTCAGCGCACGCCAACTCCGCTCGGTCTCGGCTCTGCAGGCCCGCCTGGCCGTCGGGGACGCCCCGGCCCCCGACGCCACACTGCAAGCCCGAGTCTGCGTCGCGCTGAAGGACCTTCTGCGCCGCATCGGCTTGGACCACCAGCGGGACATCAAACCCGCCTCCATCACCGCCTGGGCAGGCGTGGAGGTCTACCAGAAGACCGGCAGAATCGAGGACGTAGCCCTTCGCCTCGGCCTGCGCTCCCTTGACCGCGCCGCCACGGTCATCGGACACACCTGGCACGAGCCCTCCACCGCAGACGCCACGGGAGAAGCCGATGCCTGACGACATCTTCGGCATCCCGCTTCCGGAGAAAGACCGTAAGAGCCGTAAGCGCCAGCTACTTGATCATGAGTTGCGCAAGGAGAACGCCCGCATCGCGGACTGCCTCGCATTTCCCACCACCTACGAACTGGCCGAGTTCCTCCCGCCTGCGGCCTCGACTGGCTGCCCGCCCGGGTATCCGCCCCTGGTCTATTTGTTGCTTGCGTCGCTGATGCCGGTCACTGGCTCCAAGCGCTCCGCCGTCGCCGCCATGGCCTCCCCCTCGGACTGGCGCCGTGTCCGAGCAGCGATCCGCCAGAATGTTGGACGCCGCGCCGCGGCCCAGCTTCCCCTCAACCCACCCACACGCAAGCAGTACCAGTACGCCGAAGCCAATCTCCTCGGCCCCAGCGCGGACGCCCTCCACGAAGCCTTCGAGCGGCACGCCTTGCAACAAGCTCTGGCTCAGGGCTTGTTCCCCGACACCACATCCCGCAACTGGTCACACCCTCAGCGCTGCCAGCTCATGGTCGGAGACGCCACCGTTCCCAAGGCCCCCTCCAAATACGAGCACGCCTGCATCGAAGACCCCGCTACCGGCGAGATCCTCACGCACCGGGTCGACCCTGCCGCCCGCATCTACTACGAGAACGGCGAGAAGGCCAAGACCGTCGCCCGCGGCACCAAGTGGTTCTTCGCCTCCGCCCGCGACGACGGCTACTTCCGCCGCGTCATCCTGCGCGTCCATCACGTCGCTGGAAAGGGCTACGAGGACGAGGCCGCCGTCGCTGTCCGCGCCTTCCAGCGCCTCAAACTCCACCTTCCCGGCTGCATGGGCGTCGTTTACGACGGGGCCTTCCGCGGCGTCCACCGCGACGCCCTCGCCCGCCAGGGACTCCTCGTCATCAACAAACAGCACGGCTCGGTCAAACCTCGCGCCTACGAACTCCTGCGCCCCGGACGCTGCCGCCATGATCTGTGGTGCGACCAGGGACGCATCGCCGAGCGCGTCCCCCTCGACGACGGGACCAGCGAACTCATCCCCGTCCCCATCCTCCGCCTCGAGCACCGCGCAGGAACGCGCAAGAGCCGCTGGTACCACCTGTTGCGCATCCCCTGCCGGCACGGCGCTCACGACTACCGCGTTCCCGTCGGCATCACCACCACCCCCGAGGACCGCGGCGGCCTCAACCCCGCCACCGGCCGACGCCACCCCAGCGACGCCGAACGCGACTTCCACCGCGCCGAACACCTCCAGCAGATCCCAGAACCCACCCGCGTGCACCAAGACGTCTACCCCTACCGCAGCGATGCCGAGTCCCTCCACAACCAACTCGATCAAAGCCTGTGGAACGGCCGCATGATCTCCTACGGCCTCGCCCGCCAGAACATCTACCTCCTCGGCTTCGCCCTCTCCCAGAACGCCACCAGCCACCGCGTCCACTCCGAATGCCGAGCACGTGACGCGCTCTTCACGGAATCAACCTGATCTGACCCGATAGTGCAGTGCAGTCGAAGAGGCGTCGGTGGGTCAACCTGGCCCACTGGCGAAAATCGACGACGCCGAGATCCTTTTCTCCGACCAGGTCGGGATCCGCTCGGACCAGGTCACCGGTCGCGCCTGGGGCGTTCCTCACCCGCATTGGCGGGCCACTTCGACCGGAAGGTCCACCTCATCACCGACCGGCACTCAGCCCACCGCTCAAGACTGTCTGGGCTGGCTCGCCGACCACCAGGCTCTTCAGCGGAAGGACACAATGCCCCAGACCAGATACAGGGGCGAGGCTCATCCCCTCCTGGCTGAGCTGAACTCGGCGCCGAAAGGGATCGGCCTGTCCCCGCGTGGGGTTTCGATCTTGAATGATCTGCGACGGCTGGGGAATCAGGCGGCGCATGGGGAGGCAGTGACTCCGGCGGCGGCGCGTGACTTTGTCGAGACCTGTCGGTACGTGGCTCGCGAGGGCTATGGACTGAGGTAACAACGCCCGCGGCACTCGTTTTCGGCTGATGCCCCCTGCGAGGCCCCCCAGAATGCCGGCGTATCCTGCGGGCACCGGACCGCACTCAATTTCGGACCGGTGGAGCAAGAGCAGGCAGATCAGCAGGTGGTCGCAGGCCGCACCCGTCGCCCACAAGTCATCTATCGGCATGCTGCGCTCCAAGCCGAGGCGAGGCCCTCCGCATGGGCCGTTGCTACGAACGCGTAGCCCATCTCAGCCTGCCCAAGCCAGCCGACGCCTTGGAGCCTCGCTCCGATCAAAGCCGCGAGTACTTCCGGTTCCAGAGTGAGAGTCCCGCCGCATGCTCGAAGTCACTGCCAGGCCAAGAGGGTGATTCGAGCATGCACGCGGGCGCGTGGCACCTGTCGGGGTCTGGAGGCAGACCACCATGCGGGCATGACGGCGGATGCCCTGTGGAAGTTGTGCAGTGTGGAGGCGTGCCAGAACGCTGCGGAGTCGCGGGGGTGGTGCCCGAAGCACTACTGGAGGTGGAAGAAGTACGGCGACCCGGATGCGCCGGTGCGGGCGTATTTCACTGCAGCGCCGGCGGTCGGGTCACGAAGGTGCACCGTTTCGGGGTGTGAGCGGCCACGGCGGACGAAAGAGTGGTGCGGTACGCACTATGCCCGATGTCGCCGCGAGGGTGATGTCGGCGGCGAGCACCCTAGCGAGCGCTATGACTCGAATGTCTGCCGGTCGACGGTCTGTGACCGTCCCCGTCGCACCAAGGGGCTGTGCCAAGCTCACTACCAGCGCTTCAAGAAGCACGGCGAGGCGGCCCTGATCACTCCGATCACGGTCGCGGTACCGCCCGCTGTACGGGGATGCGACGTCGAGAGTTGCACGCGTCCGCATCAGGCCCAAGGCTTCTGCGGAGGGCACTACCTACGTTTCCGGGCCAAGGGCGACCCTGGCGATTCGGAACTCCAGGCCAAGACGAAGCAGACCGGCTGGTGCCATGCTCCCGGGTGCACAGATCCCAGCCGGGCGAAGAATCTGTGTGCCGCACACTACAGACGGCTCACCCTGGGGCAACCATTGGGCGAGAAGAAGAAATACGCGCCCGCCGGCGCTGGCTACGTGAACGGCGGCGGCTACCGGGTGATTCGGGTCGACGGTAAGAGCGTGATGGAACACCGGCATTTCGTGCAGGAGTTGCTGGGCAGGCCGTTGCTGGCAACGGAGACCGTCCACCACGTCAACGGTGTCAAGACGGACAACCGCGCGGAAGGCCCTCTCGTCGAGGACAAGCAAGGGCGGTGGCGGTCGGGAAACTTGGAGCTCTGGTCTCACGCCCACCCCTACGGCCAAGAGATCGGGCCGAAGTCGGACTGGGCGCGAGGGTGGCTCGCGGCATACGGGACCACGCAGGAGCGGGTGGCCTATGCCGACTTCGCCGACCGCCTGACCGAGGCCCAAGCCGAAGGCGCCGCAAACCTGGGGTGCAGGGAGGGCCGGAGCGGCCAGTCGTAAAGGCGGTCAGCGGTCGGTGGAGGCGGCGCTGCCCGGTACGCCTTGGGGAACACCGCGCGCGGGACCTCACATGCAGTGTCCAGGACGCGGGGCGAGGCTGACACCTGCGGGTGAGTGGGTACGGGGTTGCCAGAGATAGGTAGCTGGAGGCGGGGATAAGCTTCAGGGTTCGAGCGCTGCCACAGCTGGAGAAACCCGTGCGGTTTATCGTCCTACCCGACAGAACCTTCCCCTCCGCCAGCGGCCCCCCAGCCGCCATTCTCGTCCCGGACAGCTGGGACGACTACAGCTTCAGAACCAGCTATGACCTGTGGATCCGGCTAAACGAAGACGACCGTCCAATCGAGATCGGGCGCGTAAAAGTCGCCCTGGTTGATCAGGTCCCCGGCCCCAGCCCACTCCACCCGGGCGCCCACTGGGGCGGACTACCCAACGCACTCGGCTCCTGGATCTCCCTCGGCCAGGACGACCAGTACTACGAGAGAATCAGGGACCTAGGCCCGGTGCTGGCCCGCGAGGTCCTGACCGGCCTGCACGACCTCGCTCTCGACCTAGGTGCATTCGAGCAGTCCCGGCCGGCCGATGTCGTCCAAATCTCTCTCCTGCGCAGCCTCTCGGACACCACCGTCGTCACGCAGTTCCACCGCATCCTGGCCGGCGGAGACCGACTGACCGGCTACCGGTTCGACTACCACCCATCGCAGACAGACCCCTCGTTCCCCTCCCGCGGCCCTCTGAAGTTCGAGGTCACCCCTGAATCGTCACCGCCCACCAACATTCACGTGCTCATCGGGCGCAACGGCGAAGGTAAGACCACGCTCCTGCGCTCACTGGCCAACGCTGCTGTACGTCCCGCGGGCTACCTCCGGGGCACGGCAGGAAGAATCGAACACTTTCCCACCGTAGCCGGGGAGCCACAGCCCTTCGCCAACGTCCTACTGGTCGCCTTCAGCGCCTTCGACCCCTTCACCGATATCACCCCACCCTCCCCCGCCGCCCGCTACACGCACATCGGACTCGTCCCGCACTTCGGTCTCAGGCAGGTCGACCTGGCAGCAGAATTTGTTGACGCCCTCCGCTCGATCATGGCCTCCGGACGCTACGAGCGCTGGCGGGAAGCCCTGGAAACGTTGGGAAGCGACCGCCAGTTCAAGGCCGCCGTCCTCGACGACTGCGGCGTCGTTCCTGGCTCAACCTCCGCCGATCCCAGCACCGAATCGGGTCGCCTGTGGAGCGAGGTCTTCATAGGCCTCAGCTCAGGGCACGCCATCGTGCTCATCACCCTCACTCGCTTGGTGGACCTAGTCGCCGAGCGCACCCTGATTTTGCTGGACGAGCCGGAGTTGCACCTGCACCCCCCGCTGCTATCCGCCTTCATCCGTGCGGTCTCAGACCTGCTAACCGACCGCAACGGCGTCGCCGTGATGGCGACGCACTCACCTGTCGTGCTCCAGGAAGTGCCCAAGTCTTGCGTCTACAAGATCACTCGCAACGGCCAGCGCAGCCGCGTCCGGCGACCCCGGTATGAGACGTACGGCGAGAACGTCGGGGTCCTCACCCACGAGATCTTCGGTCTCGAAGTCGTGAGATCCGGCTTCTACGCCGAGATCGAAAGGGTCGTCAACGAGTTCGGCGACTACGAAGCAGTGATCAACCACTTCAACGGGCAGCTCGGCGATGAAGCCCGGGGCCTAGTCCGCATCCTGCTGGCCGACCGAGAGGGAGGCAATCTCTGATGTGGCCGCTGGAGCCGCCCACGTTCAGCGCCCGCAGCAGCTGGGAAGCGTGCACCCAGCTGTCCCGCGACACCGCAGGCAACGAAAGCCTCGGGACGAAGCTTCGCGCCGCCGCCGACACCGCCGAGAAGGCTGCAAATGCGTTCCGGGTCGCAGCCCAGTCCCGCACCCTGCACAGCCTAAAGGGCGACAAAAACACTATCGACGGTATACCCGCCAAGCGGGTAACGGACATCGTCTACAGCAGCGGCATGATCAAGGGTCCCGGCCGCACTCTCTATGACGCGCTCATGGATGCCCCCGAGGACGAGCTGTGCCCGATGTGTCGGCACAGCGACGTGACCCAGCTCGACCACGTCATGCCGAAGGCCACCTACCCGGCACTGTGCGTCGCCCCGGAGAACCTGGTGCCGGTCTGTGGGTTCTGCAACCACACCAAGAACGACCAGGCACCCGAGAACGCCGAGGAGGTGTTGCTTCACCCGTATTTCGAGCACACCGGCACCGCGACCTGGCTGGACGCGGAACTCGCTACCTCCGCCCTTGACGCAGGCCGCCTGACGTACTTCGTCAACCCTCCGCCCGACTGGAACAGCACCCTCACCGCCCGTGTCCGCCACCAGTTCACCTTCCTCGAACTGGGCCGGCGCTACAGCGTCAAGGCCAACCAGACCCTCAGAGGCATACACCACCACCTCGTCAGACAGCTCGAGTCCGGGGGCGCCGCCGCCGTGTGGACCCACCTGACGGACATGGCCACCAGCCACCTGGCCGCCGATCCGAACGGTTGGACCGGTGTGGCCTACCGAACGTGGGCCGCAAACGGCGACTTCTGCCAGGGGCGCTTCTGGTAAGCGCACCGAGCCGAGGCCTACAGCCCGCCAACGGTGACCCCACAGCGTCCACTACCAGGTCTGGGCAGTAGCAAAGATGCCGGGCTGTACTGGCCTGCGAGCCGAACGCGGCCTGGGGGCCTCTAGAAACCTGCAGAGACCGCAGAAGATCCAGAACGGACTTTCCGCGCCGCGCTCTCCCCCCGTTGACCAGACAAGCGCTGCCATCATCCCGGTAAATCCACAGATGAGAGTCACATCGGAGCTCCTCTTCACCTTCCGCTCACATGCCTGGTCCCCTGCTCGGACCACATCCGCTACCCTGTCAGAGGTCACCAACTGCCACGGCAAAGTGCTGGCTCCGGATCGGGGTCGCGAACGTGTCGCAGCACCGGTGACCAGGAGGTTCGACCCGACCGGGGAAAGATCCACTCAGTGGGTTTCGTCCAAGGTTCTGTCCAACCCCCCGCCTTCGTAGCTCAGGGGATAGAGCACCACTCTCCTAAAGTGGGTGTCGCAGGTTCGAATCCTGCCGGGGGCACAGCTCCAAGCACGCGGTTTCTGGCGAAGGGCCAGGTCAGGGCATACGCCCCGGCCTGGCCCTTCGTCGTACTCCCCCGCCGGGCCGGGAGGCCCGGACGCGGCTGCCGGTGGCACCGTGACGGCTCGGCCCGTCCGTCGCGCCGCCGCCCGTCGTGCCGCCGCCCGTCGCGCCGCCGCCCGTCGTGCCCAGCGCACGGGCCGGGGGCCTGGCTGCCGGGCGGTGCGGTCAGTAATCGTGGAGAAGGGCGACCGCTTCGGCGAAGTCGGCGTGCGCGGGTCCGAAGGACCGTGCCGCGACAGAGAACATCGACCGGTCGGTGAGGGCACGGGCGAGGAGTGCGGGGCTGTCGGGCAGGCGGCGGGCGAGCGTCACCCCCTCGTCGAAGCAGGGCCTGAACCGTTCCTCGAAGAGGTAGGGCCGGTCGCCTTCGCTGACGGCCGCGCGTACGCAGATCCTGCGCCGGAGGTCGACCAGCTCGGTCAGCCGGCCGGCCTCGCGCGCGCTCGCCGCCTGTGCTTCGAGGCCCGGCAGCATGCCGAGAAAGCCGTCCCGCACATCGCGCGACCATCCGTGCTCCGTACCGAACGGCGGCATCGGGGACTCGGGGCCGGCGGCGGGTTCGGCTGCCCGCCCCGACAGGACGAAGAGGGTCCTCCACCACCCGAGGATGCAACTCCAGTTCTCCGGCTCGCCCGTGGTCGCGAGCTCCTCCAGGACGCCCAGGGCCTCGCGCCGGGCGGCCGCGGCGCTCGCACCGTCCCCGGCGGCCTCCCGCATCCGGGAGAAGTGGACCAGCTCCCAGGTGAGTATGGCCAGAGCGGTGCGCTGTTCCGCCGTCTCACGCCGGGTCTCCTCGATGAGCTCGCTGAAGACGGCCGATGCGGCGACGTGCTGCCCGGCGCCCTCCAGGTTCGCCGCCCACGGCACCATGTCCCAGAAGGAGTGCCCCGGAATCCTGTTCCTGGCGGCCTCCTCGCCGATTCCCGCAGCCTCTTCGAAGCGCCCCTCCTCGGCCAGAACACGTGCCAACGGCCCGCTCTGGCCGGCCTCGGCCAACTCCTCGCAGATCGCGTGCCCTTCCGCCCTGCGCCCGAGCGCGAACAGGGACGCCTGGCAGGCGTCCAAGGCCCTGCGCAACCGCTCCTCCCGGCCCGGCGCCCCTGCGTCCATCCTGCGAGCGGCCCGGGAAGCCTCGGCGGCCAGCGCGACGTCCACCTCCGGATCCCGGCTCTCGTGGCGCCGGGCGAGCAGGGCGTCGACCAGCTTCGGCACGTACGCCTTCGGACTCACCTCGGCCAGAACCCGGTACGCGCCGACCAGTTCGGCCGTACTCGGCCTGCCGGACCCCAGCAACAGCACGCGGGCCCGAAGCACCGCGTCGTGATCGATCGTCACCATTCCCCCTGTCTCCGGATGACGCACGAAGGAGATTCTGGGAGGCGGGGAACGGACCGGACAAGCCTCGCGAACTGTGCGTTCCGTCCTACGAAAAACGGCGCCGGCCTGTCATGATGGACATGCTTTCGACCTGAATCCGGGAGTGGAGGGCCCGCACCGGTCACCTCCGGCGCCGCGCACAGCACCCCTGCTCGCCCCGGCTCGCCCCGGTTGCACGAGGCAGGTCGGCGGCGCCCGCTCTCCCGGTATCCCATGGCGCCCACGGCGACCTCTCCGGCGCACGTCGACGGGTCCTCGCCGTGCGGGACGCCCGCCGTACGGTCAGGGCGTCGATCAGCGCGGAGTCACCCAGCCCGGTGTCCAGGTCCCGGCGGTGTCGTGGTCGGCCGTCGTGGCGGCGAGGTGGGCGCGGAGGGTGGCCAGGGCCGGGTGGGGGTTGTCGCGGTGCCAGAGGAGCGAGTGCGGGTAGACGGGCGTCGGGTCGGTCACCGGGATGCGCCGCAGGTCGTGGCCGGTGGGCCAGATGAGGCGGGTGTGCTCGCCCATGAAGGTGGCCAGGGCCGGAGTGTCGGCGATGGTGTCGAGGAGTGCGTCGGAGCCGAAGTTGGGGCCGGTCGCCTCGATGGTGAGGCCGAACTCGGCGACGAGGTCGTCGTAGTAGGCGGCCCATTCGGTACCGGGGACGATGCCGGGCATCCAGATCCGGTGCCCGGCGAGCTCGGCGAGGGTCACCGACCTGGCGCCCGCCAGCGCGTGGGCGGGGCCGGTGAGGAGCTGCAGCGGCTCGTCGAGCACCCGGACCGACTCGATGTCCTCGGGAAGGGGCCGGCCGGGCGCGGCGACGGCGCGGAAGGACGCGTCGATCGCACCGGACCGGAGGGCGGTCATGGCCGTCTCGATCTCGAACAGCATCATCACGTCGAGGGCGGTCTCGGGGTACGCGTGGTGGAAGCCGCGCATCAGCCCCGACTGTGCGCCGCGCGAGTTGAGCACATCGACGCGGAGCGCACGGCGGCCGGGGCGCACCGACGCCACCGCACGTTCGGCGGCACGCAGCAGCTCACGCGCGTGGGGCAGGAACGCCTGCCCGTCGATGGTGAGCTCGGCGCCGCGGGGAGCGCGGGTGAACAAGCGCACGCCGATGCCGCGCTCCAGTGCGGCGATGCGCTTGGAGACCGCCTGCTGGGTGATCGACAGGTCGGCGGCGGCTCTCTGGAACTGGCCCGTTTCCGCCACGACGGTGAAGGTACGTACTGCTTCGAGATCCACGCCGACCCACTGTAGTGAACAACGGATGGTTGTGGAGATCTGGCCGGGCGGTTGTTTGACCTGCTGTTGTGCCACTCGCTTAGCTCTCACTGGTCAACGTCGGTTTGTTCGGTTGGGAGCGCCGCGCATGGTGAGCAGGAGGCCGATGGGCCGTCCGTTCGGCTGGTTGTGGACGGCGTACGCGGTGAGCGCCTACGGCTCCGGGCTCGGGTTCGGCGCGCTGCCGCTGATCGCAGTGCTGGCCTTGGACGCCAGTCCCGCCGAGGTGTCCGCGCTGTCCGCGGTGGGGCCCGCGGTGGGCGCCCTGATCGCGCTGCCCCTCGCGCCGTGGGTGGAGTTCCGGCGCAAGCGGCCCGTCATGATCACGATGGACCTGACCCGGTTCGCGGCCATGGCGACGATTCCGGTCGCCTACGCCTTCGGGGGGCTCGGTTTCGTCCAGCTGCTCGTGATCTCGGCCGTGGTCGCCGCGGCCAAGATCGCCTTCAACGCGGCGAGCGGCGCCTATCTCAAGACCCTCGTCCTGCCGGACGACCTGCTCGTGGCCAACGCGCGGTTCGAGTCGACGAACTGGAGCTCCATCGCGGTCGGGCCCCCGCTGGGCGGGGCGGCGATCGGCCTGTTCGGGCCGGTCGTCACCGTGGTCGCCGACGCGTTCAGCTACCTGCTCTCCGCGCTCTGCATCACCGCGATCCGCCACCGGGAAGAGGTACCGACGACACCCGGCAGGAGCCCGGCCCGGGCGGGCGCGCTGCTCGACGGCTGGCGCCACATCATGGGCCATTCCGGCTTGCGGGCGCTCTACCTCAACCAGGTCCTCGTCGGCGGACTGATCATGGCCACCGAGCCGCTGCTGGCCGTGCTCCTCCTCCGCCAGCTCGGTTTCCCGCCCTGGCAGTACGCCCTCGCCTTCGCCGCTCCCTGCTTCGGCGGACTCATCGGCTCGCGGCTGGCCCGCCGGGTCGTGGCGCGGTACGGCCGGCACAGGGTCTTCCGGACCGTCGGCACCCTGCGTGCCGTCTGGCTGATCGGGCTGGTCTTCGTGCGTCCCGGCGTCGTGGGCCTCGTCACCGTGATGGCCGTCGAACTGGCGATCATCGTCAACATGAGCCTGTACACCCCGGTGCTCGCCACCTACCGGCTCGACCAGACCCCCCAGCATCTCGTCGCCCGCACCCTGTCGGCCTGGTCGATCGGCCAGCAGGCGTCCATCGCCGCCCTCACCGCCCTCGCCGGGCTGCTCGCCGACGTCACCAGCCCGCGCACGGCCCTCACGGTCACGGGGCTGCTCATCCTGGCCACCCCGCTCCTGCTGCCCCGGCGCGACCGGACGACGTCGCAAGACGAGTTGGAGCTGCCCCGCAGCCCCTCATGACACATACGGCGCTCGCTGGGCCGCGCGCCGCCCCGGGCGCCAGGATCTCGCCGGGCCCGTACGGAACCACCTCGACGACTCGGACGAAGAACTCGGGCCGAGCTCAAAGAGCGATGGGTGCTGCGGGGCCGTCAGCAGCACCGCAGCGCCCAGTCGTCCGTCAGAGTGGCAGCCTGTGCTTCTTCCATCGTCGCCTCTCGCCAAAGGCGGTCAGTGTGAAGATCGTTGCAATCGCGATGGCGAATGGCAGGGACCCGAGAACGTCGGTGGTGGCCAGAATCTCCGCGAGACAGAAGAGCGCCCCCATGATCAATCCTGTACGGATTGGATGCCTTGCGGCCCATTTGCGCGTGTGGACACGCGGGTCCGAGAACACTCGTCACGCCTTTCCGTCAGTGAAGGTTGAGCCAGTGGCGGAAGGCGCTGTCACCCCCTCGCCACCATGCGCGGACACCTCGGAAACCGCCGCTCGCACCGCGGCAGCACTTCCTGCTGCAGCGGGTGGTGGCGGTGGTGTCCTCGGGATTGCGGCATCCGTCACAGGACACAGTTGTGCAGGCTGAGCAGCGTCCAGCGGGAGCCAGGGAAACCGTAGGGGTGGGGGAGATCATCCAAACCCCACCCTGAGAGCCCTTCACCAAGCCCACAAATAGGCCAATATTTAGTTATGAAACGCCTAAAGCGCTTTCCCGTTCGAGCAATGCAGACAAGGAGAGGCACGGCCAGAATCAGCCCAACGCGATAAGCGCCACACGAAAAGCCCCTAAACGCCCCCAGGGATATCCCAAAACCCGCCTCATGCTACATCTACAGCTTGTGGAAACTAAGATCGTAGACAAATAGACCTGCGGTCCGGCCGGTCGTAGTAGGTGTCCCGGTAATCCTGCACCGGTTCGAAGAGTCGGTACGGCACGTACTCCGGGGTCTCACCGTGGGCGACCCAAGCCACTTCGGCCACGGCGCGCCACAGCCGGACGGTGGCCTCCCGTGTGTGTCCCCGCTGTCCCAGCATGATCCGAACGAGAGGACCTAGGGTGCCGGAGGCGCGAGCGGTTTCAGAGATAAGGGTGTTGCGCAAGCTTATGGCGCTGCCCTCGGGGAGTAGGGACAGCAGCATGGTGGAGATCAGTTCGGCGACGGACGCGGATACCGAGGCGATCTCCGTGCTCCTCGGCGAGATCGAGGAGCACTACGGAGGCGACCCGGCCCCGGCCGACCAGACGCAGATTCGCTCCGCCCTCTTCGGCCCGCGCCCGCACGCGACGGTGCTACTCGCCCGGGACGGCGACGACATCCTCGGAATGGGGAGCTACACCTACCTGTGGCCTGCGGCCGGGGCGGACTCGTCGCTGTATCTGAAGGAGCTCTATGTCCGCACGGGCGCCCGCCGCCGCGGCGTGGCCCGCGCGTTCATGGACGCCCTGAGGGGGATCGCCGTCGACACCGGGTGCTCGCGCGTCGAGTGGACGGCCGACACCGACAACCCGCCCGCGCTTGCCCTGTACTAGGCACTCCGCGTGGCCCAGCACGGGGGAAAGTTCTTCTATCGGGTCGGCGTCTGACCGGCTGCCACGTGGCGGGCGCAGGGTCATGGGCCCAAGCGCGGGTGCGATTCGCCTCGCGGTCATGCCCGTCTCCGTTCCCGGCCCGCCCTCGAGTCCGCCCCGCCGAATCGGTGAGCCGGCCTCGACGGCGGGCGTAGGCGTCAGCGGCGGGCAGTCGGCGGAAGCGCGTCCAGCACCTGGTGCAGCATCGACGGTGACGCCCGTCGAACCGTGCACTCCGGGTCGCCCGGCGGGTGCGCGTACGCGTCAGGGCGGGCACCGGACGCGGAGTGCCCTTCGGTGACGACGATCGCGTCGCCGGTGATCGTCCGGTCGCAGTCGACGCAGTAGCGGGGGAAGGTCACCGGCGGGCCTTCCGCCAGGCACGGCCGAGACGTACCGAGGTGGGGCAGGCCGCGCTGACCCGGCAGGTCGCGCATGTCGCGGTGTGCGCCAGCCACACGCGGTACGCCTGCTCCCCGGCGGAGGGCTGCTCGGTGGAGCTCGTCACCGGGACACCACCATTTCGGCCTCGGGCAGGAGTCGGTAGAGAGCCGGTACTCCGCGCTGATCGGCGCAGGCGGCGTGCGCGTACACCGCCGTGCCCGGCCCGACGCCCGTGCCGTGTATGCGCACGCAGATGTCCGGTCCGGGCTCCGGGCAGTACGTGCACTCTCGATGGTTCATCCGCTCACCTCGGTGTGATCGTGCGGGCAGGTCACACAAGGGTGGAGGCGGACATGAGGAACCAGGGGCGCGGAGTGCGCCCCTTCGGTCAGGCGGCGAGGAGGCCGAGTTGGACGGCGAGCGCGGAGGCTCGGCGGCGGCGGTCCGGCGACTTCGCCTGCGTTTCCTCCAGCACGATCCTCTTCGCGTACCCGTTGTAGCGGATCGTCTCCGGGGCCGCCTCGTGCGCCTGCGCCAAGGTGGCCAGCGCGACATCGGACTGCCCGTCGAGCTGATAGCCGCGCGCCTGTTCGATGCGGTGGCGGGCCCGGCGCGGCCGTGACGGGATGGTGGTCGCGTCAGCTGCCGCTGCTTGGCGTACGGACTCGCCGCCGGCGTGCAGCTCGACCGCCACGGTCACCGCGTGGGCGCCCATGATCGCCCGGCCGAAGCTGGTCACCGGGTGGAAGTACGTGTCCGGAAGCCGGTTGGCGACCCGGCGGGCCTCGTCCCAGTACCGCCAGGCCGTACCGGTCTCGCCCCGGCGCGCAGCCGTGTACCCGGCCTCGAACCGCAGCGCACCGGCGATCGCCAGGACCGGTTCGGTACTGTCCGGGAGAAGGGGCTCCAGGTATCGGAGCGCCTCGCCCACCACGTGCTCGGCGGCGTCGTAGTGCGCGCGGTCCCGGTGCGCCTGCGCGGCCAGCCACGCCGCGACACCGATCGCGTGCCCGTCCTCGGACTGCTGGGCCGCGATCATCCCTCGCTCGGACACCCGCCACACCAGGGCGGCATCCGGCTGGTACGACACGAAGAACTGGCAGAGGGCGTACACCTCCGCCAAAGCCGCCTGCGCCGCACGCCAGTTGCTGGCCGTCCCGGCCTGCCGTACGGCGACCTGCGCGTCCCGGATCAGGTCGGGCAGCAGGGCGCCGATCACGTCCCGGTGGTTCGGCGAGGTGTGCCGGGCGGCCCACGCCCGGGCGAGGCGGGCGGAAAGGTGCGCGGCGGTCGGTGCGACCTCGGCCCTGCCAACCGGAAACGCGTCCACTGCGGCGCGTACGGCAGCCAGCCTGGCGTGACCAGGACCGGTGAAGAGGGTCACGGATGCGGCCTGGTCCCCGGTCAGGTCGGACAGATTCTGCACCCGAAGCACCTCGGCGAGACGGAGCATGACTTCCAGGCGGGGTACGCCTCTGCGCCCGGTCTCGATCCCCTTCACCCAGGACGCGGATCGCCCCATCAGGCCGCCGAGTTGTTCGCGGGTGACGCCCCGCCGCGTACGGAGGATCTGAAGCCGCTGGCCGAAAGCGATCGGGTCCGCGTGCGGGTCCGGGCTGGTGTCGAACGGCATGGCCTCGCCCCTCTCTGAACAACTCGTCGCTGCCAGCGTAGGGGGCAAGGTCACTTCCATGTTGGGGACTTGCCGAGTCATCGGTGGGCCGGGTCCTGTCATCGCCCCGGCGTACCCGAGCCCCTCCGAGCGTCCGTGGCCTACCCCGCCGACGCGGGGCCTTCGGACCGCTCGCCGATCTCTTGGAGCTGCGGGCGGATGCGCCGCCACGCCTCCAGCCCGTCCTGGATCTCCAGGGGCGTAGCGCCCACCTTTCCCTTGACCACAACAATCGCCTGCGCGCCGCCAGGTAGGTCGATCACATCGGTGTCGAGCAGGACGCCTTCGCTGTTGAGGTCGTCGACCACTCGCACCGGAAGCCTGCCGTAGGCCACAGACGTGATCGGATCGGTCTGCTCCGGCGTGTTCGGCGCCGCTTCCTCGGTCTCGGTCTCGATGGGCGGTTCCCCGGGAGCGCGATCCACGGCCCCACGCGGCCAATCGACTTCGGCGGCATAAGCGCGGATGAGAGGGCTCACCTCCTTGAGTGCCCTCCCGCGCTCCACCCCCTGCACGGCCGACAGGTCCACATCGAGCCGATGAGCCTTCCCGCTGCACGGGCGCCGACCGGCTCAGGCTCCCTCGGCCCGAACCGTTCCCCCGCGCAGACCAGTTTCCTCCGCCAGCAACTCGCCAATGACACGGCGCGCGTTGCCCGCCATCACCGGGTTCGTGTCGCGGTAGTGGGCGAGTTCGGGGAGGGCGACGGAGAGGGCCCAGCCGCGCGCCCGCCGCCAGGTCGCGTCGTCCGCGTCGAGGGCGGTACGGAACCGGGGGCGGGCGGCGGCGGGGAGCAGGTACCAGGCGGCCATCAGGTCGAGCGCCGGGTCGGCGAGGCCCATGCAGCCGAAGTCGATGACGGCGCCCAACCGGCCCTCCTTGATGAGGATGTTGCCGGGCTGGAGGTCCCCGTGGGACCAGACCCCCGGCCCGTCCGGCGCGGGGGCCGACAGCGCCGACTGCCACACGGCGAGAGCCCCCTCCCTGCCTTCATCGCCCAGAACCCCGCGGAGGGCGTCGATCGTCCGGCGGGTGACGGCGTCCCGGGCCGCGAGCTGTTCGCTGCGGTACGCGGGCGGGGCGCCGGCCGGATCGACCCGGCGCAGGGCGGTGATGAACTGAGCGATATCAGAAACCAGTTCGCTGTAGTCCGGGGGCGAGTCAGCCGCACTGGACGCCTGTTCACCCTCGCCAACCCCCAACCACCGGGTCAGCGGCACCCCTTCGAGCCAGCGGCAAACCGACCAGACCCAGGGATACCCCTCCCCCGGCACGCCCTGGGCGAGTGGGGCGGGGATCGGGACCGGGAGGTGGGCGGCCAGGCGGGGCAGCCAGTGATGTTCCTTCTCCACGTCCCGCGCGCCGCCCTCGGCGAGCGGGAGCCGTACCGCCATCGCTCCCCCGAGCCGGTAGATGGCGTTCACCGTGCCGTGGGAGCCGGTCCGGCTGACGGGGAGCCCCGCCCACTGCGGGAACTGGGCGGCGACCAGGGTCCGTACAAGATCTTCGTCGGAGAGCATGAGCCGATCGAATCGGCTGGGCGGGGCCGCCGCAACCGCTTTCCCCGCCGGGTGCCCACGAGACCCCGACGGCTGCCCGAACCCGCCGCCACCTGCGGAAACCGTAACGGTGGCGATGCCCCACAGCACCCCCGAAAACCACTGGGCCGCGCCCGTCCCCGTACCGCACTCTGGTTGCCATGACCGACGACCGCCGCCGCCCCGTCCTCGTACTCCCGCCCCGCCTCACCGCGTCCGCGCGGGCGATCGCCGGGGCGGCGGCGCGGCGCGGGCTGCGGACCGTGGAGCCGGGCGGGACGCGGATACCGGAGGCGCTGCGGGAGTCGGCGTACGGCGTCGCGTATCTGCACGCCGGGCCGGGCTTCGCCGACGCCGTGGCGCCGGTGCTCGGGATCGCCCCGCTGGAGGCCCCGGCCGACTGGATGGCCAGGCTTCCGATCGCGTTCACGCGGCGGGAGATCCGGGCGATGCCGATCCGGGAGGCGTACACGCTGCGCAGGCCGGTGTTCGTGAAGTCGCCCAACGACAAGAGCATCCCGGCCCTCGTGTACTCGGACGGTTCCCGGCTGCCCGGTCCGGACGCGGTCGAGCCGGAGACGCCGGTGCTGGTCAGCGAGGTGCTGTCGTACGTGTCCGAGTACCGGCTGTACGTCCTCGACGGGGCGGTGCACACCGCGAGCCGGTACGCCGAGCGCGGCCGCCTCCGGCTCGGTGAGCCGTCGCCGGACGCCCTCGTCTTCGGCGCGGACCTGCTGGCCGCGGCCTCGGACTCGCTGCCGTCCGCGATCGTCGTGGACGTCGGGCAGGACGCGGACGGCGGCTGGAGCGTGATCGAGGCGAACGCCGCCTGGGCGAGCGGCTGCTACGCCGCCGACCCGGAACGCGCGCTGGACACCTTGCTGCGGGCCGCCGGTCCCGCCGCGGCCCTGGACGTCGCCCGCGACCACGCCTTCGTACGGCCCCGGAGCGGTGGAGCCCCCGCGCCGGACCGGGAGGACCCGCGGGTCAGCGCAGCTCCTCCGGGCACGGGGTGCCGGGGCTGAAACGGTACGGCGCGGCCAGCCGGTAGACGCCCGCCCTGGGGGCGACGAGTTCGGTCCACTGGTCGCCGTGGGTCTCCTCGTCGACCTCCAGGAGGCACCCGTTGACGTTGTCGAAGGTCTTGGGAGCCTCGTCGTCGTCCTTGGTGCGCTCCTTGGACTCCGCCGTCTCCTGGGGGCGGTCCAGGCCCTTGCCGTCGTCGTCGACGAGGGAGAGCCAGCGCGTGTAGGGCACCCGGATGAGGACGCGGCCGGCCTTGGCGACCCGGAGCGTGATCTCGTCGGCCTCCGCGTTCAGGACGGTGGCGGGCGGGTCGGCGAGCGGGGTCGGGTCCTCGACGCGGTACAGCTTCCAGTTGGCGTCGGCCCAGATCTGCTTCAGGTACGGCAGGCCGTCACCGACCAGGGTCGCCTCCTGGGTGGCCCCGCTGTCCGGTTTGCCCTTGGGCAGCACGACGTAGTGGACGGCCCAGCGGTCGAGCCACTCGCGGTAGTTCGTCCCGTCGAGGGTGTCGTCGTAGAAGAGCGGGTTGCGCTTCATGTCGGCCTGGCGGTTCCAGCCGCGGGCGAGGTTGACGTACGGCGCCAGGGCCGATGCCTCGCGGTGGCTGCTCGCGGGGACGACCTCGATCCGGCCCCTCGTCGCGTCGGCCACCTGGAGCTGGTTGACCAGCGGCGCCAGCTCGCGCGCCCAGGAGGCGGTCGGCGCGGTACGGACGATGTCGGCGACGCTCTTGAAGCCGATCCAGACGTTGAGGCCGACGATCGCGATCACCAGGGCGTACCAGCGGCGGGTGCGCGGCGCGGTGAACGGCAGCGCGGCCAGCAGCACGACACCGGCGAAGAGCATCGCCATGCGCGTGATGTTGGAGCCGATCTGGGAGTCCACGAAGTAGGTGGCGAGCGTGCCCAGGCCGTAGAGGGCGGACGCCGTGCGGACCGTCTTCCAGTCGCGCGGTACGAGCACGAAGACGAACACCGCGAAGACGAACGGCAGCGACAGCGTGCCCACCGACATCGGCTGGGTGCCGGAGAACGGGAACAGCCACGAGGACAGCCCGACCACCACCACCGGCGGCAGCCCGATGGCGTACGCGCCGGGGCGCCGCTTGTGCAGGAAGAGCGCGGCGGCCACCACGCCCAGGAAGAGCCCGGCGACCGGGCTGGAGGCGGTCGCGAGACCTGCGAGCGGCGCGGCGACGCACGCCTTGGCCCAGCGCCGGTACCGCCAGCGGTACGGCCAGCAGAAGACGGCGGCGACGGCCCCGACCGCGAACATCATGCCGAGCCCGAACGTCACCCGGCCCGAGAGCGCGTTGCACAGGTACGCGAAGACCCCGGCGAGCGAGCAGGCGAGGGGGTTCCGGACGGCCTTGACCCGTACCAGGATCATCGCGGTCAGCCCGGCGGAGACGGTGCCGGCGAGCATCATCGTCGACCGGACACCGATCAGGGACATCAGGTACGGCGAGACCACGCTGTACGAGACGGGGTGCATGCCCCCGTACCAGGCGAGGTTGTACGCGGTGCCGGGGTGCTGGCCGACGAACTCGGCCCAGGCGTCCTGCGCCGCGATGTCGCCGCCGCTGTTGGCGAAGAAGAAGAACCAGAGGACGTGGGTGACGGCCGCGGCGGCCGTCGCGATCGTCACGGGGTGACGGGTCAGCCGGTGCAGCAGCGTCCGGGGGCGGGGCGGGGGCGGCGTGGACGGCTCGGTCCGCACCGTCACCGGCTGAGGGTGCTGCTCGGTCCGCGTCGACGGCCCGGTCGGCTTCGGCAGCTGCTTCGTCAGCGGCTGCGGCTGCGGCTGCGTTTCGTGGTCGGCGTGCGCGTCCGGTTCCGGGGTGCGCTGAGTCGGCACCAGGCCCACGACGGCCGGATCGCCGCCGTCCGCGGGGCCCGTCGAGCCGCCCGCGCCGGAGCCGTCGGGCTGCCCGGGTGTCCGGTCTCTCTCGCTGTCCGCCTCGCGGCCGGGTCTCGGCTCCGCGGTGGTCACTACGGCTCTCCCCGTCGTCCGCCGGCCCGGTGCGTCCCCCGGCGACCGCCGTTCGGCCTCTCCGGCTGCTGTTCGTCTGCTCGTCTGTTCGGTCTGTTCCGGGACGCTAACACGTACCAAGCGGACAGAAGCGGGACGGGGGGCACCGGATCGGTACCCCCCGCCCACATTCCCGGAGGCTCCCCTCGGCGAACCCTCAGGCCGCCCTCGGCCTTCCGTCGGCCTTCCCGCAGGCCGGACCGGTCGTCATCCGATCCGGAGCCGTCGTCAGCCGGTCCGCCCCCGTCGTCAGCCGATCCTGGACAGCTTGGCCCCGAATCCGGGCTCGCTCAGGTCCTGGGCCAGAGCGACCGGCACCTTGACCTGGCTGGTGCCCTCGCCGACCGTCAGCGTGCCGACCTCGGTACCGGCCGCCGCTTCGTGCGGGACGGTCCTGCCGTCGTCGGTGAGCTCCAGCTTCACCGTGAGCCCGCCCCAGCCGACCGCCTTCACGTCCTTGGTGGCGACGACCGGGGTGGTAGAGCCGAGCCCGTCGTCCACGACCCCGACGACCTGGCCCTTCTTCACGATCGTGGCGCCCTTGAGGGCGTCCTCGGTGGCCAGCATGACCGTCTTGCTGACCCGGTTGACCTCGTCGATGATCGACTGGCTGTCGTACTGGCCGAGGATCGCGCCGACGATCAGCTGGTCGGTCCCGTCGATCATCTTGTGGGCCGCGAAGAGCAGGTTGCCGCCCGCCTTGGTGGTCGACCCGGTCTTGATACCGAGCGCCCCGTTGAAGGGAACCAGGCGGTTGTAGTTGGGCCAGGGCTTGCCGGTGGGGTCGGTCCAGCTCGGCAGGATGGTGATCTCCATCAGCGCCGGGATCTCGACCAGCTTCTCCCCGAGCTTCACCAGGTCCTCGGCGGTGCTCACGGTGGTGGCGTTGAGGCCGGAGGGGTCGGTGTACGTGGTGTTCGTCATCCCGAGCTCCTTCGCGGTGGCGTTCATCTTCTCGACGAACGCCTTCTCGGAGCCCGCGTCCCACCGCGCGAGCAGCCGCGCGATGTTGTTGGCGGAGGGAATCATGATCGCGGAGAGGGCGTCGCGCTGGGTGAGCACGTCCCCCTTCTTGACGGTGTCGAGCGTGGACTCGCCCTCGGAGGAGAGCTTGCCGTCGGACTCGCCCTTGGCGTCGACCGTGATCGACGCCCCGTCCTCACCCTTCTTCATCGGGTGGTCCCTGAGCACGATGTACGCGGTCATGGCCTTCGCCACACTCGCGATCGGCACCGGCTTCTGCTTCCCGAAAGAGCCGACCTCGCCGAGGCCGGTCGCCGCCATGTAGCCCTGCCCCTGGGACGGCCACGACAGGTCGGGGGCAGCCCCGTCGAACGTGTAGGTCGGCTTCGTCGTCACCGAGAGCATCGGGTCCGGTAGCGGCCTGACCATCTGTGCGACTGCAAAGAGGATGAGTACGAGCAGGACGAGCGGCGTCCAGATCTTGACCCGCCGCACCGCCGTACGCACCGGGGTCTCCGCCGGCGGCGGGGTGTTCGTCAGCTCGGCGAGCAGGTCCAGCGGCGGCTTCGGAGGCAGCGGCATCGACCGGGTCCGGTCGGGCTCACCCGTGGCGGGCGTACCGACGGCCGGCGTCACCGTGGGACCGATGACCGTCCTCTGCGACTCCGGACGACGCGGCGCGGGCGCGGACCGTACGTCGTCCGAGCGCAGCGGTACGAACGTGCTGGTGCGCTCCGACTCGCTCTCGGGCCCGGGCTTCACGTCCGCCGCAGCCGTCGCGGCCTTCGAGGCCTTCGCGCCGCTCGGGGCCCGCTTCATGTCCGCCTTGGCGTCCTGCTCGGCGTCCCGCTCGGCCGACGCCTCGCGCTTCGGGATCTTCAGCGCGGTCGTGGGCTGGTCGATCCGGGGGCGGACCGACTTGAACACGGCGGTGGGCTGGTCGATACCGGCGTCGTCCGCGTCGTCGCCGTCCTCATCGGCGTCGGCGTCGGCGGTCACCTTCGCGGGCTCGTCGGCGGGCTCGTCGGTCTTGCCGGAGGCGCCGGGCCCCTTGGCTGCCGACGCCGGTTCGGTGGGCGCGGCCTCCTCACGGGTACGGGGCACCTGGGCGCCGGCCGTGTCCGCGTCGGGCTTCTCGTCCTCCGAGGGCTTGTCGTCCTCCGAGGGCTTCTCGTCCTCCGAGGGCTTGTCGTCCTCCGAGGGCTTCTCGTCCTCCGAGGGCTTCTCGTCCTCCGAGGGCTTGTCGTCCTTCGCCGGTTCTGCGGGCTCCGTGACCGCGGCGGGCTCCGTGACCGCGGCCGGCTTCTCGGCCGCGGCGGGGCTGTCGCCCTCGGCGACCCAGGCGGCGACCGCGCGGCGCAGACGCTTGTCGCCGTCGCCCTCGGCCGTTTCGCTCTCAGCCGTTTCGCCCTCGGCCGTTTCGCTCGCGGCCGTTTCGCTCTCAGCCGCCTCCGCGTCCTCCGCGTCCGCATCGGCGGCCGGGGCGCTCGTGGAGGCCTCCGGTGCGCCGGAGGCGCCCGAGGGCGCGGAATCGGCCTCCGAGGGCCCTGTGGGGCCTTCAGCGGCCTCTGCCGCGCCGTCCTCGGCCGCGTCGGTGCTCGTGACGCTCCCGGCGCGCCCGGTGGCGTCCGCCTCGTCGGCGTCGGCCGCCTCGTCGGCGTCGGCCGCCTCGTCCACGCCGGCCGCCTCGTCCACGCCGGCCGCCTCGGCGTCGTGGTCCGCGCCGGCAGCGTCAGCCGCGTCGTCGGCCGGGGGAACCGGAACCCGGAAGCGGAACACCGCGGTGGCGGTGTCCTTCCGCGCGTCGGTCTCCGGCTCCGCGTCCGTACCCGACTCGGCCTCCGCACCCGACTCCGCGCCGGTGCCGGAAGCATCGTCCGTACCCGGCTCCGCGTCCGTCCCGGAACCGGGAGCGTCCTCCGCCGCGTCACCGACGGTGTCGTCACTCGGTCCGGCGGATTCACGGAACACGGAAAGCCTGGGGTCGCGTTCCTCCGGAGCCGTCCCCGAGGACTTCGACCGCTCCGACTTACCGGGGAACTCGCCCGCCACCAATGCCTCCTCATCGCCGCGGGGACTGCCCCCGCTGTCCGAACCGTGTACCAGTGTCCTGTGTGAACCCTTGCTTCAGCTGCTAGACGAGAACGACATACCTACTGGTTCCCGCACAAAGCTGGCAGGCGCTCTCGACAGACAGTTGTGAGAGGGGTCACCCTGTCACTCATCCACGCGGGGAGGCATGGATGGGCAGGAGCCGCAGAACAATTCCGGAAGAGCTTTTGCTGCTCGCACTGGACCCGACCACGGGTACCACGGCGCAGCCGCAGTCGCTCGACCTCGGCCTCGCCGGAGCACAGCTAGTGGAGCTGGCTCTGGCAGGACGGATAGCCCCTGACGGGGATCGTATCGCCGTGGTGATGCCACGGCCGACTGGAGATCCGACACTGGACTCCGCACTGGAACTGCTGCGCAGACGCGGCAGCCCGGTACGGGCGGTCCACTGGATCGGCGGACCCCGACTGGGGCTCCGTCAGGTCTATCTCGCTCATCTGGAGCGGTGCGGCATGGTGCATGCCGTGGCGGGCCAGATGTGCGGAGTGCTGCCGACGACTCGCTACCAGGCGACGGACACGGCAGTCAGCAGGGACATCAGGTCCCGGCTGGACAGTGCGATCCGCACCGGTGTACCGCCGGACCCGCGGACCGCGGCGCTTGCCGCGCTGGCCCACGCGGTCGGACTCGGCAAGCACCTGTACCCGGGGAACGAGGGGCGTTCATCACGCTCCCGCCTCCGGGACCTGATCAGGCACGACCCGATGGGCGGCCTCGTGGCGCATGCCGTGATGGACGTCCAGAGCGGCGCGGGCGCACAGCCCCGCCGCAACCAGCAGGCAGCGGGAGTGCCGTTGCAGCCGCAAGCACGTAGCGGCAGCATGGCGCAGACCGCGGCGAGCTGAACGCAGTGAGCTGAACCGCGGTGCGCCGCGCGGGACATCCGCGCTGCGCACCGTTTCAGAGCCGTGCGGGAGACCGCGTGGAGAATCACATACCGCCGTGCCGACGTCCTCGAAGACCCGGTCCGGGAGCCGCAACACACGCGGGGCAGCCGGTCTTCCGGCTGCCCCGCGTGCTTGCGTTCCCCGTTTTCCAGCGAAGCGAGGGCCAAGGGTGGCAATCTGCTGAGAAGTAGATACGCACAGCTACATAGCCGGAGGTGCCGTTTCCGTGCCGTCCACCGTCAATCCCACCGTCAGGCGACGTCGGTTGGGCCAGGAATTGCGCCGCCTGCGCGAGCTCAAGGGCATGACCGCCGAAGAGGTCGCCGACCGCCTGCTGGTCTCGCAGTCGAAGATCAGCCGGCTGGAGAACGGCCGCCGTTCCATCAGCCAGCGTGACGTCCGCGACCTCTGCGGGGTCTACGAGGTCGAGGACCACCGCATCGTCGACTCCCTCATGCAGATGGCGAAGGACTCGCGCCAGCAGGGCTGGTGGCACGCGTTCGGCGACATCCCGTACAGCGTCTACATCGGCCTGGAGACCGACGCGGAGTCGCTGCGCGGATACGAGCCCCAGGTCATTCCGGGGCTGCTCCAGACGCGGGCGTACTCCGAGGCGTTGATCACGGGTGCCCTCCCGGAGGCGCCGCCGGCCGACATCGAGAAGCGGGTGAACGTCCGGGCGCGCCGCCAGGACCGGATCAACGATCCCGAACGCCCGTTGCGCCTGTGGGTCGTCATAGACGAATCCGCGCTGCACCGGACGGTCGGCGGCAAGCAGGTGATGATCGAGCAGCTGGAGCACCTGGTGGCCTGCTCGAAGCTGCCGCACGTGACCGTGCAGGTCCTGCCGTTCGACATGGGCGCGCACCCGGGCATCAACGGGCAGTACGCCATCCTGGAGTTCCCGGACACGGCCGACTCCAGCGTGGTCTACATCGAGGGTGTCACCAGCGACCTCTACCTGGAGAAGGCGAACGACGTGCAGCGGTACAGCGTCATGTACGAGCACCTCCGGGCCCAGGCGCTCAACGTGGAGCAGAGCCGCCACTTCATCGGCGGGATCGCGAAGAAGTACACCGACTGACCGGGGGCGGAACCGGGTCGACACCCCTGACGGCAAGGGCGCGAACCGGCCGCCCCGCCATAGCGGGTCATGTGCGACATACAGCGATGTGGCGTGAGGGGCGACGGCACGATACACCGTCGCCGCCTCACCGGGTAAGAGTTCATTGGCAATTGCCATCCGGTCGAGTGAACGGCAATTTCAGCCGGGGGAGTTGGCGAGTAGCGTCGATCACGCCAGCTGAAAGCAGTCTGGTGCGAGGCTCACGATCAACTCATCGAAACCGGAGTGAACATGGCTATCATCCAGGGTGCTACGGACATGTGGACCAAGTCCTCGTACTCCGGCGGCAACGGCGCCTGCGTCGAGGTCAAGTCCCCCGTCGCGCTCTCCATCGCGGTCCGCGACTCGAAGGTGACCGAGGGTCCCTCGATCACCTTCGTGCCCGGTGCCTGGAACGCGTTCGTCCGGGACGTCGCGGAGCGCACGCTCGACGTCTGAGCCCGGTGAATTCCACCGGCCCGCGCCCGTGCCGCCCATCCGGCCCTCTCGACCGGCCCGCCGTCCTGGCCGAGAGGGCTCGGCTCCACCCGCTCCGTACGGGGTGACCGAGCGGTACGCGCGCATCGACCGGTACGCCGCGTGGCGTCCGGGGTGGTCATCCGCCTCGGACGCCACGCAGGCGGCGTACGAACCCCGCCGCACGGCATGAACCGGCGGCACACCGGGGTGGGAACCGGCGACCGTACTGGCTCTGCTCCGGCATCGCCGGATGTCGGCCGACCAAGTTCCCCCCTCCTCGACCGCACGGGACCCGCATCCCGTGCGGTCTTGCCGTGTGCGCGCCGCACGCGGAGCGGGAGGCCCTTTCCCGGGCCCGCGCACCGCGGTCGGAACCACGAGGGCGCGACGGCGGCGTTTTCCGGCGGTGCGACCGCGAACCCGGTCGCCCGGGGCGTTGGTTGACGCCCGTTCGCCGCCGATTCCCTTGCCCGCACGGGCCGTTCACCGCTTCGCGCACATCGCGCACGTCGCGCGCATTCGATGTTTCGGACAGCCTGACGAAGTGCCCGCCCATCGTGTGGCCGCCGTCACGTCCGCACAACGCCCCGCTTGGTCAAGAACGGGCAAAATCGTTCGGACTGCTGATTGGCGTTCACACTCATGGACACTCATGCCTTGACCACGTGCACGCGGAAGCGGTTCAATCCCCCAAGTCCCCGTTACCCGCGCGGGGTACCGCTGAACGGCCGTACTGACGAAGAGCGTTCCCGTTCACAAGGCGGACCCCTGGAGGGGTACATGAACAGTCTCGACTGGACCGTACTCATCGGCTACTTCGGTGTGATGGTCGCGATCGGACTCTGGTCGCACAAGCGCGTGGACACCGTCGGCGACTTCTTCACGGCCGGCGGGAAGATGCCGTGGTGGCTCTCCGGCATCTCGCACCACATGTCGGGGTACAGCGCGGTGATGTTCACCGGCTACGCCGGCATCGCCTACACGTACGGGGTGACCTCCTTCGTCACGTGGTCGCTCCCGATCGCCATCGGCATCTTCATCGGCGCGAAACTCTTCGCACCCCGGCTCAACCGGCTGCGCTCGCGCCTGCGGGTCGCTTCCCCGCTGGAGTACCTGAAGAACCGCTACAACGTCGAGACCCAGCAGGCGCTCGCCTGGTCCGGTCTGCTGCTGAAGGTGGTGGACGTCGGCGCCAAGTGGGCGGCGATCGCCACCCTGTTGTCGGTGTTCACCGGGCTGACCATCACCCAGGGCATCCTCATCACCGGCGTCATCACCGCCATCTACTGCACGGTCGGCGGACTGTGGGCCGACGCGCTCACGGAGCTGGGGCAGTTCATCATCCAGCTCTTCGCCGGGCTCGCGATGCTGATCGCGGTGATGGGCAAGCTGGACGGGTTCTCCACCCTGTGGACGGTCTGGGACAAGCTCCCCGACGGCCACGCCGACCCGACCGCCGGGCCGTACACGGTGACCTTCCTGCTCGCGTTCCTCTTCATCAAGACCTTCGAGTACAACGGCGGCATGTGGAACCAGGCCCAGCGGTACATGGCCACCGACTCGGCGCGCTCCGCGACCCGTTCGGCGCGCCTCTCGGCCATCCTGTGGTTCGTCTGGCCGCTGGTGCTGTTCTTCCCGATGTGGTGTGCGCCGCTGCTCGTCCACGCGCAGAAGCCGGACGCCTCGGACAGCTACGCGCTGATGACCGAACAGCTGCTGCCGCACGGCCTGTTGGGCCTTGTCATCGTCGGCTTCTTCTCGCACACCATGGCCATGTGCTCCTCGGACGCCAACGCCATCTCCGCCGTCTTCACCCGCGACATCGTGCCGACCTTCGCCAAGTCCGCGCGGAGCTGGAACGAGCGGGTCGGCCTGATCGCGGCCCGGTGGACCACGATCGCCTTCCTCGCCCTGTCGATGGCGGTTGCCACGCAGGTCAACTCCCCGACGTTCAAGGACATCATCACCGTCGTGATCAAGTGGGTGGCCGGCCTGATGGGCCCGATCGCCATCCCGTTCATGCTCGGCCTGCTGCGTACGTTCCGGAAGTCCGGGCCGACCGCGGCGCTGGTCAGCTGGGCGCTGGGCCTGGTGGCGTTCTGGCTGGTCAACTACCCGATCAACTGGGCCGTGGACGGTGGCGTCCCGCTCCAGTACCAGGTCTCGGTGCCGCTCGCGGTCTCCCTGGTCCTGTACGTCGTGATCGGTTTCGTGAAGCCGGAGGACACCCCGGAGCGCGACGCGGTGCTCGCCCGCATCAACGAGGACGGCGACGACGACTCGGCCGCCGCCTCCCTGCCCGCCCAGGGCGGCCCGGCCGCGGACACCGCACCGATCCGGGACTGAGCCGGGTCGGCCCCCGGACGCGTACGAGCGTGCGGGCCGGTACCGCTCGGTTCGACACCGGTGCGGTACCGGCCCGTTGGCGTCCTTCGTACGACGCTCGGCCCGCAGGGGGCTACGCCTGGCCGGTGAACATGCGGAGCAGGCCGTGGGGCGCGTTCTCGCCGTACATCGCCTCGTGGAGCTCGGTGGCGTCGACGGCCTCCGCCGCGCTGCGGGGGAACAGCTCCCGCTCGTAGGCGGCGAGCGCGGCCTCCACGTCGCCGGGGTGCGCGGCGAGGGCCTTGCCGAGTTCGGCGGCGTCCAGCATGGCCAGGTTGGCGCCCTCGCCGGACGGGATCATGAGGTGCGCGGCGTCCCCGAGCAGGGTGACCCCGGGGACGCGGTCCCACCGGTGCTCGTCGGGCAGGGTGAAGAGCGGGCGCAGCACCGGTGCGGTCTCCCCGTCGGTGATCAGCGCGGTGAGCTCCGGCGCCCAGCCGTCGAACTCCGCGGCGATCCTTGCGGTGGCCTTGGCGGGGTCGGTGAAGTCGACGTCCGCGAACCACTCCTGCGGCCTGCTGAGCGCCACGTAGGTGTGCAGGGTGCCGTTGGTCTCCCGGTGGGCCTGGATGCCCTTGCCGGGCTCCAGCGCGCACATCGCCCCGCCGCCGACCGCCTTCGCGGCGGCGGGGTGCCGGACGTCGGCGTCGTGGAGGTAGGTCTCGACGTACGACATGCCGGAGTACGCGGGGACGGCGCCGGAGAGCAACGGGCGGACCCGCGACCAGGCCCCGTCCGCACCGACCAGCAGCCCGGTGGTGACGATGGTGCCTTCGGCGAAGGCGACCTCGTGGGTGCCGTCGCCGAGGGCGCGTACACCGCTGACCTTGTGGCCCCACCGGACGGTTCCGGCCGGCAGCGATTCGAGCAGCATCCGGCGCAGCTCGCCGCGGAGCGCCTCGGGGCGGCCGCCCGAACCGTCGTCGGGCTCGTCCAGGAGCACGGCCCCGTCCGTTTCGAGGACGCGGGTCGCCTGGTGGCCCTCCAGGACGATGGCGCGGAACGCCTCTTCCAGCCCCGCCTCGCGGAGTGCCGGGAGGCCGTTGTGGTCGTGGATGTCGAGCATGCCGCCCTGGGTGCGGGCGGTCGGCGACGCCTCGGCCTCGTAGACGGTGGACGGGATGCCGTGGACGTGCAGGACGCGGGCGAGCGTGAGGCCGCCGAGTCCGGCGCCGACGATCGTGACGTGGGTGCTGGGGGTGCTGGGGGTGCTGGGGGTGCTGCTCATGGTGACTCCTCCTTCGGGGCGCGGCGTCCGGGACGGGGTCAGGGACTCCGGGGTCAGGGACTCCGGGGTCGGGGACTCCGGGGTCGGGGACTGCGAAGTCGGGGACTCGGGGTCCGACCGCACCGTCCCGGGCATGCCGCGGCCGACACTTTGGAACGCCGTTCCATCACCATGTTGGAACAACGTTCCACTCATGTCAAAATGGCTCCATGACGACCACAGGGCCGCGCCGGTCACCGCGGCGCACGGAGGCGCTCTCCCGGGAACGCATCGTCCGGGCGTCCATCGCGCTGCTCGACACGGCCGGCGAGGGCGGGCTGACGTTCCGGGCACTCTCCGAGCACCTGGCGACCGGGCCGGGGGCGATCTACCACCACGTGGCGAACAAGGACGAGCTGCTCGGCGCCGCCATCGAGGCGGTCGTCGCCGCCGCCGTGGCGGTGGAGCCGTCCGGGGCGCAGGGCTCGCCCGAGGCCGCGGTCCGCGCCGTCGCCCTCGGCCTGTTCGACGCCACCGACGCGCACCCCTGGCTCGCGCCCCAGCTCGCCGCCCGGCTCTCCCGCGGCCACTGGGGGACGGTGGCACCCCGGATCTTCGAGAGCCTCGGCCGGCGGGTCCAGGCCCTGGGCGTGCCCGAGGCCGGCTGGTTCACGGTGACCTCGGCGCTGATGCACTATGTCCTGGGCGCCGCCGGGCAGAACGCCACGAACACCGAGAACGCCCGCACGCTCGGTCCGGACATGACCCGCACCGAGTTCCTCGACGCCGCGTCCACGGCCTGGGAGGGGCTCGATCCCGACGCCTACCCGTTCACCCGGGCCGTCGCGGACCAGATGCGGGGCCACGACGACCGCGAGCAGTTCCTCGCCGGGGTCGACCTCGTGCTCGCGGGCATCACCGCGCTCCACGGCCCTTAGGTGGTGACCGGCGGCGATCAGGCCACCGGCCACCATGCCTGCTGCCGGCCATCAGTCGCCGGTGCAGCCCCAGAAGCACAGCTCCGCCGGGCGCCCCTCGTCTCCGTAGACGATCGTGCAGCAGCCGGAGCCGCGGTCGAACGGAGGGAACCAGCCGTCTCCGGCCCGCTCCAGTTCCTGTTCGACGAGCTCCCGGCCGGGCTGCGCCGTCCCGAACAGTTCGAGGACTTCTGCCGCTTCGACCACCCGCACGTCACCCGGTTCCTCCATGTCCTCCTCGCAACGCACCACGCGCCCGACGTCCAGCACGGAATGCGCCGCCTCCCGCTCCAGCAGGCCGCTCGCCGTCAGTGCCGGCAGCGTCTCGATTCCGGCTTCCTGTTAGTACGCGACCTCCTGGGCGAAGGCCGTCTCACGAAGATCGTTCGGAGCTTCCTGCTCGCCGCGCTGGAACGGTGTTCCCGTCGCGCGTCCGGAGCGCGTCCATGACGAGGTCGAGCACCCGGCCGGTCCGGTCGGGGGTGCCGTCGTCGACCACGGGGTGGAAGACGCCGAAGACCATGGTGGTGACGTCGCCGGGCTCGACGTCCGCACGGAGGGTGCCCGTGCGCACTCCCGCCTCGAGGAGGGCCGCGATCGCGGCGGTCAGCCGCTCCCGGGTGGCCGGGGTGGCTATCGCTCCGGAGGCCCAGCCCGCGCGGAGGGTGCCCAGCAGCCCGCGCTTGGCCGCGACGAACGCGGCGTAGCGGTCCATCCAGACGCGCAGCGCGACCTCGGGCGGGAACTCCGCGAGCAGGCCGGGGGCGCTGTCGGCGACGGCGTCGAGTTCGGCGGCGAAGACAGCCTCCACGAGCGCCTCGCGGGTGGGGAAGTGCCGGTAGAGCGTGCCGATGCCGACACCGGCCGCACGGGCGACGGTCTCCAGAGGGACGGTGTCGTCGGCCGCCGCGAACGCCGTACGGGCGGCGGCGACCAGCTTCTCGCGGTTGCGCCGCGCGTCGGCGCGGGCGGGGCGAGCACCCCCGGATGCGGGGGGCCGTGCGTCCGGTGCTTCGGGTGTCGTCAAAGCGGAGGACCCTCCGGTAGTGCTACGGTCGAGATAACGGAGGTTCCTCCGTTTACCCATCCTCTCACGAGAATCGGGATACCTCATGCTGCCCACGGACACCACCACGGCCACCGGCGCCCTCCGAGCGGGAGGGGCGGGCCGCATCGGCACCCGCACCGTCTCCCGCGTCGGCTTCGGCGCCATGCAGCTCCCCCGCCTGCGGGACGACCGCGCCGCGGCCCTCGCGCTCGTGCGCCGGGCGGTCGAACTCGGCGTCGACCACATCGACACCGCCCAGTTCTACGGGGACGGCTTCGCCAACGACATTCTCCGCGAGGCCCTCCGGCCCGAGGACGGCGTCCTCGTCGTCAGCAAGGTCGGTGCCACACCCCACTCCGGCGGCCCCCATCCGTTGCGCCTCGCCCAGCGGCCCGAGGAACTGCGGGCCTCCGTCGAGGACAACCTGAAGAGCCTCGGCCTCGACCGGATTCCGCTGGTCAACCTGCGCCGCGCCGCACGCGGCCCCGGACTGGTCGCCGAAGGGGACCAGCAGGTCGGCATCGACGACCAGCTCGCCACCATGACCGCGCTGCGGGACCAGGGCAAGATCGGCGAGATCGGCCTCAGCCACGTCGGCGAGGCCGAACTGCGCCACGCGCTGCCGGTGGGCCTGGCCTGCGTGCAGAACGCGTACAGCCTGGTCGCCCGCGACGACGAGGAGATGCTCCGGCTCTGCGTCGCGGAGGGCATCGCCTGGGTGCCGTACTTCCCGCTCGGCAGCGCCTTCCCCGGCATGCCGAAGGTGACCGACGAACCCGCCGTCCTCACGGCCGCCGAGTCGCTGGGCCGCACCCCGGCCCAGGTCGGCCTGGCCTGGCTGCTCCACCACGCCCCGAACGTGCTGCTCATCCCCGGTACGGCCGACGCCGGGCACCTGGAGGCGAACGTGGCGGCCGGCGCGATCACCCTCGACGCCTCGGCCCTCGCCGCCCTGGACGCGGTACCGACGCGCCCGGGGGACATCGTCCGGTAGCGGAACCACCCCACCCGCGCACATCAGGAACGAGGTCGCACCATGTCTCTCAACGAGGCCGAACGCCGGCGCACGAGCGAGGAGTTGAGAAGCAACCTGGCCTTGTCGGGCCTCAGCGTCGAGGAGACCGCCGCGGACTTGGGCGTCGCGCCGGAGCAGGTGCGGCGGATGCTCGACGTCACCGAAGGGGTGGGCCCCGCGGAGGTCTGGCAACTGCGCGACTACCTGGACCAGGCCGTACGGGACACGGGCGGGCGCCCCGTTCCCTTCACCGTACTGACGGGCCGCGCCCGCCTCCTGGCCCGCGCGTGGTTCACGCTGCGGCAGGCCCCGCGCCACGGCTTCACCCCCGGGTGACCGCCCGCCGGGCCCCGGACGGAGCCCGGCCCCACCCCTCCCGGGTGATGTGGTGTCCATCCGGGTGAGAGGCGAACCGTTCCATCGCGATCCGCGGCGCGGTGGGCCGGTAGGAAGATCCCGACCTGTTCGCGATCTTCGAAAGGCTTCTCCCCGTGCGCCCTGCCCGTACCGCCGTCGTGACCGTGACCGCCGCCGCACTGTTCGTCCCTGGGGCGGCGGCCACCACCGCCATGGCCGCCGCCCCCCGCACCCACTCCGTCCGTGCCGACCAGCCGGTGGAGTTCCGGGTCCGGCGGGGCGACACCTCCGCGGTTCTGAGCTTCACCGGCCGGCTCTCCTGGAGCGGGGCCGGAAACCGCACCTACACGCTCAAGGGCCGTCTGCAGGCCCGCTGTTACACCGCCACCCGGTTCACGGCCCGGCTCCAGTACGGCGGAACCGGCGAGGGGTGGAAGAACTCCCCGGAGACCGAATGCTCCAACGCGGAGTCCCGGTTCCACGACATCGCACTGTCCGGCACCCTCGCGCCGCACAGCAGTCTGCGACTCCGGCTGGGGACCTGGAAGTCCGCCTCCTGGGTGTACTCCGCCCGGAAGAACTACGCCCACCCGGCGTGAGCCGGGGCGCTCACTCCGGCGCCCTCGGGGTCGGCTTCAGCGGCGTCGGCATCGGCGTCGGCATCGACGTCGGCATCAGCGGCGTCGGCGGAACCAGCGCGGGATTCCGCCATCGCACGGCGAACGCGCGGGCGGGGTTGCCGACGAAGACCGCGTGGGCCACCTCGCCGCCGATCTCCCGTTCGATCCGCGGACCGATCCCTTCCAGGAGGTGCCGCATGCCCGGTCCGTCCGCCGAGGACCGGGCCGACGCCACCACGGTGTCGCCGCCGAGCAGTACGCGGTCGGCGTACCCCGCGGCAGCGAGTGCCGCCACGCATTCCAGCAGCCGCCAGTCGCCGGCGTGATGAGCCCGGGAGGGACCGTCGAACGCCACGTACGCGCCTGTGGCGGCCACTTGGTGGTGGATCGCGGTATCGGGGAAGCGGAGCAGGTGCCCGAGGATCACCCGGTCCGCCGGAACCCCGTGGTCCGAGCAGAGGAATGCGAGCGTCTCCAGGGCCGCCGTGCCGCCTTCGAGGTGGACGCCGATGGGGGCTCCGGTGGCGTGGTGGGCGGCGGCCGCGGCGGCCATCGACCGCCGGGTGTGCGCGTCCAGGCGGTGATAGGAGGCGGCCACCTTGATCAGGCCCGCGCGCACAGGCCCCTCGCTGAGTTCCCTGATGAAGAGGTCCGCCAGCGCCTCGACGTCCCCCGGCACCCGCTCGCCCTCGTAGTGCTTCGCCTGATGCAGACCGGTCGCCGCGATCAGGTGGACACCGGCCGCACGGGAAAGGCCGGGCAGGACGGACCGCCGCCGCCCCATCCCCCAGGGGGTCCACTGCGCCACGGCCCGCCCCCCGGCCCGCGCGAAGGACTCCAGTTCCGACCGGGCGGCCCCGACGTCGTCGAGCTCCTCGCCCGGGAGGCGCGGGCTGCGCAGGAAGAGGTGGTCGTGGGCGTCGCAGACCCCCAGCTCCTCGGGGGCGATGTCACCGCGTACGGTCCTGACGGCCGCCCCCGGCGTACGGCCCTGCGTACCGCCCGGCGCCTGGTCCGCCCGGCCCGCCCTGCCTCGTGTCCCGCCGGTCACCGGGCCGCATCCCCGTCGGCTCCGGCCTGCGCGGCCTCCGTCTCCCCTTCGGCTCCGGCAGGCGGGGCCGCCGCCTCCAGCGCCGCGGCAGCGACCCGTAGCCCGGCCAGCGCCTTGGGCACGCCGACGTAGGGCGCCAGATGGACGAAGACCTCGGCCACCTCCTCGGGGGTCAGTCCCACGCGGAGCGAGGTGACGACCTGCCCGGACAGTTGCGGATCGACCCCGCCGAGCGCCGTGAGCGCCCCCAGGTTCACCAACTGCCTGTCCCGCCAGGAGAGTCCGGGGCGCTGGCAGGTGCCGCCGAACAGGGTGGTGACCAGCCAGTCGGGAAACCCCGGCACCAGCTCCTCCAGCCAGGGGAAGAGCGACTGGGTCGCCGGGTCCTGGAGCACATCCAGCGTCCGATACCCCTCCCCCCGGTCGAGGACGGCGGGGGTCAGGCGCTCGGACAGAGGCGCGAGGCGGGCGGGTGCAGGGGCCATGACTGGCCTCCTCATCAGGGAGTGACGGATGAGACGTGACGGGTGAGACGTGACGGGTGAGGTGGATCGGCTGAGGTGAATCAGGCGGGCCGTAACGGGTGAGCCGTTACGAAGCTAGCAGACGTAACGCCCCAGCCGTTACACTCGCACCATGGCGACCGAAGACCCCCGCACCTTCCGTTTCGACTGCGGCACGACGTGGCTCAACCTGCTCGCCACCCGGGGCCGCGCCTTCAGCGGCCACCCCGTCGAACGCATCGACTCGGCGGAGCGGCTGGGCGAATGGCTGAAGCTGAGCGAGCTGGCGCCGGACCGGGGACCCACGCGGACCGACCTGGAACGCGCCTGGCGCCTGCGTGAATGCCTCCGCTCCCTGGCCCTCGCCACCGCGCAGGACAGCACCCCTCCGGAGGACGCGGTCGCGGAGCTGGGGGAGTTCCTCGCCGCCGACGACCGGGTGGAGCTCACCGGCGGAGACCGGCTGCGCCGGCGCCCGCCGGCCACCACCGGCGACGCCCTCGCCCGTATCGCCCGGCAGGCCGCGGACCACCTGACCGGAGCGGACCGGGACGGGCTCAAGGTGTGCCCCGAGGACGACTGCCGGGGCGTGTTCACCGACCCCGCCGGCCGTCGCCGCTGGTGCCCCTCCCCCGCGTGCGCCAGCCGGGGCCGGGTCCGTGCGCACCGGGCCCGCCGGGCGGCCTCCGCCCCGCTCACCCCGGGCACTCCGGCGCCCGCCGGGCGCGCGTAGGGCCGGCGGCTCCGGACCGGTCGCGGCCGACGCGGCACAGCACGTGCGGTACGTGCGGTACGTGCGGCACGTGCGGCACGTCACGCGTTCCCTGCGTGCCCCACCCCTTGCCCGGCGGACCCTGCCGCTCTACCTTACTTTTCAGTAAGTTTACTGCGGAGTAAGGGGTTTGGCGTGGGCGCCTACCGCACGGTCATGGTCGGTACGGACGGCTCGGAGTCGTCTCTGGCGGCGGTCGAGAGGGCGGCCCGGCTCGCCGCCGACAGCAAGGCCGAACTCGTCATAGCCTGCGCGTACGTCCCGATGCGTGGGCATGAACTCGTCGCGGCACAGGACCAGTTGGGTGCGGAGGCATACCAGGTCGTCGGCTCCGCTCCCGCCGAGGCCACCCTGCGCATCGCGAAGGACCGGGCCAAGGCCCAGGGCGCGGACGAGGTGCGGACGATCGCGGTGGAGGACGAGCCGGTCGCCGCGCTCACCCGTACGGCCCGGGAGACCTCGGCCGACCTGCTGGTCGTCGGCAACCGGGGACTGCGTTCGCTCGCCGGGCGCATCCTCGGCTCCGTGCCGGCGGACATCGCCCGCAAGGCACCGCTCGACGTGCTGATCGTGCACACCACATGAGTGCGGCCGGGAGGCCCGAGAGCACCGACGCACCCGATCTGTTAAGTTCCGGCAGCCCGGCGGACGGGGTGTCCGGGCTCTTCGGCACCGCCGACCTCGCGGCTGCCATCGAGGAGGTGCTGCTCGGCGGCGGCCGCGTCTGGACGCGGCAGGAGATGGCCGAGCGGTCCGGGGTGGGGGCCGGGCGCACCGCGCAGATCTGGCGCGCGCTCGGCTTCCCGATGGTCGAGGAGGACGCGAGGGTCTTCACGGAGGCCGACGTCGAGGCGCTCCGGGCGGGGGAACGGCTCATCGCGGCCGGGCTCATCACCGAGGAGAGCGAGATCATGATGGCCCGCGCCCTGGGCCACCACCTGTCCCGGCTGGCGGAGTGGGAGGTCCACACCCTCTGGTCCTGGATCAACCGCGAGTCGGACTCCGCCCTGGACGGCGGGAAGTTGATGGCGCACGCTGCCGCGTTGCTGCCGGAGATGGAGCAGTTGCAGCAGCATGTGTGGCGCCGGCACCTCTCGGCGTACGCGGAACGCGTCCTCGCCGAGGCGCAGGAGGCGACGCGGGCCGTACCCTCCGGGCCGGGGCAGGACGAGCCGTTGCCGGACCACGAGGGGGCCGACGTCCGCGACCGGGCGGTGGGCTTCACCGACATGGTGGGCTACACGCGGATGACCCGCGGCCTCGGGAACGCCGAACTCGTGCGCGTACTCGACCTGTTCGAGGGCCTCACCGGTGACGTGGTCGCCGAGGGCCGGGGCCGGGTCGTGAAGACCATCGGCGACGAGGTGCTCTTCGTCTGCGAGTCGGCGTCCGAGGCCGCCGACATCGCTCTGGAGCTCACCGCCCGCGCCGGGGCGGAGGCCCGGCTGCCGCAGGTACGGACCGGGCTCGCCCACGGAGCCGTACTCAGCCGCTTCGGCGACGTCTACGGGGCGGCCGTGAACATCGCCGCCCGCCTCACCGCCGTCGCCCGCCCCGACACCGTACTCGTCAACACCGAGCTGGCCGGAGAGCTCTCGGGCCTGCCCGCGTACGAACTCCGTTCACTGAGGCCCGTGTCGGTACGCGGATACAGCAGGCTGCGACCGGTGCTGCTGCGGCCGGGGCGGGCCCACGGGCGGCCCGGGGGCGACTGACCGGACCGGCCGGGCGCGCGGAAGACCCCGGAGTCAGATGCCCTCGACGATCAGCCTTCTGCTGTCCGTGTTCCGGATGCGCAGCGGTGCGATCGCCCGGTACTCCGCCGAATCGTTCCAGGCTCGCGCGGAGGCCAGGTCCGGGAACTCCACGAGGACGATCTGCCCGGGGGTCCAGTCGCCCTCGACGACATCCGTCTCACCGCCCCGGGCCAGATAGCGGCCACCGTGGGGCGCGAGGGTCGCGACCACCTGCGAACGGTACTCGGCCAGTTCGTCGGGGTTGCCGGTCAGCTGCACGTCTGCGATCACGTAAGCGGTCATGCGGACGAACCTACGCGGTCGCCGATTCCTGGATCCACTCCAATAGGCCGTCCGAGCAGCCGTGTTGACCAGAACTCGTACTCACCGAGTGCGCGGCGACGCGCGGCGGCACGGTCCGCCGCCCGCGGCGTCCGCCGCGGGACGAACCGTTTCGCGTCACGCCCTCGGATACCGGGCGAGCCAACCCGGCGCCGCAGCAGTCGCGTTGTGCAGGGCCGGGCCCTGCGTCATCTCCATCGCGAAGTCGTCGGCGAGTTCGAGCAGGGTGGCCCGGCCCTCGATCTCGGCGAGCCAGGACGGCGGCAGGGCCGTCTCCCCGTGCAGCGCGCCGAGCAGCGCCCCGCAGACCGCCGCGGTGGGCGAGGACGGCCCACCGTGGTTCACGGCCAGCCGGAGCCCGTGGCGCACGTCCTCACCGACGAGAGCGCAGTACAGCCCCACCGCGAGCACCTCCTCCGCCGAGTCCTCCGAGCCCAGCGACTCGATCAGCGCCGGGCCCGGAATGCCTTGTCGTACGGCTCCGAGGGCCGAGCGCAACGCCTCGGTGACGGGCTCGTGGCCCGGGCGTTCCGCGAGCAGCGCCAGCGCCCGCTGCACCGAACCGTCCAGGGTGTCCCGCCGGGCCAGCCCGTGCATCACCACGGCGAAGGCACCGGCGGCCAGTTGGGCCGTCGAGTGGCCGTGGCTCTGCGCCGCGCACTCCACGGCGAGCTGGCACACCAGCTGCGGCTCCCACCCCACGAGCAGCCCGAACGGTGCGGACCGGGTCAGCGCGGCGGAATCCCGCGCCTCCGGGTTCCTGGGGCGCTCCAGGGTGCCCATCGTCGTGTCGCCGAAGCCGTGCAGGCAGGCCCGCGCGGGACCGCGCCGGGCGTACAGCCACTCCTCGCGCGCGAGCCAGCCGTCGCCCTCACGCCGCTCGTCCGGCCCCCAGTCGCGCTGCGTCGCCGCCCACCGCAGATGGGCCCGGTACACGTCGGTCGGCGGATGCCAGACGCCCGTGTCCCGCCGCACCTGGGCCCGTATCAGCCCGTCCACGGTGAACAGGGTCAGCTGGGTGACCGCCGTGACCCCGCCCCGCCGCCCGTCCACCGGCACGAAGTCGGCGACACCCCCCACCCCGTGCGCCTCCCGGATCTCCTCCAGCGTCAGCGGAGTGACCCCGGCCCCGAGGGCGTCCCCGAGCGCGGCGCCCAGCAGCGCCCCCCGTACCCGGCTGCGGAAGTCCTGCTGTTCCACACGGCCCCAGACAGCTGTGGTCCCGATGGTCATCCGGCCAGTCCCCCTACCGTCGGTACGGCTCCGCCAGCACTGTAATAGAACAGGAACGACTGATTCAGTGCCGGAACGGAATGTACGGAGTAGCTCTGGAGATCACTTTTGAACGGCATTCATCAGGGTTTTCCCGGACGGACGGGTCACCCGGCGGGATTCCCGCCACACTCTTCGAGACCCCCCTCCTCCGGCCCCTCCGCAGCCCCCTCCTCGAAGTCCTTCGAGGACTCCTCCGCCTCCGGTCGCCGGAAGCCGTCCCGCCGGGGCCCCGGACTCACCCCGCCGACGATCCACGCGAACGGCGGCCGCCCCTCCCGGCACTCCGCCACCAGCAGCGCGTCCCGCAACGCGTCGGCGGTCGCCTTGAGCGCGAACCGTACGGCCGCCTCCCCGGCCGCCTCGTCTGCCAGCACCTCCCGCGCCCCGGCGAGCACGTCCTCCCCGCACGCGACGAGATCGGCCTCCACCTCGTCGGCCAGCCGCGACATCCGGCTGTCGGGGTCGTCGGTGCTGAGGTAACAGCGCCTGCCCTCGGGCGAGTTCCAGGGCAGCAGACGGAACTGGGAATCGGTCATGACATGTGCCTCACAGACGCGGTGACTTCGGGTGACTTCGCAGTGACTTCCATCGGGTGATGCTCACTGTTCGTGACTCGATGATCACCGCCGCGACCTACGCTCGGAAGCAGACACGATTGCCCGCACACAGGACAACGGGAGGCCCACGATGACCGAACCGGCCGACGTGGACGAAGAATCAGGACGTGCCGCGCTCGGACGGACGCTGCGCTTCCTGCGCGAGAACGCCGGCAAGTCGCTGTCCCAGCTCGCCTCGGAGACCCGCTACGACAAGAGCTACCTGTACCGGCTGGAGGTCGGCCAACGGCTCTCGAAACTGGAGGTGATGGAGGACCTCGACCGGTACTACGGAAGCGGGGAGCTACTCAAAGGGTTGTGGGTGGTGGCGCGGCGGGAAGTCTTCAAGGACAAGTACAAGGAGTTCATGCGGCTGGAGAGTCGGGCTCGCGTCATGTGGAAGTTTCAACTTGCGATTCCTGGGCTCTTCCAGACGGAGGACTACGCCCGGGAGGTGTTGTCTGCGTCCCAGACGTCGAACGGCAACATCGAGCTGGTCGAAGAGCAGGTGGCAGCCCGCATGAGCCGTCAGGAGATCCTTCGCCGCGACCCGGCCCCCCACGTGCGGCTGATCCTGGATGAGGTGGCGCTACGCCGACCAACGGTGAACGCGAAGTCCTGGGAGTCCCAGTTGCAGCATCTCATCGCGGCCTGCAGTCTCCCAGACGTTGTTCTCCAGGTGTTGCCGTTCTCAGCGGGTGTGCACGGGCTCATGGCCAGCCACCTCTCCATTCTCTGGGACCCGGATGGCAGCTCCGTTGCCTATGTGGAGGGCAACGGCGTCGGCGAGTTGATCGACGAGCCGGACAAGGTGACCAGCTACCGACTGTCCTACGATCGTGTCCGCGATCTGGCCCTGTCACCAGCGGAGTCGCTGGTATTCATCCGGGGCGTTTTGGAGGAGCATCAATCATGAACCGCACGCTTGACCTCTCCATCGCCGCGTGGCGCAAGTCAACTTTCAGCGACGGCGGCGACACCAACTGCTTGGAAGTCGCCGACGACTTCCCCGGCCTCGTCCCCGTCCGCGACAGCAAGAACCCGACCGGACCGGCCCTTCTCATCAGCGCACCCGCGTGGAGAGCCTTCATCCAGGACGTACGGAGGACGAAGCGATGAACGCACCCGACCTGGGCCACACCACCTGGCGCAAGTCGAGCCACAGCGACGGCGGTCCGAACAACTGCCTAGAAGTCGCCGACGACTTCCCCGGCCTCGTCCCCGTCCGTGACAGCAAGAACCCCACCGGACCCGCCCTCCTCGTCACCGCCACCGCCTGGGCCGAGTTCGTCGCTTTCGCTGCCCAGCGCTGAGCCACCGAGCGCAGGCGCGCGACGTGGCAATGGCCCGGCGCCCGCCGCTCCGCCTGCGGCTCCGGGCCACGGACTGGCTCGGGGCCGAGGCTTCCCCGGGCTTTGGGGCGCTCCACGGACCAGGGCTGGCCCGCTCGGGCCGTCACCGATCGCGTACCCCGCGCGCCGTAAATCCGATTGTGCTTCCCAGCCGCCCCGGTAGCGTGCGCCGCTATGACACAGGAACTGAAGCGCCCCCCACTCCAGGCGGACGAACGAACCGCGCTGATCGGCTGGTTGGACCTGCAGCGGCAGATCCTGCGCTGGAAGTGCGAGGGGATCAGCGAGGAGGACGCGCACCGTTCCGTCGTCCCGACCTCACCGCTCATGACGATGGCCGGTCTCGTCTCCCACATGCGCTGGACCGAGCACATGTGGCTGGAGGTGCTGTTCCTCGGCGGGGACGAGAAGCAGAACCCGGCGTTCGACGAGTCGAGTGAGGCCGCCGACTGGGTCTCCGACGACCGCCCCCTGGCGGAGCTCCTCGCGGAGTACGAGGCCCAGTGCGCGCGCGGCAACGAGATCGTCGCCGCGGCCTCCTTGGACGACATCGGCCGGCACTCCGGCTTCCACTCCGCCGGCGCCAACCTCCGCTGGATGCTGATCCACCTCGTCGAGGAGACGGGACGGCACGCGGGGCACGCGGACATCGTCCGGGAGCTGCTCGACGGCACCACGGGCTACTACTGAGCCGTCTCCGTCGCTTCCCGTGCCGCAGCGACGGCGCGCTGCCTGACCTCACCGAACAACTGGATCATGGTGGCGGCCAGGACGTCGTCCCTGCCGATGGTCCGGCCGTCTCCCGTGCGAGGGGAAAGGGCCGAGGCGACCGGGGCGGACTCGGGCGCCGGGAGCGGGTCGGACAGTTCGCCCGGCGTCACCGAAGTGACCGTGCCGAACCGTTTGATCCCGCCCTCCCGGACGACCATGGCCGCGTCCCGGGCGAGGTCCGTCAGAAACACGCTCGCGATCCCGTCCAGCTCGCGGACCATCGCCGGGACGGCCACCGCACCCCGCTCACGCAGCAGTTTCCTGATTCCGGCCTCGAACCTGTGGGCCCCCGCCACAGAACTCGGCTTGGGCGAGCCGCCGCGCCCAGGAGCCTCCACGACGGCGCCCTCGGCGTCGTACACGACTCCGGTCAGCCCTTTGAACGCAGGACTGTGCTGGTACCAGCCCGCCCCCACCTCCAGCTCGACGTCCCGGTCGACGGCGGTCACGAGGTCCTGGGGAAGCAGCTTCCTCCGGGACTCCTCCGCCGCCGCTCGCAGCGCCCCGTCGATGAGACCCGTCAGCACGGTCCGCGTCACCGACGCGGCGGCCCGAGCCGCCGGCCGGGAGACGTTCAGCGGGGTGACGTCCCTGAACACCGCCTTGACGAGAGGGAGTTCGAACGCCGGTACGTCCGCATCCACGTCCACATTCGTGCCCATGCCCATGTCCCGCACCGTTCCTCGCTCAGAATGTCGGCGGGCACCGCCCGCTCCTCGGTCGTCGGCGTACCTCGCGCGCGACAGCGCCAGGCTGTCCAGGGTCACAGCGTGGAGGGCACGGTGTCGAGGTAGGCGCGGACCGCTCCGGACGTCTCGTCGTGCCGGCCGAGTACCAGCAGGTCCGGCCCCGGTGGCGCTCCCCTCAGGGGGCGGTAGGTGAGACCGGGCAGGGTGATGCGCTCCGTGGCCGTGGGGACGAGGGCCACGCCCTCACCCGCTGCCGCGAGGGCGAGGACGCCGAGGGTGCTGGCGACCAGGCGGACGCCGGAGCGGTCCTCCACGGGGGCGGGCCAGAGCCGGGAGAGGACGGTCTCGTCCTCTTCTCGGCTCGCGAAGACGATGAGGTCGTGGGCCCTCACGTCGGCGGTGGTCACCGAGGCGAGGCGCGCCAGTTCGTGGTCGGAGCGCACGGCGACGGACATCGGCGTGAGGGCGCGCCGGATGACGCGCAGTCCGTCGGTGTCGGCGAGACCGAGGTCGGGGCAGTAGCCGATGTCGAGCGCGCCGTCGCGTACTGCCTGGACCTGGGCGGCGGGCGGAAGCTCGGTCAGGGTGAGTCCGACGCGGGGGCGCGCCCGGCGGAAGCCGCGCACGTCCTCGGAGAGGACGCCCCGCAGCGCTGCGACGCCGGAGAAGCCGATCCGCACCGCCCCCGTCTCACCCCGCACCGACCACCGGGCGGTCTGGAGGGCCCGGTCCGCCTGTGCGAGGGCGCGGCGGGCTTCGGGCAGCAGTTGCTCGCCGGCCTCCGTCAGCTCGACACGGCGGCTCGTCCGGCTGAACAGGCGTCCGCCCACCTCGCGCTCCAGGGCCTGCACCTGGGCGCTGAGGGTGGACTGGGTGACGTGCAGCAGGTCGGCGGCCCGGCCGAAGTGGCGCTCGTCGGCGACGGCGACGAAGTAGCGCAGGTGCCGCAGCTCCACCGCCCACCACCGTCCATCGCTCGCACCGATCGATCGATCGTATCTTTGGGTTGGACCTATCGCCCTTCGCGGCGAAAACTGGACGCATGAACGTGACATCTCAGGACCGACAGGACATCGCCGACCTCATGACCGGGTGGATCCACCGCGACCTGGGCGAGTGGGAACGCCTCAAGGGCCTGTTCCACCCCGACGGCCGCATCGAGATCACCTGGTTCGAGGGGCCCGCGTACGAGTTCGTGGACGCCTCCGCCCGCATGGGGACCTCCGCCTTCCGCACCAAGCACCTGATCACCGCACCCGTGGTGACCTTCTCGGCCGACGGCACCCGCGCCGTCAGCGAGACCAACGCCGTCATCATCGGCGAGAACGTCGACCTCCGGCTCGGCTGCAACGGCCACAACCGGTTCATCGACCGTCTGGAGAAGCGGGACGGGGTATGGCGCATCAGCGACCGCAAGAGCGTCTACGACTTCGGCACCTTCACCTTCCCCGCCGGGATCGTCGACATCGACGCGCAGGCGGTCGCCCGGTACCCGAGGGAGTACGCGGCCCTCGCCTATCTGCTGGAGGCCAGCGGCTACCCGGTCGGCCGGGTCTTCGCGACCAAGGGCAGCGACCTGGAGCGGGACATCAAGGAGTCCGCCTTCGCCTGGCTGGGCGGTGCTCCGCAGCGAGGGTGACGACGCGCCCACGCGTCCCATGGGCGGCGGCCACCTCTGCCTCCGGGCGGGGCGGCGCGCGGAGGGGGCAGGGCGGAGGCAGGACCACCGCCGCCTCCGGCTCACTCGACGCCCGGCTGCTCCGCAAGGGCCGGGTAGTCCGTGTAGCCCGTCGCCCCGCCGACGTACATCATGTACGCGTCCCGCACCTGGTTGACCGGCGCTCCGGTACGCAGCCGGTGGACCAGGTCCGGGTTGGCGAGGAAGGGGCGGCCGAGAGCGACGAGGTCGGCTCCGGCGGTGAGAAGGCGTTCGCTCGCGGCGAGGCCGCCGTCCTCGGGGATGCGGTCCTTCGGGAGCACCGGGTTGGCGATCAGGGTGCCGGGCCAGTCCTTGCGGATCCGCTGGAAGACGGGCTGGTCCGGGTCGGCGTACCCGATGTGCAGGTAGGCGATCCGGCTGTCGGCCAGGGCGGCGACGAGGGCGGGGTAGATCTCCTCGGTGTCCCCCTCCTGGATGCTGTTGACCGTGTTGCCGGGAGAGACCCGCAGCCCCACCCGCTCGGCGCCGATCTCCTCGGCGACGGCCCGGACCACCTCGGCGACGAACCGGACGCGGTTGCCGACCGGGCCGCCGTAGGCGTCGGTGCGGCGGTTGGTGTTCTGCGACAGGAACTGGTGCAGCAAGTGGCCGTTGGCGCTGTGCACTTCGACCCCTTCGAAGCCCGCCTCGATCGCGCGGCGCGCGGCGGAGGCGAAGTCGGCGACGTGGTCCGCGATGTCCTGGAGGCTCATCTCGCGGGGCACGGGCGCCTGTTGCTTCCCGGTGGGCGTGTGGAGCGTTTCGGGGAGCGCCACCGGCGAGGGGGCGACCGGGGTCAGGCCGCTGGTGTCGGGGTGGCCGACGCGTCCGCCGTGCTGGAGCTGGAGGAACATCCGCCCGCCCGCCGCGCGTACCGCGTCGGTGACCAGGCGCCATCCGGCGACGTGGTCGGGGCGGTGGATGGCGGTGATGTTGGGGTACGTCTGCCCGACCGCGTTCGGGGTGGACGCCTCGGCGATGATCAGGCCGGCCGTGGCGCGCTGGGCGTAGTAGGTGGCCATGAGCGGGGTGGGGACACCGTCGGGGGTGGCGCGGTTGCGGGTCAGCGGGGCCATCACCAGACGGTTCGGGAGACGGAGCGGGCCGAGGTCGGCGGGGTCGAAGACCGTACGGGGGGCGAGGCCGGCAGGCCGGGAAACAGCGGGTACGGACGGCTGGGCGGAGGCGGGTGCGTTCGTCATGCCGGGAGGGTAAGAATTGACACCGGTGTCAGGTTCAAGTCGCAAAGGAGCTGGAGCGTCATGCGCATCGGTGAACTGGCCCGGCGTACGGGCGTGAGCGAACGCTCCCTGCGCTACTACGAGCAGCAGGGCCTGCTGGCCTCGGACCGTACACCCGGCGGGCACCGCGAGTACCCCGAAGGCGCTGTCGACCGGGTCATCCGCATCCAGGAGTTCTACGCGGCCGGACTGTGCAGCTCGAAGATCTACGAACTCCTGCCCTGCGTGAGGGACTCGGACGGCGGGCCGTCCGCCGTCGCCACGCCGCGGCTGGTCAGCGACCTCGGCGTGGAGCGCGACCGGATCGACCGGAAGATCGCCGAACTGCTGCGCTCCCGCGAGGTGTTGGACGAGGTGATCGCCACGGCGAAGGAGCAGTCGCCGCCGTCGGCCGCCGGTGACGCCGTCGCGTAGGGCTCCCGTCACCGCCGGCCGCCGGTGACGCCGTCGCACAGGGCTCCCGTCAGGGCGGGGCGAGTACCAGCCGGGCCGCGAGTCCGACGATCACGGCGCTGGAGACCAGCGAGGTGAGCAACCGGCCGCGCGGGCCCGTCAGTACGCGCCCCAGCAGCGCCCCGCCGCCGACCAGAAGCAACTGCCAGGAGGCGGAGGCCGCGAAGGCCGCCAGGACGAACACGGCCCGTTCCCCGGGGCCCGGCGCCGTGGCGCCCCGGTCCGCGAGCACCAGGGCGGAGAAGTACAGGACCGTGACCGGGTTCATCAGCGTGAGGCCCAGCAGCGCGAGGTACGCCCGCAGCGGGCCCGCCGGCCTCCGGCCGGTCCCGCCGCCCGGGGTCTCCCCCGCGCGGTGCCGGCGTACGGCCGTCACCGCGCCCCGGCACGCCAGTGCGGCGAGGACCGCGGCCGAGGCCCACCGCAGCAGCGGCGCGACGGGTTCGACGAACGGGGCGAGGGCCGAGCCCCCGGCCGTGGCGAGCAGCGCGTACAGGCCGTCGGCGGTCGCGACGCCGAGCGCCGCTCCGACGCCGACCCGCGGCGAGGTCCGCGCGGTGAGCGCCACCAGGCAGGTCGCGACCGCCCCGACCGGTACGGCGATGCCGTAGCCGGCCAGCAGCCCCGCGACCAGCGCCGCGCTCACGCGGGGTGCGGAGTCGGCCTCCCCGGACCGCCGGTCCGCTGCTGGAGGCCCCGGGTCATGGCGGCGAGGAACGACAGCGGCAGCACCGAGGGAGTCATGGGCGGATTCTCGGAGGGGGCCGCCACCCGGGCAACCCGTTTTCGGCGCGGCCCGCTGTCCGAGGAATGCGGCGGCCCGCGCTCAGGCCCCCGCGGCCGAACCACCCGCGGCGGCACTGTCCCCGAGAGACGTCCACGCCGGCGCGGCCCCGACCAGCGAGTCGAGGCGCTCCAGGCGCTGGGCGGTGGCGGGGTCGTCGGGCGTCATGACGATGATCCGTTCGCCCCGCCCCCGGTCCAGCCACAGGCTCTGGAACTGGACGTCGAGTCCGCCGACGCGCGGGGAGCGGTAGTGGCGCAACTGGGTCCGGTCGGCGCCGACTTCGTACGTCTCCCAGTACCGTACGAAGTCCGGCGACTCCTGGCGCAGCCGGGTGATCAGCGCGTTCCAGCGGGGGTCGTCGCGGTGTTCCGGCTGGCGGGCGCGGAGCCTCGCGGTCATGTCGCGGAGGACGGTGTCCTCGTCGACCAGGCTGTTGCGCCAGCCCGGTTCGGTGAACATCAGCCACGCGCAGTTGCGTTCCTCGACCGGGTACGCGTCGAGGTCGGCGAAGAGGTACCGGTAGGTGCGGTTGGCCGCGACCAGGTCGTAGCAGTCGGTCTGCACGGCGGCCGGGTACGGCAGCAACTTGGCGAGGACGGTGGTGTGTTCGGGGCGCAGGTCCATGGGCGGTCCCGGCTCGACGGCCGTGCCCCGGCCCGCGAGCACCATCAGGTGCTGGTGCTCGGCGGCGTCCAGGCGCAGGACGCGCGCCACCGCGTCCAGTACCTGGTCGGAGGCGTTCCGGGCCCTGCCCTGTTCGAGCCACGTGTACCAGGTGACCCCGACCCCGGCGAGCTGCGCGACCTCCTCGCGCCGCAGTCCGGGCGTGCGGCGCCGTCCGCCCGGGGGCAGCCCCACGTCACCGGGGCTGACGCGGGCTCGGCGGGCGCGCAGGAAGGCGCCGAGGGCGTTGCGGTCGGGCGTCGAAGAGGTCACCACCCCAGTGTCGGGCCTCGGGGCCGGGAGATCCAGGTAGTACTGGTACCCCGATAAACAGGCTCCTGGTACCAGGATGGCGCGAGGCGCACAGTCTGGCCATGACCCTCACGACCGCACCGTCCGCACCGGCCCCTGCCCCGCGCACCACACGAGCCGTCCCCGGCACCGCCCCTGCCCCGCGCACTACACGAGCCGTCCCCGGCACCGCCCCCGTCCCGCACACCGTGGCGCCGCCCCCGGCGCGTGCCCTCACCGGCGCGGGGCTCGCCGCGCTGCTCGTCGCCTTCCTGCCCGTGAACATGACGTTCGGCTCGGTCAACCTGCTCGAACCCGCGATCACCGGGGATCTCGGTGTGACCGCGTCGGGCGGACAGCTCGTGCTGTCCGCGTACACCACGGCGTTCGCCGCGACCCTCGTCGTCGCCGGGCGTCTGGGCGACCGGTTCGGGCGGCGCCGGCTGCTCGCGACGGGGGTCGGCGCGTTCGGTGTGGCCTCCGTGCTCGCCGCCCTCGCGCCGAACCTGGTGACCCTCGTCGTGCTGCGCGCCGTGCTGGGCGTGGCCGCCGGCCTGTTCACCCCGCAGGTCCTCTCCACCATCCAGTCCACGGCGCCCGAGAAGCTGCGGGCGCGGGGCGTCACGCTGTTCGCCGCCGTCGGCGGCATCGCGACCGTCGCCGGGCAGCTCCTCGCGGGCGCCGTGTCCCAGGCCGCCGGTGACCACTGGGGCTGGCGGCTCGTGCAGATACTCACCGGGGCGATCGGCGCGGCCGCACTGCTCGCCCTGCGCTCCGTGCCCGAGTCGCGCTCGACGGCACCGCTCACGCTGGACCTGCGCGGAGCAGCACTCCTCGGCACGGGCCTGCTCCTGGTCGTGGTGCCCCTGACCCTGGGCACCTCTGCGGGCGGTCCGGCCCCGGTGCTCGCGATGCTGGCCGCGGGCGGTGCGGTGCTCGCCGCCTTCGCCCGTTCGCAGCGCGCCGCCGAACGCCGCGGCGCACTGCCCGTCGTCCCGCCGAGCGTGCTGCGCACCCCGGCCGTGCGACACGGCCTGATCATGTCGCTGCTGTTCTTCACCGGCTACGGCGCGTTCCTGTACGAGTTCTCGGCGCTCGCCCAGGGCGCGTTCGGCGTGGACGCCTGGGACGCCGTCGTCCTGATGCTCGGGTTCGGCGGTGGGTTCATCGTCACCGCCCTCGCCCTGCCGGCCGTGGAACGCCGCACCGGGCGCTGGACGATGACGGGTGCGGCCATCGGGCAGGCCGCGGCGCTCGTGGGCCTCGCCCTCGCCGTGAACGGCACGCACGGCCACACCCCGTGGGCCCTGCAGCCGCTGCTGATCGCGCTCGGTGTCACCCAGGCCCTGATGTACGGGCCGGTCCTGCGTACGGTCCTCTCCCGCACCCCGACCTGGGCGGCGGGTGTCGCCGGCGGGCTCTTCACCACCTTGCAGCAGCTCGGGCTCGGCCTGGGCGTCGCGCTCCTGGGCGGCCTCTTCCACGCCGTGGCCGACGCGACGGCGGACGGTTCCGCCGCCGCCGGGCTGCCCCGCGGATTCGCCGTCGCCGTGGCCGTACAGGCCGCCCTGTCCCTGGCCTTCGCCTTCTTCGCCACCCGTATCGCCCGGGGCGGGGCGCCCGGAACGACGGTCTGAGCAGCGCTGGGGCCGCCCGGCCGGAAACGGTGGCGGAGCGGTGCTACGGCCGACGGCCGCCCAGCACGTACCGCGCCCGCTCCCCCGCCACCACCCGGTCCAGGTCGCTCAGCATCGCCTCCGCGTCGCGGGCGGCGGTCAGGGCGGCCGGGTCGAGGTCGGCGGTGACCACCTCGCGCCCGTCCGGTCCGGCCTCGGTCAGCAGCCGCCCGTCCGGGCCCCACACCCCACTGCCGCCGCAGGTGTTCCAGCCGCCGGTGGTGCCGATGTGGTTGGCCAGGACCGTGTAGACGGTGTTGTCGAGAGCGCGGGCGGGGAACCACGTACGCGACTCGTGGTAGCCGTTGCCGACACTGAACAGGGCGCCGACGAGGTACGCGTGGCAGCCGTCCAGGGCGGCGGCGCGGGCGTGCTCGGGGAAGCCGGAGTCGTAGCAGATCCCGAGACCGAGCCGCCAGCCGTCGACGTCGAGAGTGCACCCGGCCGTGCCCGGCCGGTAGACCTCGCGCTCGGTCCTGAAGAGGTACTGCTTGTCGTAACGGGTGACCAGCTCCCCGTCCGCCCCGATGACCAGCGCGGACACGTACAGGTCCCCCGCCTCGTGGAACGCGGCGCCCACCACGGCGACCGTGCCGGTCTCCCGGCAGGCGTCGGCGAGCGGGGCGAGGCGCGGGTCGCCGGGCTGCACGGCACAGCGCAGCGGTTCGGCGCGGACGAGGCCGGGCTCGTACCCGCTGAGGAACTTCTCCGGGAGTACGACCACCCGGGCCCCGGCCCCGGCGGCCTCCCGGACCAGGACGGCGGCGGTGGCCGTGTTGGCCTCCACGTCCCCGGCCACGGCCTGCGCCTGCGCGGCGGCCACCCGGAGCGGGCCCGACGGGACGGGGTACGTGCGGGGCGGGGCGGTGGGTGAGGTGCGTGCGGTCACGGGGGCCCAGGATACCGGCGGGCTCCGGGCCACCCGTCGGATGCGCGGGATGCCGGGCGTCACACCGGCGGCCGTGCTGCCGGCGCTCCGCGCTCAGGCCCGCCGGGCGGTGTAGACGGAGATCGACCCGGTGGCGGTCGGCACCACGTGCGCTTCGCGCACCTCCTCGAACCCTGCCCCGGTCATCAGCTCGGGCAGTACGCCGTCCGCGTTGGGCTGCGTGTCCCGCTTGCCGTCGGCGAACTGGACCGTACGGAAGGCGAGGCGCATCGCGCGGGTGCGCTGGAGACCGTAGTCGGCGATCACCACCCTCCCGCCGGGGCGCAGCGCCGCACGCATCGATGCCAGCACCGCCCTCTTCATCGCCAACGGGCACTGATGCAGCACCAGGCTGCTGACAACGGCGTCCACGGACCCGGCGACGGGACCCAGCACCTCCCGGAGCGCGTCGCCCATCCCTTCCCGCCACTCCGGGCCCGGTCCCGGGCTCCCGCCCGCTTCCCCGTCGCCCGCGCCCACCCGCCCGGCCTTGCGGCGCGCGAGGGACAGCACCTCGGGGTCGGGGTCCACTCCGATGATCCGGGCCTCCGGCTGCGCCGCGTGCAGCAGAAGGGCGAGTGTGCCCGTCCCGCAGCCCACGTCGACGACGAGGCCCCCGGGGGCCGGCGCGACCAGTGCGACGACCAGCCCGCGCCAGACGGGCTCGCGGGTCACTGCGGCGACCACCGGATCGTAGAGACGTGTGGGTGCGAATCGGCCGAGGGCCGGTGTGAAGTCTCGTGCGGTCATGTCCTCAGCATGCGACGGCCGTTGCTCCAGGTCTCGCGCGAACCGCTCGCAGGGCCAACGGAGTCGGGGCGGAACCCGCACCCCGCGCGGAATCCGCCGCGCCGGGCGAACGGACGCGAGGAGCGGGCCGCGTGAAATTCGGCACGGACAACGTCTGCCGACCGAGGCCGGGTTGTCCATAAACTGCCCCCATGACGACCCGAGCCGCCACCCCCGCCCTCGCCGCACGCGCTTCCACGGTCGACGCCTCGCCCGTACGCGAGATCCTCGCGCTGACCGCGCGGCCCGAAATAATCTCGTTCGCGGGCGGACTCCCGGCGCCGGAGCTGTTCGACACCGAGGGGATCCGGGCCGCCTACGACCACGTGCTGGCCGAGGACGCGGCACGGGCGCTCCAGTACTCGGTGACCGAGGGCGATCCGGGGCTGCGGGCGGCCGTCGCCGCCCGGTACTCCGCGCGGGGGCTGCCGACCCGGGCGGAGGACCTGCTGGTGACCACCGGATCGCAGCAGGCGCTGACCCTGCTCACCACGGCGCTGCTGGAGCCCGGCGACACCGTCCTCGTCGAAGACCCCACGTATCTCGCGGCGTTGCAGTGCTTCGGCTTCGCGGGGGCGCGGGTCCTGCCGGTGCCGTGCGACGACGAGGGCATCGACCCGGTGGCGCTCGCGGAGCTCGTCGAGCGGGAACGGCCCAAGCTGCTCTATACGATTCCCACCTTCCAGAACCCGACCGGGCGCACCCTCCCGCTCGCGCGCCGGCAGGCCGTCGCCGACGTCGCGCAGCGGCTCGGGCTGTGGATCGTCGAGGACGACCCGTACGGCGAGCTGCGCTACGAGGGCGAGCGCGTGCCGTGGATCGCGTCGCTGGATGCCGCCGCCGACCGCACGGTCCTGCTCGGCACCTTCTCCAAGGTGATGTCCCCCGGCATGCGCCTCGGTCATCTCCGTGCGCCCGCCGCGCTGCGCCGGGCCTGCGTGATCGTCAAGCAGGCCGCCGACCTGCACTGCTCCGCCGTGGACCAGGCGGCCGCCGCCCGCTATCTGGAGGTCTCCGACCTCGACGCCCATGTGGGCCGGGTCCGCTCCGCGTACGGCGACCGCCGGAACGCCCTGCTCGACGGCCTGCCCGCCGCCCTCCCGCCGGGCAGCACCTGGAACCGGCCGGACGGCGGGATGTTCGTCTGGGTCCGGCTGCCCGACGGCCACGACGCGACCGCCCTGCTGCCGAAGGCGATCGCCCACGAGGTGGCGTACGTGCCCGGCGCCCCCTTCTACTCCGGGACCCCCGACCCGGCGGCCCTGCGGATGTCCTTCACCACCCACACCCCCGAGGAGATCGCCGAGGGGCTGCTGCGGCTGGGCAAGGCGCTGGACTCCACGGGGGCACCGGCATCGGCAAGGGCGACCGCAGCGCAGCCTGTCGCGCACGCCTGAGCGGGCCGCCTTCCCCGTTCGCCGACGTGGAGGTACAGGGAGGTACGGGACGGCGGCGCGTGCGGCGTCACGGGGTGAGCGCGCGGATCAGACGGCGCTCGGCTGCGGCGCGGCGGCCAGGCTCTGCTTGACCTGCCGGGTCACCGCGTCGGCGATGATCTCGGGCAGGCCCGCCTCGATGCCGTGCAGGGCCTGGGCCGCGACGTCTGCGGCGTCGGTCTTCCGGTCGGCGGGGACCGCGGCGGCCATGTCGGTGTCCATGTAGCCGACGTGCAGCGCCGAGACGGCGATGCCGCGCGGCGCCAGCTCGTCGCGGGTCGCACCGGTCAGCGCCCAGGCGGCGGCCTTGGAGGCGGCGTAGGAGCCGACGGCGCCCGGGTGCATCCAGGACAGGACCGACAGGACGTTGAGCACGGCGCCGCCGCCGTTGCCCTCGATGACCGGGGCGAAAGCGCGGGTCGCGGCGAGCGGGCCGAAGAAGTTGGTCTCCATCTCCCGGCGCACCTCGTCCAGGTCTCCGCCGACCAACGCCGCGCCGGTGAGGACGCCCGCGTTGTTGATGAGCAGCGTCGCGTCGGACGCGGTACGGGCGGCCTCCTCGATCGACGCGTGGTCCGTGACGTCCAGCCGCAAGGGGGTGACGCCGGGCAGGTCGATCAGCTCGGGGCGCCGGGCCGCCGCGTACACCTTCGCGCCGCGCTCCACGAGCTGGGCGGCCAGGTGCCGTCCGAGGCCCCGGTTGGCGCCGGTGACGACTGCGACCGCGTTCTTGAGTTCCATGTCTGCTCCCGGCCCTGGCGGGCGCCCTCCGGCCACCCACACCCATTAGATGATGCACGTAATCTAAACACCGTTCTACGATAGATGCCAGTCGACATCCAAAAAGGGAGGCAGTCATGGGCCGCGTGTCGCAGGCGCAGGCGGAGGAGAACCGCAGCCGGGTGGTGGACACCGCCTCCCGGCTCTTCCGGGAGCAGGGCACGCACGTCAGCGTCGCCGACCTGATGAAGGCGGCCGGTCTGACCCACGGGGCGTTCTACAAGCAGTTCGCCTCCAAGGAGGCGCTCGTCGACGAGGCGACCGCCCACGCCTTCACCCGGCTCGCCGGGCACCACGCCGCCGGGCTCAGGCAGCACGGGGGGCAGCGCGACGCCACTCAGCGGGCGCTGATCGACACCTACCTCTCCGTCGGACACCGCGACGACCCGGCGGGCGGCTGTCCGGTCGCCGGGCTCGCCACCGATGTCGCACGGGACGGAGGCGGGCGCGAGGCCCGGCGCGTCTACACCGAGGGGGTGGCCGGCTTCGCCGGCTTCCTCGCCACCGACGACGAGGACGGCATCGCCCGCCTCTGCACGCTGTTCGGCGCGCTCGTCCTGTCACGGGCCACCAAGGGCTCCCCGCTCTCCGAGGAGATCCTCGCCGCCGCGCACGCGGCCCTGACGGAGCGCGGCCGACCGGAGGCGGGACCCGTCACGCACCCTGAGCCCGCCGCCCCGTGACCCCCACCCGGGGATTGCGGGGCGGCGGGCGCACACCCGGTCAGCCCGGCAGGACCGGCAGCAGCTCCGGCAGATGGCCGTCCGAGACGGTCGCGGCGGCGACGCGTTCCTCGGGGACCTCTCCGTACAGGGTGGTACGCGGCTTCGCCGGGCGGCCCGCGAGTTCGGCGATGGCGACCAGGTCCTGGATGGAGCGGTACGAGCCGTAACTCGATCCGGCCATACGGGAGATGGTCTCCTCCATCAGGGTTCCGCCGAGGTCGTTGGCGCCCGAGCGGAGCATCTCGGCGGCGCCCTCGGTACCGAGCTTCACCCAGCTGGTCTGGATGTTGGTGATGTGCGGGTGGAGCAGCAGCCGGGCCATGGCGGTGACGGCGCGGTTGTCGCGGTCGGTGGGGCCCGGGCGGGCGATGCCGGCGAGGTAGACCGGGGCGTTGGTGTGGATGAAGGGCAGGGTCACGAACTCGGTGAACCCGCCGGTCTCCTGCTGGAGCCGGGCGAGGGTACGGAGGTGGCCCAGCCAGTGGCGGGGCTGGTCGACGTGTCCGTACATCATGGTGGACGAGGAGCGCAGGCCGACCTCGTGGGCGGTCCTCACGACCTCCAGCCAGGTGGCGGTGGGGAGTTTGCCCTTGGTGAGGACCCAGCGGACCTCGTCGTCCAGGATCTCCGCCGCCGTGCCGGGGATGGAGTCGAGTCCGGCCTCCTTCGCGGCGGTCAGCCAGTCGCGGATCGAAAGCCCGGTGCGGGTGGCCCCGTTGACGACCTCCATCGGGGAGAAGGCGTGCACGTGCATGCCGGGGACGCGTTCCTTCACGGCCCGCGCGATGTCGAAGTAGGCGGTGCCGGGGAGGTCCGGGTGGATGCCGCCCTGCATGCAGACCTCCACCGCGCCGACGTCCCAGGCCTGGGCGGCCCGGTCGGCGACCTGGTCGAGGGAGAGGGTGTACGCGTCGGCGTCGGTGCGGCGCTGCGCGAAGGCGCAGAAACGGCAGCCGGTGTAGCAGACGTTGGTGAAGTTGATGTTCCGGGTGACGATGTAGGTGACCTCGTCGCCGACCGTGTCGCGGCGCAGCGTGTCCGCGATCCGGCAGAGCTCGTCGAGCGCCGGGCCCTCCGCGTGGAGCAGGGCGAGGGCCTGGGCGTCGGTGAGCTTCGTCGGGTCGGCGGCGGCCTGGCTCAGCGCCTCGCGGACGTCCGCGTCGATGCGGGACGGGACCATGCCGGGGGCGGCGGCCTCGCGGAGCGCCTCCCAGTCCCCGTACACCTCGTCGAAGTCCTCGCGGCGGTCGCCGGTGCGGCCCTCGGTGTCGATGGTGCGGTGCAGGTCGGTGCGTCCGCTCGCGCCGAACTCCTCGTCCGGTTCCTGCCAGGGCAGGCCGACGGGGATCGCGCCCTCCTTCGCCATGCCGGTCTCCGGGTCGGCGAGCGCGCGCACGTGCGGGAGCAGCCGGGGGTCGAGCCACGGTTCGCCGCGCTGGATGAACTCCGGGTAGATGGTGAGGCGTTCGCGCAACGCGAAGCCGGATTCGGCGGTGCGGGCGGCGAGTTCGTCGATGTGCGGCCAGGGGCGTTCGGGGTTGACGTGGTCGGGGGTGAGGGGCGAGACCCCGCCCCAGTCGTCGATGCCCGCGCCGACGATCAGCGCGTACTCGGAGTCCACCAGGTTCGGCGGGGCCTGGATGCGGGCCGCGGGGCCGAGGATGTGCCGGGCGACCGCGATCGTCGCGGCCAGCTCCTCCAGCTCCGCGTCGGGCATCGCGCGCATCGCGGTGTCCGGCTTGGCGCGGAAGTTCTGGATGATGACTTCCTGGATGCCGTGGTAGGCACGGGCGGTGCGCCGGATCTCGAAGAGGGAGTCGGCACGCTCCTCGTAGTTCTCGCCGATGCCGATCAGGATGCCGGTGGTGAAGGGGACGTTGGAGCGGCCGGCGTCCTCCAGGACGCGCAGCCGGACCGCCGGCTCCTTGTCCGGGGAGCCGTGGTGCGGGCCGCCCTTCTCGGACCACAGGCGGGTCGCGGTGGTCTCCAGCATCATCCCCATCGACGGGGCGACCGGCTTGAGCCGCTGGAGGTCGGTCCAGCCGAGCACGCCGGGGTTGAGGTGCGGGAGCAGGCCCGTCTCCTCCAGGACCCGGATCGCCATGGCGCGTACGTACGCCAGGGTGTCGTCGTACCCCTCGGCCTCCAGCCACTCCCGCGCCTCGGGCCAGCGGTCCTCGGGGCGGTCGCCGAGGGTGAAGAGCGCTTCCTTGCAGCCGAGCGCCGCGCCCTTGCGGGCGATGTCGAGGACCTCGTCGGGGGAGAGGAACATCCCGTGGCCCTCGCGGCGGAGCTTGCCGGGGACGGTGACGAAGGTGCAGTAGTGACAGATGTCGCGGCAGAGGCGGGTGAGCGGGATGAACACCTTGCGGGAGTAAGTGATGACGCCCGGCCGGCCCGCCGCTGCCAGGCCCGCGTCGCGTACCCGGGCGGCGGACGCGGCGAGGTCCGTCAGATCGTCGCCGCGCGCCTGGAGGAGTACGGCGGCCTCGGTCGCGTCGAGGGCAACACCGTCACGTGCCCGTTTGAGTGCGCGCCGCATGGCGTTGGTCGTGGGGCGTCCGCTCTGAGGATCGGTCATGGGATCGAGCATACGAGCGGGGCCCGGGCCGGAGTCCGCCGGTCACTTACACGTTCGCGCACACCTGATCGCACAATCGCGCACCCCTCACCGCGCCCGGCACGACCCGCGCCGCGCGCCCGGGCGCGGATGTCGGCGGTGCGGCGGGGTCCGCCCCGTAGGGTCGGCACGGTGATGGAAACGATCGTGTTCGACATCGGTGAGACCCTCGTACGCGACGACCGCCACTGGGCGTCCTGGGCCGACTGGCTGGGTGTGCCCGCGCACACGGTGAGCGCTCTGGTCGGTGCCGCCGTCGTCGGGGGCGGAAACGCCGCGGACGCGCTGGCGCTGCTCCGCCCCGGCATGGACGTGGCGGAGGCGGAACTGGCCCGTGAGGCGGCGGGGCGCGGCGAGCACCTCGGCGAACGGGACCTCTACCCGGACGTACGCCCGGCGCTCGCCGGACTCCGCTCGCTCGGGTTCCGGGTGGTGGTGGCGGGGCACCGGTCGATGCGCGCCACCGAGCAGCTGCGGGCCCTGGACCTCCCGGCGGACCTCGTCGTCACCTCGGCGGAGTGGGGCGTGGCCAAGCCGGACCCGGAGTTCTTCACACGGGTGCTCAAGGCGTCGGACTCCGACCCGCGCACCACGGTGTACGTCGGCGACCACCCGGCCGAGGACCTCTTCCCGGCGCAGGCCGCCGGTCTGCGCACCGCACACCTGCGGCGGGGCCCTTACGGGCACTGGTGGGCGGATCACCCGGACGTGGTGGAGTCGGCGGACTGGCGGGTGGACGCGCTCACCGAGCTGACCGCACTGCCGGGGCTGGTACGGGAGCGGGGAAACGGGAGCGGCGGTACGGGCAGTACCGGTACGGACGGCGGCGGCGAGGGGTCCGTACGGGACGATCCGGCGCGGCGGCCGGAGCGGGGCGGGACGCCCACGCTCCGGGCGCTGCGTTCGGTGCGGTGACCGGGCCGGCGGACGCACCGGCCCCCACCGCCCGGTGGCGTTCTCGCGGTGCTCCGGCGGAAGCCCGTCGGGGGAACACCACCGGGAGCGGCCGGGGTCAGCCGCCGATCTCGTACTGGCCGACCGTCCGGAAGTACCGGTAGTCCTCCGCGGTGCCGTTGCTGAGGAGATCCTGGATCGCGGCGTTCATGGCGTCGCTGAGGTTCGGGTCGTTGAGCATACGGACGACGTACAGCGCGTCGTCCTGGAACTGGGCCGCCTTGTATCCGGTCCACCGGAAGTAGCTGACGGCTTCGGGGGTGTTGGCGTCGAAGGCGGCACTGGCCGCCCGCTGCACGTACTTGTCGCCGTTCTGCTGGGCCGCCGCGCTGATGCGGGCGACGGCGAGGTAGTCGTCCTTGAGCTGGGCCTCGGGGTATCCCGTATCCAGGAAGGCGCGCGCCGCTCCGGGGTCGGTCTCGGAGGCGGTCATGGCGTCGCTGCCCGCCCGCTGCACGTACGTGTCACCGTTCTGCTGGGCCACGGCGATGACGCGGGCGACCGTGAAGAGGTCGTCGCCGTTCTGGGCCGTGGTGCAACCCGTCTCGAGGAAGGCGCGCAGGTCGTCCACCGTGCCGGCCAGGGCCGCGTTCGCCGCGCTCAGGACCGACCGCCCGGCGTTCGGGTCCGCGATGATGCCCTGGATCTCCGCCCGGAGTCCGTCCTCCGTCAGCTGGTCGACCGGAGTGTCCGTGCCGGACGGGGCGTCCGGGCAGGCCACCGGCGGGGGCGAGAAGGGCGTGTAGGGCGCGGCGGGTGCGGACGACGCGGACGTGCCGGCGGCGAAGGCCGGTGCGGCGAGGAGGAGCGCGGGCGTCAGAGCGGTCGCGGCGACCAGCAGCGCGGCTCGGGTCATTCTCATGGTGTGCCTCCATGCTCGGTGGGTCCGTCGGCACGAAGCATCCAGGTGCCTGGTACACGCATCAACGCGGCGCGCCAGTACCCGTGATGAACAGCTGCCTTACATTCCGCCGGCTTGTATTACCCGAGGCGGACTGCCTCTTCGCGGGGCGCGCCTCACCCCTCCCGGCGCCGCGACAGCGCGCTCATCGCGACCGCCGCGAGGGCCGCCGCCGCGCCGACCAGCCACACCGCCGTGTAACCGCCCTCGCCCGGCTCGCCGGTCAGGTCCGAGCGGAACGCGCCGAGCAGGGAGGCGAACACCCCGCCCGCCACGGCCCCGCCGAGCGTCTTCACGTTGTTGTAGAGGGCTGCGGCGATCCCCGTACGGGCGGGCTCGGTCGCCTCCACGATGACGGTGGGCATGGCTCCCAGCGCCAGCCCGATGCCGAGTCCGAGGAAGGCGGATCCGGTCGCCATCTGCCACATCTCCTCGTGGAAGAAGGCGAATTGGGTGAAGGTGAGCGCGACCAGGCCGAAGGCTGCCATCAGCGTCGGACGGTAGCCGATCCGCTTCGCCAGCGCGGCCGTGGAGAGGGAGCCGATGACGCTGCCGACCGCGCCGGGCAGCGACACCAGCGAGATGGCGAGGGCGCCGAGCCCGAACCCGTAACCGTTGACCGCCGGATCGGCCGCGTAGAAGGTGGAGTTGGGGGTCTGGCTGCCGAAGTAGAAGACTCCGAAGAGGAAGGCCGCTCCGTAGAAGGGCGCGGTGGTCCGCGCCGCCAACGCCCGTACGTCCACCAGTGGTTCGCCGCTGCGCAGCTCGACCCGCACCCAGAGGGCGAGCAGCGCGAGCCCCAGGAGCACCGGGCCGAGTACGCGTACCGAGCCCCAGGAGCCGTCCTCCGCGCCGGACACCCCGGCGAGCAGGGCGATCATGGCGGCGCCGAGGAGCACCACCCCGGCCCGGTCGACGCGCCCGCCCGCCCTGTTCCGCGACTCGGGTACGGCGACGAAGGAGACCGGTACGCAGGCCGCCGCGAGGACGGCAGGGACCAGCAGGGTCAGCCGCAGCGAGCCGAACGCGGAGTCCACCAGCCCCATCACCACCCCGCCCGCCATCGCGCCGAGCGTCAGGGCCCCGACGAGCCGGGCGATGGCCCGGCGCGCTTCGGCGACCGGCAGCCGGTCCCGTACGAGGGCGATCTCCAGCGGCAGCAGCGCCGCGATCGGCCCCTGGAGCGCCCGGCCGGCCAGCAGCACCGGGTAGTCGGGCGCGAGGGCGACGGTCAGCGTTCCGGCGGCGATCAGCGCGAGTGCGATCCGGAGCATCCGGCGGTGGCCGTACAGATCGCCGAGCCGCCCGAACAGCGGGACGCACACCGCCGCCGCCAACAGCTGGACGGAGACCACCCAGTTGAGGGAGGCCGAACCGATGGAGAGGTGGTCGGCGAGGTCGGGCAGCAGCGGGGCCAGCCCGACCTGAAGGAAGCCGCTGGTCGCCTCGAAGAACACGAGGAGCCCCACGACCGCCGTCACGGACGCGGTGGCGGGCGGCGGTACGGCCGGGGGCGGGGTGGCCGACGGCGGGGTGGGCGGGGCGGTGGAGGTCATGGGCGGGCTCCAGCGGGTGCGGGACGGCGGTGACACCGAGAGGGCCGAAAGCGGGGAGGGACCGCTACACGTCGTGGCCGAGGCGGCGCAGGGCCAGCCCGGCGAGCAGCGCGGCGGCGTGCGGCAGGGCGCCGTCGTCGTACACCGCCTGGGCGGAGTGATTCATCGGGGCGGTGGCGGGGTCCACGCCGGGCGGGCAGGCGCCGAGCCCGACGAACGCGCCGGGCACCTCGCGCAGCACGAAGGAGAAGTCCTCCGCCCCGGCCATCGGCTTGGGCGCCTCGAAGGCGTGGTCCCGGCCGAGGATCCGCCGCGCGGTCTCCAGCGCGAAGGCCGCCTCCTCGGCGTGGTTGACGGTCGGGGGGTACTGGTCGACGTAGTCGACGGTCGCGGTGACCCCGTGGGCGGCGGCCACCCCGTGCACGGTCCGCTCGAAACCTGCGCGGACACCGGCGCGGGCGGCATCGGAGAAGGTCCGTACGGTGGCCGAGAAACGCGCCTGCTCCGGGATGACATTGGCCGCCGTACCGGCCGCGATCCGGCCCACGGTGACGACCGCCGGATCGAAGATGTCCCTCTCACGGGTGACCAGGGTCTGGAGCGCGGTGACCATCGCGCACATCGCGGGCACCGGGTCGGCCGCCAGGTGCGGGGAGGAGCCGTGCCCGCCCCGGCCGTGCACAGTGACGTGGACGGCGTCCGAGGCGGCCAGCATCGGGCCGGGCCGGGTGGCGGCGAAGCCGGTCGGCGCCCCGGTGGAGACCACGTGCAGGGCGTACGCGGCGACGACCCGCTCCCCCGCGGCGTCGAGCACCCCCTCCTCGATCATGATCTTCGCGCCGCCCTGGCCCTCCTCGCCGGGCTGGAACATGAACACCACGTCCCCGGCCAGCTCCGCGCGCCGGTCCGCCAGCAGCCGGGCCGCGCCGACGAGCCCGGTGACGTGCAGGTCGTGGCCGCAGGCGTGCATCCGGCCGTCGAGCACGGAGGCGTAGGAGAGACCGGTGTCCTCCTGGACGGGCAGCCCGTCCATGTCTCCCCGGAGCAGCACCGCCGGACCGGGCAGCCCGCCGCGCAGCACCGCGGTGACGGAGCTGAGCTTCTCCCCCAGGGTGATCTCCAGCCCGAGGCCCGCCAGGGCGTCCACGATCCTGCGCTGAGTGAGCGGGAGGTCGAGGCCGAGTTCGGGTTCCCGGTGGAGGGCGTGGCGGAGTTCGGTCAGCGCGGGGGCGAGGGCGTGGGCATCCTGGAGCAGAGACATGGGCGTATGGTGCGGACCCGAGCACTCCACTGATGATCATCCGCAGGAAAGCGGCGCCGATGAGGTCCTCCACGCAGAAATCCGCCACGGTCCCGGCGCCCGCCCGCAGGCCGGACCCGATTACCGGCCCCGGGACCACCGCCCCCGACGAAGCGCCGCTGGACGAGCTGGACTATCTCCTGATCACCGCGTTGCAGACCTCGCCCCGGGCGGAGTGGGCGCAGATCGGCAAGGCGCTCGGGGTGGACGGTTCGACGGCCGCGCGCCGCTGGCACCGGCTCACCGAAGCCGGACACGCCTGGCTGAGCTGCTACACGGTGGCGTCCGGCGTGACGCTGCCGATCATCGCGTTCATCGAGGTGGACTGCGCGGCGGGCGCCCTGCACACAGTGGCGGCGGAGATCGCGGACGACCCGCATCTGATCACCATCGAGCACGTCACCGGCTCCCGCGACCTCGTCCTCACCGCCGCCTTCCCCGACCAGGCGATGCTGGCCCGGTACGTCGGCTTCCGCCTCGGCGCGCTGCCCGGAGTCGCTGCCACCCGCTCGCAGATCGCCACAGCCGTCCATACCGAGGGCAGCCGCTGGCGGCTGGACCGGCTCGACCCGGACAGCCGGGACGCCCTGACCAGGGACCGGGGCCCCTCCCACCCGCGCCGGGGCCTGACCACCCCGGACGACCTGGACAACCGGCTCTACCTCCTGCTGAGCGAGGACTTCCGCCGGCCCGCCGCCCGGCTCGCGGAGCGCCTGGGCGTGAGCCCCAGCACCGTACGCCGCCGGCTCGACCGGATGCACCGCGAGGACGCCCTCATCTACCGCTGCGAGGTGGCGCGTTACCTCTCCGGCTGGCCGATCTCGGTGACCCTGTGGGGCATCGCCCCGGCCGCCGAAACCGCCAGGATCGCCTCCCAGCTCATCGGGATGCGTGAAACCCGCCTCTGCGCCTCGCTGTCGGGGCCGTACAACCTGATGCTCGCGGTGTGGCTCCGCTCGGCCGAGGAAATCGGCTCCTTCGAGGCCCGGTTGGCCACTCGCTTTCCCGAACTCGTCGTCGCCGACCGGGCGGTGACCCTCTGGCCGCTGAAGCTGGCCGGTCATGTCCTGGACCCGTACGGCCGCCACATCCGGGGCGTCCCCGTCACCTTCTGGGAGGACCCGGGCGCCCACCGCGCCGAGGACGCCCTGCTGGCACGGCTGCGGGGCGGCGGCCGGGAGGCATGAGCGAGCCGGGGGCGTGAGCGAGCCGGGTGGCCTCCCAGGGGTAGCGGATGCGCCCGCCGGGAAGAGTGCCGATGGGCAGTACGTGACCCGGGGGGGTACGCATGGCATTCCTGCTGTTCGTCGTGGCGGCGGTCCTGAGTGTGATCGGGATGGCGACCGACAACGACACGCTCTTCGACGTCAGCTGGGCGGCCTGGCTGCTGGGCCTCCTCCTCGCGCTCCGCGCCTGGCACCTGCACCGGAAGTACGGCACTCCGCAGAAGCTGGCAGCCGCGGCCGAGGGCGGCGACCTGGGGGCCCTGCGGTCGATCGCGCTGCTCGCGAAGATCCGGGGAGACCTGGACGAGGCGGAGCGCGTGTTCCGGCTGGGGGTGGAGCGGAAGGACCCCGAGTCGATGTGGGAGATGGGCCGCCTGGTCGAGGAGCGCGACGGGCTGGCGGCGTCGGAGCCCTGGTTCCGGATGGCCGCCGGGCACGGCCACTTCGCCGCGAAGCGCTTCTTCCGCCCCGGCCACGCCCTCAACATGAAGGGCGACAACCCGCTGTAGGGCCCTGACCTGCGCAGGGAGTAGGTTCGGCGCCATGAGGAGCAGGGGCGTCACCGAAACGTGGCCGACGCCGGTCCTGTGGGGGCTGCTGACGGCGCTCTGTGCGGGAGCGACGGTCCTCGCCGTGCTGGTCGGCCTGGCGTACGTGGCGCCGGGCGGCCCGGTGGTGCGGGTGGCCGTCACCGCCTGCGCGACCCGGGACACCGGCAAGAACAGCTACGTCCGCTGCCAGGGCACCCTGCCCGACGGCACCCCGGTCGTGCTGCCGGGCCGGCAGCACTCCGGCCGTACCGTCGAGGCGGTACCCGCCCCCTGGGGTGGCTACATCACCCCGCACACGAGCCCCCTGGCCCGGTCCGCCGCGTTCGCGGCTCCGCTGATCCCGCTCCTCGCGGCCGTGGCCTGCGGACTCGCCACGCTCCGGAGCGTCCGCCGGGCCCGCAGGCGGTCGGCCGCCGGACTCCTGGCGCGGGTCCGGCTCGGCTGACGGGCCGGAAGCAGGCGCCGCCGGCCGTGCCTACTTCCGGTACAGCTCCTCGATCTCGGCGGCGAAGTCCCGTGCCACCGCGTCCCGTTTGAGCTTCAGCGAGGGCGTGAGGTGGCCGCTCGCCTCGGTGAAGTCGACGGGCAGCACGGTGAACTTGCGGATCGACTCGGCGCGCGAGACGAGCCCGTTGGCCTCGTCCACCGCGTGCTGGATCGTCGCGCGGAGTTCCGGGTCGTCGACCAGTTCGCGGAGCGGTACGCCCTGCTTCTTCTTCATCTGCCTCCAGTGCGCGAGCCCGTCCTCCTCCAGGGTGATCAGCGCGGTGATGAAGGAGCGGTTGTCGCCGACGACCATGCACTGGCCGACCAGCGGGTGGGCGCGCAGCCAGTCCTCCAGCGGAGCCGGGATCACGTTCTTCCCGCCCGAGGTGATGATGATGTCCTTCTTGCGGCCGGTGATGGTGAGGTAGCCGTCGTCGTCGAGGGCGCCGAGGTCGCCGGTGGCGAACCAGCCGTCCTGCAGCACCGGTACGGAGGTGCCGGTCCGCGCGTCCCAGTAGCCGTGGAAGACCTGGCCGCCCCGGAGCAGCACCTCGCCGTCGTCCGCGATCCGCACCGAGGTCCCGGGCAGCGGCCAGCCCACCGTGCCCAGACGGGGTTTGAGCGGCGGGGTCACGGTGTGGGCGGCGGTGGTCTCGGTGAGGCCGTACCCCTCGAAGATCTCGATGCCGGCGCCCGCGTAGAAGGAGGCGAGCCGGCCGCCCAGCGGGGAGCCACCGCAGATGACGTACCGGACGTGGCCGCCGAGGGCCGCCCGGATACGGCGGTACACCAGCGGGTCGTAGAGCTTGCGGGCCATCTTCAGGGCGGTACCGGGACCGGGGCCCGTGCCGTGTTCGGCGGCCTCGACGGCCTGGCCGTACCGCTGGGCGATGCGGGCCGCCCGGTCGAAGGAGGAGGCGCGGCCCATCTTCTCGGCGGTGGCGCGCCCGGTGTTGAAGACCTTCTCCAGGACGTACGGGATCGCCAGCAGGAACGACGGCTGGAACCCGGCCAGGTCCTCCAGCAGGTCCTCGGTGCGGATGGAGGGGGCGTGGCCGAGGCGGACCCGGGCGCGCAGGCAGCCGATCGCGACCATCCGGCCGAAGACATGGCTGAGCGGCAGGAAAAGCAGGGTGGAGGCGGGGTACTTGGAGACCGACTTGAAGACCGGGTGCAGCAGTTCGATGGCGTTGTCGACCTCGGCGAAGAAGTTGCCGTGGGTGAGGACGCACCCCTTGGGGCGGCCGGTGGTGCCGGAGGTGTAGATGAGGGTGGCGGCGTGGTCCGGGCTCAGCAGGGCGCGGCGTTCGTCCACCGCCGCGTCGGGCACGTGCTGGCCGGCCGTCCTGAGCCGGCCGAGCGCGCCGGTGTCGAGCTGCCACAGGTGGGCCAGGCCGGCGAGTTCCCGGCGCTCCTGGCTGACGATCCGCGCCTGCTCCTTCGTCTCGACCGCGCAGGCCTGCGCGCCGGAGTCCTGGAGGATCCACCGCACCTGGTACGCCGAGGACGTCGGGTAGATCGGGACGGTGACGAGTCCGGCGGCCCAGGCGGCGAAGTCGAGCAGCGTCCACTCGTACGTCGTACGGGCCATGATCGCGATCCGGGCGCCGGGCCGGAACCCCTCCGCGATCAGGCCCTTGGCGACGGCGCGTACCTCGTCGGCGAACGCGAGGGCGGTCACGTCCCGCCAGCTGCCGTCCTCCTGCTTGCGGCTGAGGACGGCGTCCGAGGGCGCCTCGCGCGCGTTGTCGAAGGGGATCTCGGCGAGCGAGCCGTGCCGTACGGGCGGTGCGAACGCGGGTACGGAGACCTCCCGCACGCGGCCGTCCGTGCCGCGCAGAAGAACCGGGGGGACCAGGACGGGCGGCGCGGCGGCGGGAGCGGTGCCGTCGGCCGGGGATGCGGGCGGGGCAGGGGGCGTGGACACGTGCGGCTCCTCGGAGGGGGGCGGTGGCAGGTCGGGTCCGGCGGCGGACAGGTCTCGTCTCAAGGCCGTTCGAGGATCGCGGTCACCCCCAGCCCCCCGGCCGCGCAGATCGAGATCAGCCCGCGCCCCGGCCCCTCGCGCTCCGCCAGCAGCTTGGCGAGGGTGGCGACGATCCGGGCGCCGGTCGCCGCGAACGGGTGGCCGGTGGCGAGCGAGGAGCCGGCCACGTTGAGCTTCTCCCGGTCGAGGGTGCCGAGGCCCTGCTTCCGCCAGGCGGCGAGCGTCGCGAGCACCTGTGAGGCGAACGCCTCGTGCACCTCGAACAGGTCGAAGTCCGCGAAGGTGAGCCCCGCCCGTTCCAGCAGCCGGGGCACCGCGTACGCCGGGGCCATCAGCAGGCCGTCCTCGCCGTTCACGTAGTCCACGGCGGCGGTCTCGTACAGCGTGAGGTACGCGAGCGGCGTGAGGCCGCGCTCCTCGGCCCACTCCTCGCTCGCCAGCAGCACGGTGGCGGCGCCGTCGGTGAGCGGGGTCGAGTTCCCCGCCGTCATCGTCGCGTCGGGGTGGCCGGCGCCGAACACCGGCTTGAGCGTGGCGAGTTTCCCGACCGTGGAGCCGGGCCGCAGGTTCTGGTCCCGCTCCAGGCCGAGGTACGGGACGACGAGGTCGTCCAGGAACCCCCGGTCGTAGGCGGCGGCCAGCCGCTGGTGGCTGGCCGCGGCCAGCAGGTCCTGGTCCTCGCGCGTGACGCCCCAGCGGCGGGCGGTGATCGCCGCCTGCTCGCCCATCGAAAGCCCGGTGCGCGGCTCGGCGTTGCGCGGGATGTCGGGGACGAGGTGGCGGGGGCGGACGGCCGCGAGTGCCCTGATCCGGGCGGCGTTGCCCTTGGCGCGGCGGGCGCTCAGCAGGATGCGGCGGAGCTCGTCGTTGACGCCGAGCGGTGCGTCGCTCGCGGTGTCCGCGCCGCCCGCGATGCCCGAGTCGATCGCTCCGAGGGTGATCTTGTTGGCCACGCCGATGACGGCCTGGAGCCCGGTGCCGCACGCCTGTTGGACGTCGTACGCGGGGGTGCGGGGGTCCAGCCGGGAGCCGAGCACGGTCTCGCGGGCGAGGTTGAAGTCGCGGCTGTGCTTGAGCACGGCACCGGCGGCGAACTCCCCCACCTGCTGCCCGGCCAGGCCGAACCGCTCGACGAGCCCGTCGAGCGCGGCGGTCAGCATCCGCTGGTTGGACGCCTCGGCGTAGGGGCCGTCGGAGCGGGCGAAGGGGATGCGGCTGCCGCCGAGGACGGCGACCCGGCGCGGCTGCGGGAGCGGGATCATCGCGCCCCTCCCGTCCCGGCCGCCGTGGTCCCTGCGATCACCCCGGGCAGCGCCGTCGCCCCGAGCAATGCCGTCGCCCCGGGCCGTGTCCGCGTGCGGTTCATCTCGACCAGCTCCTGACTCTTGAGTAACCTTACTCCGGAGTAAATCTACGACCGAGCAGGGAGTCTGGACAATGGCCGACCGCTATCTGCACCTGACCGGCACAGCCCCCGGCCGCTTCCTCACCCGGCGCCTGGGCCTCCCCCAGCCCGCGCCGCTGCGCCGCTGGTCCCTGGAGACGCCCACCCTCGACGGGCCGTTGCTGCACCTCGCGGCGGGCGACCCGGCCGTACCCGGCGAGGTCGGCGAGGTGCTCGCCCGCCTCGGGCTGCCGGTGGTGGAGCGGGCCGACCGGCCCGCCGGGATCGTCGTGGATGCGACGGGCATCACCTCCGCGGCGGGGCTCGCCGCCCTCCACGCGGCCCTGCACCCCGTCGTCCGCTCGGTCGCCCGCAGCGGCCGGATCGTCGTCCTCGGTACGGTCCCGTCCTCCGAGGACCACCACCAGGCCGCCGCGCAGCAGGCGTTGGAGGGGTTCGTCCGCTCCCTGGGCAAGGAGATCGGCCGGGGCGCCACCGTGCAGCTGGTACGGGTCGTGCCGGGCGCCGCCGCGTCCGCCGAGTCCACCCTGCGCTTCCTCCTCTCACCCCGGTCCGCGTACGTCAGCGGCCAGGTCGTCGAGGTCTCCGGCGCGACGCCCGACCCGGTCGCCGACTGGTTCGCCCCGCTGGCCGGCCGTACCGCGCTGGTCACCGGTTCCGCCCGGGGCATCGGCGAGGCGGTGGCCTCGGTGCTGGCGCGCGACGGTGCCCGGGTGATCTGCCTCGACGTGCCCCAGGCCGAGGGCGACCTGGTGCGTACGGCGGACCGGCTCGGCGCCACCGCGCTGCCGCTGGACATCACCGCACCGGACGCCGCCGAGCGGATAGCGGCAGCGGTGCCGGAGGGGCTCGACGTCCTCGTCCACAACGCGGGCATCACCCGCGACCGCCGGCTCGCCAACATGGCGGCCGACCGCTGGGCCTCCGTGATCGACGTCAACCTCGACTCGGTGCTGCGGACCACGGACGCGCTCCTCAAGTCGGGCACCCTCAACCGGGGCGGCCGGATCGTCGCCACCGCCTCCATCGCGGGCATCGCCGGGAACAACGGGCAGACCAACTACGCGGCGAGCAAGGCCGGCATCATCGGCCTGGTCCGCTCGCTCGCCCCGCGCGCCGCCACCGACCACGGAGTCACGGTCAACGCGGTCGCCCCCGGCTTCATCGAGACGAAGATGACCGCCGCCGTGCCGCTCTTCATCCGCGAGGCCGGCCGCCGCATGAACTCCCTCTCCCAGGGCGGACTTCCGGTGGACGTGGCCGAGACCACCGCATGGTTCGCCCAGCCCGCCTCCACCGCCGTCAACGGCCAGGTGGTACGCGTCTGCGGCCAGAGCCTGCTGGGAGCGTGAGCCGATGCCAGGCCTCGAACTCTCGCTTCTGCGCGGCGCGTTGACCTCACCGCTGAAACGGCCCGGGCGCCCCGGCGCCGCACTCCCGGCCACCCGCGTCACCGGCCCCGCGATCCCCGCACCGGCCGAACTCCTCGCCCGCTACCGCCGGATCTGCCACTTCCCCGCGGGCGGCCCGCTCCCGCTCACCTATCCGCACGTGCTGGGCTTCCCGCCGGCGATGCGGCTGATGACGGCACGCGCGTTCCCGCTGCCGGTGCTGGGGCTCGTCCACACCTGGATCGAGATCACCTCCCACCGGTCCGTACAGCCGGCGGAACCACTCCAACTCACCGTCTACGCGGAGGCGTTGACGCCGCATCACCGGGGGACCGAGGCCACCGTGGTGACGGAGGCCCGAGTGGCGGACGAGCTGGTGTGGGAGTCCCGCAGCGGGTACCTCGCCCGCCACTCCGTACGGACCGCCCCCGCCACGCCGGCCGAAGCCGCCGCCACGCCGTCCGCGGGCGCCGCCACGCATGAGGCCCCCGTCCTGCCCGCCGTCGCCGAGTGGCGTCTCACCGGCGACCTGGGCCGGCGGTACGGAGCCGCCTCGGGCGACCGCAACCCGATCCACCTCCACCCGCTGACCGCCCGCCTGTTCGGCTTCCCGCGGGCCATCGCCCACGGCATGTGGACCGTCGCCCGCTGCCTCGCCGAGGCGGAGGGCGCCGACCACATCCGTACCCTGCGGGCGGAGTTCCGGGCCCCCGTACTGCTCCCGGGCACGGTGACGTACGCGGCGGACGGCTCGGGCACGACGTTCCAGCTGCGCGGCGGCCCGGACGGCGCGCGCATCCACCTCACCGGCACGGTGACCCGCGACCTGTGAGCCCGTACGGTACGACCCGCACGGCACCGCCTCGCACCGCACGCACACCAGGAGGAATGCACCATGGAGACCGCCGAACGCTTCCGCGCCGCCGTGGAGAAGGGTGACCTCACGGGCCTGGACGCCCTGTTCACCGACGACGTCCGCCTCTACAGCCCGGTGAAGTTCACCCCCTTCGACGGGAAGCCCCAGGTGCTGGGGCTCCTCGGGGTGCTGCTCCAGGTCTTCGAGGACTTCCGCTACGTCGGCCAGTACGAGGGCACCGCCGAGACCAGCGCCGACGGCGAGGAGGCCCCCTCGGAGATCCTGGTCTTCCGCGCCACCGTGAACGGCGCCCAGATCCACGGCATCGACCTGCTGCACTTCGACGAGGCCGGGCTGATCAAGGAGTTCACCGTGATGGTGCGCCCCCAGTCCGCCGTACAGGCACTGGGCCAGGCGGTCTACGCGGCCCTGGTCGCCGCCGGACTGGCGCCCGAGACCCCCTGAGGGCCGCCGCCCACCGGCCCCGCTCCGGCCGGAGCCGCCGGATCAGACGGGCGGCTGCCAGGGCCGCCCGTTCATGAGGTTCTCCAGGCCCGCCCAGGAGAAGTTCATCAGCGTCGCCGCCGCCTCCCGGGCCGAGACGCCCGGGGTCTCGTTGGCCCAGCCTGCCAGCGCCTCGGCGGCCCCCACCAGCGCCTGCGCGAGCCCGGCCACGTCCCGGTCGGGCAGCGCGGGGTCGTGGTGGGCCTCCCGGGCGGCGGCGCCGATGAGCCCGGTCACGAACGCGACGATCTCGTCCCGCATGGTGGTGATCTCCGAGGCGAACGGCTCCCCGTGCGTCCGCGCCTGGCGGTGCAGCACCGCCCAGCCGTCCGGGTTCTCCGCGGTGTGCAGGAAGAACGCGCGCAGCCCTTCCCAGAGCTGCCGGTCGGCGGGCAGCCCCGGCTCCACCCCCGCCTGGACGGCGTCCACCAGAGCCTTCGCCTCACGGCGGATGCACGCGGTGAAGAGCTCCTCCTTGGAGTTCAGGTACAGGTAGACCAGCGGCTTCGACACGCCGGCGAGCTCCGCGATCTCGTCCATCAAGGCCGCGCGGTAGCCGCGCTGCCCGAAGATCTGTACCGCCGCGTCCATCATCTGCTGCTCACGCACGGCGCGTGGCATCCGCTTGCTCTTCACCGCATCCATGTCGGACTTCCTTCCGCCCCCGCTGCCTTACTCCCGAGTAAGGGTACGGGGAGCGCGGAAGGCCCCCGGTGCGCGGAGGCGCACCCAGCCTCCGGAAACGTCACCGGAAACGCCGCGGGGGCGCCCAGGTCCCGAAGGACCCGGGCGCCCCCGGGGCGCGCGGTACGCGGTGCGATCAGGCGGCGACGGGAACCCGGACGGGCTCCTCCTCGGCGACCTCGATCTCGTCCACCGGCGAGGCCGAGGCGGAGTTGTACTTGCCCAGGTCGAGGATCTTCTCGCGGGCCGAGACGATCACCGGGACCAGCGCCTGGCCGGCCACGTTGGTGGCGGTGCGCATCATGTCCAGGATCGGGTCGATGGCCATGAGCAGGCCGACGCCCTCCAGCGGGAGGCCCAGAGTCGAGAGGGTCAGCGTCAGCATGACCGTCGCGCCGGTGAGACCGGCGGTCGCGGCCGAGCCGATGACCGAGACGAACGCGATCAGGATGTAGTCACCGACGCCGAGCTGCACGTCGAAGATCTGCGCGATGAAGATCGCGGCCAGCGACGGGTAGATCGCGGCGCAGCCGTCCATCTTGGTCGTGGCGCCGAACGGTACGGCGAAGGAGGCGTACTCCTTCGGGACGCCGAGGCGCTCGGTGACCTTCTGGGTGACGGGCATGGTGCCCACCGAGGAGCGGGAGACGAACGCCAGCTGGATCGCGGGCCAGGCGCCCTTGAAGAACTGGATCGGGCTGACCTTGGCGACGGTGGCGAGGAGCAGCGGGTAGACGCCGAACAGCACCAGGGCGCAGCCGACGTAGACGTCGGCGGTGAAGGTGGCGTACTTGCCGATGAGGTCCCAGCCGTAGTCGGCGATGGCGTAGCCGATGAGGCCGACGGTGCCGAGCGGGGCGAGGCGGATGACCCACCACAGGGCCTTCTGGAGCAGCTCCAGGATCGACTCGCTGAGGGTGAGGATCGGCTGGGCCTTCTCGCCGAGCTTCAGCGCGGCGATGCCGGCGACGGCGGCCATGAAGACGATCTGGAGGACGTTCAGCTCGGTGAACGGCGTGATCACGTCGGTCGGGACGATGCCGGTGAGGAAGTCCAGCCAGGAGCCGGCGTGCTCGGGCTTGAGGCCGTCCTTCGGCGTGAGGCCGGTGCCGGAGCCCGGGTTGGTGATCAGACCGATGGCGAGGCCGATGGCCACCGCGATCAGCGAGGTGATCATGAACCAGAGCAGGGTGCGGGTGGCGAGCCGGGCCGCGTTGTTGACCTTGCGGAGGTTGGTGATCGACACCAGGATCGCGAAGAAGACGAGCGGCGCGACGGCCAGCTTCAGCAGCTGGACGAAGATGTGGCCGACCTTGTCGAGCGTGGTGTAGAGCCACGCGACGTCGTACGAGCGGGTGATCCAGCCGAGGACGACACCGAGGACCAGACCGGCGACGATCTGGGCCCAGAAGGGCACCTTCGGTATGCGGAAACCGGAGCTCTTGGGCTCGGTGGTCTCCGTGGTGGACGCGGAGTTCGCGGACACGGACACACTCCAGACAGGACGCGGCGTACGCATGGGAAGGCACGCGTACGCGAGAAGGGGAAGGGGACGGAGGCGGCGTCCTCGCCGGGAGGCGGCGCCGCTGCATGCTGTCGGATCAGAGACGACAACAGGCCGCGGTCGTACAGCGGCAGAGATCGACGTGCAGGCGCGCCACGAGCGGGACGCCCGGGGCGTAGCGGATTCGCACTGCTGTCTTCATGTCGTTCACGTTAACACCGCGACTTTGAGGCCCTCAAAGCTTTTCTATGGGTGCGCATCCGACGGAGCATGGCCGGTAAGCAGCGGATAAAGACGTCAAAGACCCCGGTTCCGGAGCGACTTGCTCCGGGCCGGGGTCCGAGGTGCGACGCACCCCGAGGGGCGCGGATGTGACGAAGGTTACGTGCCGGGTCTCACGGCGGCGAGAACCGGGTCCTACTGGACGGCGTCCTCGCGCGCGCGGTTCGCCTCCAGGCGGGCCTTGGCGCGGTCCACCTTCTCGACGACCTGGACGGACATCTCGTCGCGCTGCTTGCGCAGCAGGACGTAGCTCAGCGGGGCGGACAGCACCAGCCCGAGCAGGACGACCCAGACGACGTTGGAGCCACCGACGCCGGAGGGGATCACACCGAAGTGGACCGCCACCCCCGCGACGAAGAAGCAGGCGACGAAAATCAACAGTCGCAGCGCGGAGTACCGGATCATTGCGCTCGGCTTGGCAGCGGACACGGCTGACCTCTCTCTACGTACGACGGTGATGCGATCCTGCCCGACCAGTGAAGCATGCCCCGAAATCGTTCGGTTCACGGGGTTGCCGCGGCTCCCCGCGCACCCCGATCGCCCCCGCCTGAACTGCGGGAACGCTCACCCAGGACCGGTCAGGCGAGCGGGAGCAGCATGGTGATGTCGTCCCGGTCGTCCCCGTCGGCGACCCGGATCGCCCCCGGCACCCGGCCCACTTCCTTGTAGCCGCAGCTTTCGTAGAAGCGGTCCACGCCGGTGCCGCCCCGGCAGGTGAGCCGGATGTACTCCATGCCGTCGAGGGTGCGCGCCGCGTCGGCCGCCGCCGCCATGAGGTCGCGCCCGTACCCCTTGCCCTGGTGGGAGGGGTGGACCATCACCGTGTAGAGCCAGAGCCAGTGGCGCATCAGCCGGTGGGTGTTGAGGGTGAGGAAGACGGTCGCCGCGACCGTGCCGTCCTCGTCCCGTCCGACGAGCAGCCGGGTGCGCCCCTCGGCGATCGCGGTGAGGTGCTTGAGCAGCTCGGGGCGTACGTCCTCGGTGGTGACCGGCGGTACGAAGCCGACCGATCCGCCCGCGTTGGAGACGTCGGTCCAGAGGGTGAGGAGACCGTCGCGCAGCTCGGGCCCGAAGTCGGGGTCCAGGGTGAAGGTAAGAGGCATGAGGCTAGATTAACCATTACACCTCGATGGCCTCAACCAGCTTTCCGGCATGCGGGACAGGCCGGGAAAGGGCCGGGACCGGCCGGGACTGCCGGGACGCGCCGGGGAAGGCGCCGCCGGGCCGGAAACGCCGAGGGGCCCCGGCCGCAGGTGGCGTACCTGCGACCGGGGCCCCTCGGCGAACACGTGGTGTCAGACCCGCATCGCCTGCGGCGTCTCGCGCCGGTCGGCGTCCGGGCCCGGGTACTCGCGGATGATCTCGTACCGGGTGTTGCGCTCGACGGGCTGGAAGCCCGCGTCCCGGATGAGCTCCAGCAGATCGTCACGGCCGAGCTTGTTCGGCGTGCCGTAGTTGTCGGCGTCGTGCGTGATCTTGTACTCGACGACCGAGCCGTCCATGTCGTCCGCGCCGTGCTGGAGCGCCAGCTGGGCGGTCTGCACACCGTGCATCACCCAGAACACCTTGACGTGCGGCACGTTGTCGAACAGCAGCCGGGAGACGGCGAAGGTCTTCAGCGCCTCGGCGCCGGTGGCCATCGTGGTCCGCGCCTGGAGCCTGTTGCGGATCTTGCCGTCCTTCATGTCCACGAAGTCGTGCTGGTAGCGCAGCGGGATGAAGACCTGGAAGCCGCCGGTCTCGTCCTGCATCTCGCGCAGCCGCAGCACGTGGTCGACGCGGTGACGGGGCTCCTCGATGTGCCCGTACAGCATCGTCGCCGGGGTCTTGAGACCCTTCTCGTGCGCGAGGCGGTGGATGCGCGACCAGTCCTCCCAGTGGGTGTTGTGGTCGACGATGTGCTGACGGACCTCCCAGTCGAAGATCTCCGCGCCACCGCCGGTCAGCGACTCCAGACCGGCTTCGATCAGCTCGTCGAGGATCTCGGAGGCGCTGAGGCCGGAGATCGTCTCGAAGTGGTGGATCTCCGTCGCCGTGAACGCCTTCAGCGCCACGTTCGGCAGCGCCTCCTTGAGGGCGCTGAGCGAGCGCGGGTAGTACCGCCACGGCAGGGTGGGGTGGAGCCCGTTGACGATGTGCAGCTCGGTGAGGTTGTCGTTCTCCATCGCCTTGGCGAGGCGGACGGCCTCCTCGATGCGCATCGTGTACGCGTCCTTCTCGCCCGGCTTGCGCTGGAACGAGCAGTACGCGCACGAGGCGGTGCACACGTTCGTCATGTTGAGGTGCCGGTTGACGTTGAAGTGCACGACGTCACCGTTCTTACGGGTGCGCACCTCGTGGGCCAGCCCACCGAGCCAGGCGAGGTCGTCGGACTCGTAGAGAGCGATCCCGTCCTCGCGGCTCAGCCGCTCGCCGGCCCGGACCTTCTCCTCCAGCTCGCGCTTGAGTCCCGCGTCCACCAGACGCCTCCCATTTCTCTCCGTAACAGACTTCGCCCCACCGTACGCCTAGCGCTCTTCGGGAAGCTCCCCGACCCGGTTCTCCCACTTCGTGGAGAGCACGATCGTCGTCCGGGTGCGGGAGACGCCCTTGGTTCCGCTCAGCCGGCGGATCGTCTTCTCCAGGCCGTCCACGTCGCCGACGCGCACCTTGAGCATGTAGGAGTCGTCGCCCGCGATGAACCAGGCGTCCTCGATCTCCTCCAGGTCGCGCAGCCGGCGCGCCACGTCCTCGTGGTCGGCCGCGTCGGAGAGCGAGATGCCGATCAGCGCGGTGACGCCGAGGCCGAGCGCCGCCGCGTTGACGGTGGCGCGGTAGCCGGTGATGACACCGGCCGACTCCAGCCGGTTGATCCGGTCGGTGACGCTGGGGCCGGAGAGGCCGACGAGCCGGCCCAGCTCGGCGTACGACGCCCTGCCGTTCTCCCGGAGGGCCTGGATGAGCTGCCTGTCCACCGCGTCCATATGACAGAACCTTCCATTGTTCAGCAGTATCGCAAGTCTATGTATAGAATTTAAGGCGAACAGGGCTTTCACCCTGCGAATCTTTCGAAATATTCAAGAAGCGCTGTCGAACCCTGTTTCGAAGCAACGCCGCCGAACCTTCAGGAGTGAACACCGTGCTTCCGTTCGAGGTGGCCTACGCCCGCATGCGCGAGCTGCAGGACCAGGCCAACCGCTCGCGCGCCGACCGGCCCGCGGCCGCACGGCCCGTCGCGAAGAGCCGCGCCCCGCGTCACAGGAAGCGCTGACCCGACGGTCCGCGCCCGGGGAAGCGCCGACCGGGTGGCCCCGGCCTCAGGCGGTGCGTGAGCCGCCACCGAGTTCCCCCTCCCACCGGCGGTACAGACCGTGCGGCACCCCCGCCGCGTCCAGCACCCGCCCCGCGACGAAGTCCACCAGGTCCTGGATGTGCGTGGCGCCCGCGTAGAACGCCGGGGAGGCGGGAAGGACCACGGCCCCCGCCTCGTCCAGGGCCACCATCTGCTTCAGCGTCGCGCCGCTCAGGGGTGTTTCCCGTACGGCGACGACGAGGGTGCGCCGCTCCTTGAGCGTGACGCTCGCGGCCCGCTGGAGCAGGTCCTTCGACAGCCCGAGCGCGACCCCGGCCACGCAGGCCGTCGAGGCCGGGACGATCAGCATCCCCTTCGCCGGGTACGACCCCGAGGAGGGGCCCGCGGCGAGGTCCCCGGCGGGCCAGTGGCGCACCCCGGAGAGGTCCGGGTCGAAGGTGTCCGGCTTGCCGTCCGCCCCCCGCGCCAGCCAGCTCGCGAGGTCGTCCCGCCAGTGCGCGTCGCGGAAGGCGATCCCCGTCTCGTCCAGCAGCGTGAGCCGCGAGGCACGGCTCACCACCAGGTCCACGTCCTCACCGGCGGCGAGCAGCCCGCGCACCACCGAAGCGGCGAACGGGGTCCCCGAGGCGCCCGACACCCCGACAATCCAAGGCCGACGCGGCTGCTGACTCACTGAAGTCGTGGATTCCACACGCCGAGAGTAGCCGCACCCCGCGCACCGGCCGAACCCGGAACCGGCCGGGGGGTTTTGGGCGTTGTTCCGTCGTGCCGCCGGTGGCCGCCCAGCGGCCGTCCCGTGGCCGTCCGGTACGAGGAGGAACCCATGGCCGACATCCGTTCGGGCTCCGCGGTGGGCCCGGGAGCCGGCTCCCGGGCCGCGACGGCAGCGGCCCTGATGGTGGGCTGGATCGCGCTGCTCTGGCTGCTGGAGGGCATCGACGTGGTGACCGGCCACGCCCTGGACCCGTACGGCATCAGCCCGCGCGACCCCGCCGAGCTGCGCGACGTCGTGCCCGCCGCCTTCCTGCACGGCAGCTGGGACCACCTGGCGTCCAACACCGTCCCCCTGCTGGTCCTCGGCTGGACGGCGGCGCTCGCGGGGGTCCGCCGGTTCCTCGGCGTGGTGGCGACGACCGTGCTGGTGAGCGGGGTCGGCGTCTGGCTGACCGCCCCGGCGGACACGGTCACGCTGGGGGCGTCCGGGGTGGTCTTCGGGCTCTTCGGGTACCTGCTGGTCCGGGGCTTCGTGGACCGCCGCGCGCTCGACGTCGTGGTCGGCGTCCTCGTCGCGGGCGTCTACGGCTCGATCGTCTGGGGCGTGCTGCCCACCGACTCCGGGATCAGCTGGCAGGCCCATCTCTTCGGGCTGATCGGCGGGGTGGGCGCGGCCTTCCTGTTCCGCCGGCCGCGCCGCCCCCCGTATCCGGGTGTCACGGCGTGAGGCCGCGCACCACCAGGTCGAGCAGGGTGCAGGCGAAGAGCGCCATGCCGATGAAGCCGTTGACCGAGAAGAACGCCCGGTTGAGGCGGGACAGGTCGTGCGGGCGGACCACCCGGTGCTCGTACACGAAGGCCACGGCGACGATCACCATGCCGATCCAGTAGAAGAGCTCCGCGTCGGTGGCGAGGCCGAACCAGACGAGCAGCCCGGTCGTGATCGCGTGGCAGACCCGGGCGCCCCAGAGCGCGGCCGGGATGCCGAAGCGGGCGGGAACCGAGAGCACGCCGTGCGCGCGGTCGGCGCGGACGTCCTGGCAGGCGAAGATCAGGTCGAAGCCACCGATCCAGACGCCGACGGCGAGCCCGAGGATGACCGCGTCCCACGACCAGCTGCCGGTCACCGCGAGCCAGGCACCGATCGGGCCCATGGCCTGCGCGATGCCGAGGATGGCGTGCGGGAAGTTCGTGAACCGCTTGCCGTACGGGTAGACCACCATCGGCACGACCGCGATCGGCGCGAGCGCGAGGCAGAGCGGGTTCAGGAGCGCCGCGGCGCCGAGGAAGAAGACCAGCGCGACCACGGCGCCCGTCCACGCGGAGCGTACGGACACCGCGCCGGTGACGATCTCACGGGTCGCGGTGCGCGGATTGCGCGCGTCGATCTCCCGGTCGATGATCCGGTTCGCGGCCATCGCGAAGGTCCGCAGGCCCACCATCGCCACCGTGACGAGCAGCAGCTCGACCCAGTGGATCGACTCGCTGACCTGGAACATCGCGATCAGCGCGGCGATGTACGCGAAGGGCAGCGCGAACACCGAGTGCTCGATCATCACCAGCCGCAGGAACGCCTTCACCTTGCTACTGGGCTGCGCCGGGCCGTGGCCCAGCGCTGCGTCTGCGGCAGTCACAGTCCGTATTCCTTCCAGCGGCGGTCGACCTTCGCCGCCGTCTCCGGGTCGGACTCGACCATCTCCGGCCAGCCTCCGTCCCGCGTGTACCCCTCCTCGGGCCACTTCCTCGTCGCGTCGATGCCCGCCTTGCCACCCCAGAACTGCTGGTAGGAGGCGTGGTCGAGGTGATCGACCGGCCCCTCGGCGACGGTCAGGTCCCGGGCGTAGTCGGTGTTGCCGAGCGCCCGCCAGGCCACTTCGTGCAGATCGTGGACGTCGCAGTCGGAGTCCACGACGACGATCAGCTTGGTCAGCGACATCATGTGGGCGCCCCAGATGGCACTCATCACCTTCTGGGCGTGCTTGGGGTACTTCTTGTCGATCGAAACGATCGCACAGTTGTGGAAGCCGCCGGCCTCGGGGAGGTGGTAGTCCACGATGTCCGGGACGATGATCTTCAGCAGCGGCAGGAAGAACCGTTCGGTGGCACGGCCCAGCGGCCCGTCCTCGGTGGGCGGGCGGCCGACCACGATCGACTGGAGCAGCGGACGCTTCCGCATGGTCACGCAGTCGATGGTCAGCGCGGGGAACGGTTCCTGCGGGGTGTAGAACCCGGTGTGGTCGCCGAAGGGCCCCTCGGGGAGCATCCTGCCCGGCTCCAGCCAGCCCTCGATGACGACCTCCGCGTTGGCCGGGACCTGGAGCGGCACGGTCTTGCAGTCGACCATCTCGATCCGCTTGCCCTGGACGAACCCGGCGAAGAGGTACTCGTCGATGTCCCCGGGCAGCGGTGCGGTGGACGCGTACGTCACGGCGGGCGGCGCCCCGAAGGCGATGGCCACCGGCAGCCGCTCGCCGCGCTTGGCGGCGACCTGGTAGTGGTTGCGGCTGTCCTTGTGGATCTGCCAGTGCATGCCGATGGTGCGGCGGTCATGGCGCTGGAGGCGGTAGAGCCCGAGGTTGCGGACGCCGGTCTCGGGGTGCTTGGTGTGGGTCAGCCCCAGGTTGAAGAAGGAGCCGCCGTCCTCGGGCCAGGTGAAGAGCGCGGGAAGCTGGTCCAGGTCCACGTCGTCACCGGTGAGGACGACCTCCTGGACGGGGGCGCTCTCCCCCTTCACCTTCTTCGGCGGTACGTGGATCATCGAGCCGAGCTTCCCGAACGCCTCGCGCACACCGATGAACCCGTGCGGCAGCTCCGGCTTCAGCAGCCCGCCGATCTTGTCGCTGATGTCCGAGTACGCCTTCAGCCCGAGCGCCTTCAGCAGCCGCCGGTCGGTGCCGTACACGTTCATGGCCAGGGGCATCGAGGACCCCTTGACGTTCTCGAAGAGCAGCGCGGGCCCGCCGGCCTTGTTCACGCGGTCGACGATCTCGCCGACTTCGAGGTACGGGTCGACCTCGGCCTTGATGCGCTTGAGATCGCCCTCACGTTCCAAGGCCCGGAGCAGGGAGCGAAGATCGTCGTAAGCCATGCCCACCAGTTTGTCATCCTCCCCGCACTCCCCCTCGGGCGCTCCCCCGCCGCCGCGCCGGGGCGGAACGGGGGGAACGCGGGTGCCCGCCGCACGCGGCAGCCGTAGCGTGTCCTGCGAATCCGCCGCCCCCAGGAGGAACGCATGGCGCCCCACCAGGTACCGCCCGGGATCATCGACTTCTACACCTCCGGCTACGACGAGTCCGCCCGTCTCGCCAAGAGCGCCGACGGGGTGCTGGAGCTGGTGCGGACCCGGGAACTGCTCCGCCGCCACCTGCCGCCCGCCCCGGCGAAGGTGCTCGACGTGGGCGGCGGCCCGGGTGCTCACGCGCGCTGGCTGGTGGAGGCGGGGTACGAGGTCCACCTCGTCGACCCGGTCGAGCGGCACGTCCGGGAGGCCCTGGAGACCGGGGCCACCGCCGAGCAGGGGGACGCGCGGGCGCTCCCGGCCGGGGACGCCGCCTACGACGTGGTGCTGCTGCTCGGTCCGCTCTACCACCTGACCGGCCCCGCCGACCGGAAGGCCGCCCTGGCGGAGGCCCGCCGGGTGGTCCGGCCGGGCGGGCCGGTCGCGGCGGCGGGCATCAACCGGTACGCCCCGCTCTTCGAGCACACCGCCTACGCCCACCTGCACCACCCCGCCATCGGGGAGAGCATCGTGGAGAGCCTGGCGACGGGGGTGTACGACGGCCGGCGCGGGTTCACCGAGGCGTACTTCCACACCCCGGAGGAACTGGTGGCCGAGCTGCGCGACTCCGGGTGCGAGGACCCGGTGGTGTACGGGATCGAGGGACCGGCCTGGTCGCTGCTGAAGGCGACGGAACAGCACACCGGGGAGTCGCTCGTGGGCTCGCCGCTGTTCGAGTCCGCGCTCGCCGCGGCCCGTCTGGCGGAGGCTCATCCGGGGCTTCTCGCCGCCAGTTCACATCTGCTCGCCGTGGGGTGTCATCCACAGCCGGTACCCTGACGCCTCACCGGGGGCCTTCACGCCCCACCGCCGTTCCCGGGGGGAATCCTCAACCATGTTCAGGGCTTTGATCTATCTCCTGCCGCTGGCGCTGACGATCTACGCCTTCATCGACTGCCTCAACACCCCGGAGGACGAGGCCAAGCACCTGCCGAAGGTCGCCTGGGTCTTCATCATCCTGCTGTTCTGGATCGTCGGTCCGATCGTCTGGCTGGCCGCGGGCAAGCTGCGGCACGCGCCCGCCGGAGGCCGTACGCCCTCCGAGTGGCACCGCAACCACCGCACCCAGTGGGTGGCGCCGGACGACAACCCGGAGTTCCTCCAGAGCCTCCGCGCGGAGAACAGGCGGGACGAGTCGCTCCTGAAGGACTGGGAGGCGGACCTGCGCCGCCGCGAGGACGAGCTCAAGCGCCGCGAGCGCGGTACCGGCCCCGACGAAGCACCGGGGACGCCTCCTCCGGCGACCGCCTGACCAGAGGTTCACGGCCGTCAGCCGTACGAAGCCCGCGCGGGCCGTCCGTCGGACCTGCGCGGGCTTCGGCGTTTCACGGGCTCAGCAGCCCGCCCAGACGCTCCAGCAGCGGCAGCAGCGCGGTGCGTTCCTCCGGGGTGAGCGCGTCCAGCGCGCCGTGCACCACGCGCATCTCGGCGCGTATCCGGTGCGCCAGCTCGGTGCCCTCCGGGGTGCGGGAGGCGACCTTGGAGCGGCGGTCGCCGGGGGCGGGGGTGCGGACGAGCAGGCCCCGGGCCTCCATACGGCCGACGAGCCCGGTGGCGTTGGACGCGTCGCAGACGAGGTGGCGGGCGAGGGCGCTCATCGGCATGGGGGCGTCGAGCGCGACGAGGGCGCGGGCCTGGGCGCTGCTCAGGCCGTGGCGGGCGGCGACGGCGGTGAGGTCGTCGGAATGTCCTCGCACGACGACGGCCAGGGGCTCCAGCAGGTCGTCCGGGGTGGGGACGGCGCGGGGTGCCGGTTCCGGGGGCATGGGGTGGTCATCCTTGGGCAGAGGCGCGGGAGCGAGCGGGGAGAGAGGCGCAGGGGCGGGCGGTGCGGACATCCACCGTACGCCGCGTTCCGATTATTTGACTTACTCAACTTCTGGTCGTTACATGAAATGTGTTGCTTGACGATGTCAACTTCCTGATATCGAGACGCCCCGCAGTAGGGAGCCCCCATGCCCGCCGAGTCCCCGGCCGACGTCGCCGCCCGCCTCCGCACCACCTTCCGCACCGGCCGTACGAAGGACCTGGCCTGGCGCACCCACCAGCTGGAGCGGCTGCGCGCCCTGCTCACCGAGCACGGCGACGAGCTGGCCGACGCGCTCCGCGCCGACCTCGGCAAGAGCCGCGCCGAGTCCTACCGGACCGAGATCGACTTCACCGTCCGGGAGATCGACCACACCCTGGAGCACCTCGAAGAGTGGCTGCGCCCCGAACCGGCCCCCGTGCACGCCGGGCTCGCCGCCGCCGGGGCCACCGCGCTCACGGTGCGCGACCCGCTCGGCGTCGTCCTGGTCATCGCCCCCTGGAACTACCCGGCGCAGCTGCTGCTCGCCCCGGTCGCGGGCGCGCTGGCGGGCGGCAACTGCGTGATCGCCAAGCCCAGCGAGCTGGCCCCCGCCACCTCCGCCGCCGTGGCCCGGCTGCTCCCCCGCTTCCTGGACACCGACGCGGTCGCCGTCGTCGAGGGCGCGGTGGAGGAGACGACAGCCCTGCTGGAGCAGCGCTTCGACCACATCTTCTACACCGGCAACGGCACGGTCGGCCGGATCGTGATGGCCGCCGCCGCGAAGCACCTCACCCCGGTGACGCTGGAGCTGGGCGGCAAGTCCCCGGTCTTCGTGGACCGGGGCACCGACCTCAGGACGGTCGCGCAGCGGCTCGCCTCGGGGAAGTTCCTCAACGCCGGCCAGACCTGCGTGGCCCCCGACTACGTCCTCACCGACCCGGAGACCGCCGCCGCCCTCGCGGACGCGCTCGCCGCCGCCGTCGAGGCGCAGTTCGGCACGGACCCCTCGGCCTCCCCGGAGTACGGCCGGATCATCAACGAGCGCCACTTCGACCGCCTGGTGCGCCTGCTGGACTCCGGCCGCACGGTCACCGGCGGCACCCACGACCGGGCCACGAAGTACATCGCGCCGACCGTGCTCGCCGGCGTCGCCCCGGACGCGCCGGTGATGGGCGAGGAGATCTTCGGCCCGGTGCTGCCGATCCTCACCGTGGCGGGCCTGGACGAGGCGATCGGCTTCATCAACGACCGGGACAAGCCGCTGGCGCTCTACGCCTTCACCGAGTCGGCCGAGACCCGCGAGCGGCTGCTGAACGAGACCTCCTCGGGCGGCGTCGGGATCGGCCTGCCGCTGGCCCACCTGACCGTCTCGGACCTGCCGTTCGGCGGGGTCGGCGAGAGCGGCATGGGCAGCTACCACGGCCCCTACTCGATCGACACCTTCACCCACCGCAAGGCCGTCCTGGACACCCCGCTCGGCTGATCCCCGGTACCGAAAAACGGCTGCCCGCTCCCCCCCGGAACGTACGGGAGGGGCGGGCGGCCGTTGCGCGTGGTGGGCGTCAGACCCCGGCGTAGGAGTGCTTGCCGGTGATGAAGATGTTGACGCCGTAGTAGTTGAACAGCCAGCAGCCGAAGGCGATGAGCGCCAGGTAGGCGGCCTTGCGGCCCTTCCACCCGGCGGTCGCGCGGGCGTGCAGGTAGCAGGCGTAGGCGACCCAGGTGATGAACGACCAGGTCTCCTTGGCGTCCCAGCCCCAGTAGCGGCCCCAGGCCTGGCCGGCCCAGATGGCGCCCGCGATGATCGTGAACGTCCAGAGCGGGAAGACGGCCGCGTTGGCGCGGTACGAGAACTTGTCGAGCGTCGCCGCCGAGGGCAGCCGGTCCAGGACGGACTGGGCGAACCGGCCCGGCGTCTCACCGTTCTCGACCTTCTTCTCGTAGCTGTCGCGGAAGAGGTAGAGCAGCGTGGCGACCGCGCCGAGGAAGAAGACCGCGCCGCAGATGATGGCGGTGGAGACGTGGATCCACAGCCAGTACGAGTGGAGCGCCGGCACCAGCTGGTCGCTGTCCGTGTAGAGCACGGTGGTGGCGATGCCGAGGTCCAGCAGGACCACGGTGACCAGCAGCAGACCCATCCAGCGGACGTTCTTCCGCAGCACGAGCAGGATCAGGTAGGCGGCGACGGCGACCGTGGAGAACGTGATCGAGAACTCGTACATGTTGCCCCAGGGGGCGCGCTCCACGGAGAGCGCGCGGGCAACGACGCCGCCCGCCTGCACGAGGAAGGCGAGCACGGTCATCGAGACCGCGATCCGGCCCCACAGGTCGCCCTGGAAGGTACCTCCGGAGGCACCGGGGCCGTCCGGGACGTCCCGGGTCCCGGCGGCGGACCGGGTGACCACCTTCGGGCGTTCCAGTACGGCGGTCGCACCGCCGGCCTTGGTGACCTGGACCTTCACCGAGGACTGGGCGGCGGCCCCGGCGTCGAGCGCGGCGGCCGTACGGCCGACCTTGCTGCGGCTGCCGAACACCCATTCCGCGATGTGCGCGAGGAAGGCCAGGGTGTAGACGGCCATCGACGAATAGATCAGCACATTGCTGGTGTGCGCCAGATTCTCGTTGGCGGCGGCGGCGAGATTCACTTCTCAGCCCCTTCGGCAGTTTCTGCGGCAGGTACGTCGGGACCGGGGCCGGGTTCGGCCGCGGAGTCGGTCTCCGGCCCCTGTTCGGGGCCGGGCTGCGGATCAGGTGCGGTCGGCGCCACGTCGTTCAGCGCCACCGCCAGGCCGAGCAGTTCCTCGGGCAGCTTCGCGGACTCGCTGCGGCCGAGTCCGGCCATCTCCACGACGGTCACCCCGTCGGCCCCGCGCACGGCCCGCACCCAGACGCGGCGGCGCTGGATGAAGAGCGAACCGGCGAGTCCGGCGATGGCGGCGATGGCCCCGCCGAGCGCCCAGCCGGCGGCGGGCCGCTCGGAGATCTGGAAGCTGGCCCACTCCTCGACACCGTCGAAGGTGATGGAGCCGGCACCGTCCGGGAGCCGCATGGTCTCGCCGGGCGCGAGCCGCTGCTTCAGGTCGTTGCCGTCCGCGTCCTTGAAGGGCTTCAGCTTGGACGTGTCGAGCTGGTAGACGTTCTGCGGGAGTCCGGAGTCGACGCCGAGGCTGCCGTGCAGCGCGTTGAGCGCCAGCACCGGGTTCTCCGCGCCGGGGAACTGCGAGAGCATCGTCCCGCTGCCCGCGCCGGCGAAGGTCGGTACGAAGAACGCGTTGAAACCGAGCTGGTCCCGCTTGCCGTTCTTGTCCTTGTAGCCGTCCATGACCTTGATGGCACCGGACGAGGTGATGTTGGCGTCGCGCGGCAGCAGCGGCACGGCGGCCTTGAAGATCTGCTTGCCCTTGCCGTCCCTGACGGTGACGACCGGGGCGTAGCCGTGCGAGATCAGGAAGATCTTGGTTCCGTCGATCACCAAGGGCTCGTTGACCTTGATGACGCCCTTCTTGTCCTTGCCGTACGCGCCCTCGGCGTACGTCACCCGCGCCTCGAAGGTACGGGCCGTGCCCCGCTGGGGGCCGGTCTTCTCGTACGTGCCGACGAAGTCGTCGAGGGTGAAGCTGAACGGCGCGAGCGAGTCGCTGTCGTACAGCGATCCGCTGTCGAAGTCGTCGTACTGCGTCATCGTGTTGGCGAAACCGTCGCCCTCGGTGACGAGCTTGCCGCCCTGGAAGTGGAAGAGCGCGCCGACCGCGAAGGCCACCAGCATCACGATGAGCGCGACGTGGAAGACCAGGTTGCCGGCCTCGCGGAGATACCCCTTCTCCGCCGCGACGGCGTCGCCCTCCGCCTGGGTGCGGAACCGCCGCTTGCGCAGCAGCGCGAGCGCGGCCTCGCGGACCTGCTCGGGCTCGGCCTCCGTACGCCAGGTCGTGTACGCGGGCAGCCGGGTGAGGCGCTTCGGGGCGTGCGGCGGGCGGCTGCGCAGCTGGCCCACGAACTGGACGCTGCGCGGCAGGATGCAGCCGATGAGCGAGACGAACAGCAGGATGTAGATCGCGGAGAACCACACCGAGCTGTAGACGTCGAAGAGCTGGAGCTTCTCGTAGACCGGGGTGACCGTGGTGTGCGCGTTCTTGAACGTCAGCACCTTCAGCTGGTCCACGCTGTTCTGCGGGATCAGCGAGCCGGGGATGGCGCCGAGCGACAGCAGGAAGAGCAGGATCAGCGCGATCCGCATCGAGGTGAGCTGGCGCCAGAACCAGCGGATCCAGCCGATGACGCCCATGGCGGGCAGCCCGGCCTCGCGGTCGGCACGCTCCTCCACGGGTGCGGTGGAGAGCTGCGCCCCGGCGTCGCCGAGCTCCCGGGTGTCCTGCTCGTCGGCGCGCGCGGCGTCGCGCTCGTCAGTGGTGTTCAGCTTGCTCAATGGAACTCAGATCCCCACAGTGAAACCGTCGGACCAGCCCTGCACGTCCTGCATGAACGTGGCCCACAGCCCCGTCAGCAGAAGGATGCCGGTCGCGATCATCATGACGCCCCCGATGCGCATGACCCATGCGTAGTGGCGCTTGACCCAGCCGAATGCTCCCAGCGCCTTACGGAAGGCGACGGCGGCGAGGACGAACGGGACACCGAGTCCCAGACAGTACGCGACGGTCAGAAGTGCCCCGCGCTCGGCGGTGCCCTGATCGAAGGCGAGCATGGACACCGTGCTCAGCGTGGGGCCGAGGCAGGGGGTCCATCCGATCCCGAAGAGGGCGCCCAGCAGCGGCGCGCCCCACAGCCCGGTGACCGGTCTGCGGTGGATGCGGAACTCGCGCTGGGTCATCCACGGCATCAGCCCCATGAAGAAGACCCCCATGAGGATCATCAGCACGCCGAGGACCTTCTGGAGGCTCTCGCTGTGTTCCTGGAGGTTGCGGCCGAAGTAGCCGAAGAGCGCGCCGCCCGACACGAACACGGCGGTGAAGCCGAGCACGAAGAGGGAGGCGCCCCCCACGATCCGGCCCCGCCGGGCGTTCGCCAGGTCGGTGCCGCTGACGCCGGTGACGTAGCTCAGGTAGCCGGGGACCAGCGGCAGGACGCAGGGCGAGAAGAACGAGACGAGACCGCCGAGCAGCGCGATCGGCACGGCGGCCAGCAGCGCACCGTTGAAGACCGTCTCGTTGTACGTGGCGGCGGCGAGGGTGGTCACCGGGTCACTTCTCCGCGATCAGCGGGTCGATCATCTTGTGCAGCTGTTCCGCGTCGAGCGCCTGGAGGGTGCGGGCGGCGATGCGCCCCTCGCGGTCGATGACCACGGTCGACGGGATCGTCTGCGGGTTCAGGGTGCCCTTGGGGAAGCGGAGGATGAGCTTGCCGACCGGGTCGTAGAGGCTCGGGTACGTGATGTCCGCGTCCGCCTCGAAGTTCAGCGCGGCGTCCTTCTGGGTGTCGCGGGTGTTGATCCCCACGAACTGGACGCCCTGGCCGGTGGTCTCCTTGGAGACAGCGGCGAAGTGCTTCGCCTCCGCCCGGCAGGGGCCGCACCACGATCCCCAGACGTTCACGACGACGACCTTGCCCTTGTAGGCGGCGACGTCGAGCTTCTTGCCCTCCAGCGTGGTGCCGTCGAGCACCGGGGCGGCCCGGCGGTCCTTCAGGGCCACGGTCGAGATACCGCCGCTGCCGGTGACGAAGTTGGTGTCACCGCCCCCGCCCGACTTGATGTCGTCCCCGCCGCAGGCGGACAGGGTCAGGGCACCGGCCACGACGGCGGTCGTGGCGGCGAGCAGGGTGAAGCGGCGTCGGGGTGCGCGGCCATGGCTCATGTGAAAAGTTTCGCATGGCAGATCCGGAGATCTTGGGCACCCCCCTCGGTGCCCGTAAAGCCCCTTGTCAGGCCTGCTTAAAGAAAGCGTTCCAGCCACCTGCGGGCGCCTGACCGACCTCCAGCGTACGGAGCTTCGCCAGAACTGCCGGGTCCTGGACGTCCAGCCAGTCCACGAACTGGCGGAACGAGACGAGCCGTACGTCCGGCTGTCCGGCGACCTCCTTGATCACTTCCTCCACGGCGTCCATGTAGATGCCGCCGTTCCACTCCTCGAAGTGATTCCCGATGAAGAACGGTGCGCGATTCGACTCGTACGCCCTGCGGAATCCGGCAAGATAGGAACTGGCCGCCTGCTCACGCCATTCCGGATAACGCGAGGGCATGCCCCGGGTCGAATTCTGCGACTGGTTGGCGAGGATGTTGTAGTCCATGGAGAGGACTTCGAAGGTGTGGCCGGGGAACGGGATTCCCTGGAGCGGGAGATCCCATACGCCGAGCCGCTTCTCCGGCCACATCTGCACCCCGCCCGGCGAACTCGCGTCGTAGCGCCAGCCGAGCCTGCTCGCGGTCGGCAGCAGGTTCTCCTGACCGAGAAGGCAGGGAGTGCGTCCGCCGACGAGTTCCTTGCGGTAGTCGAAAGGCAGCGGTTCGACTTTCTCCCAGCCGCTGTTGGTGCGCCATTGCGTCACGAAGGAGACGGCCTGATTGATCTCGCTGTGCCACTGCGCGGGGGTCCAGTTCTCCACCGACCCTCCACCGGCACAGAAATGGCCGTTGAAATGGGTGCCGATCTCGTGGCCGTCGAGCCATGCCTCGCGCACGTACCGCAGCGTCTGCCGGACGTGGTCGTCGGTGAGATAGCCGATGTCGGAGGCGCCGCGCGGATTGTTGGGCGGCTGGTAGAGCGATTTCTTCGACTCGGGCAGCAGATAGATGCCGGAGAGGAAGAAGGTCATCGCGGCGTCGTGTTCCCGGGCGAGTTCGAGGAAGCGCGGGAAAAGGCCGTTGCCGACCTCGCCCGCCCCGTCCCAGGAAAAGATCACGAACTGCGGGGGAGTCTGGCCGGGTTCGAGCGGGACGGGCGCGTCGGGCTGTTTCGGCTGCCTTCCGGTGTCGGAGGTGGAACCGTCTCCGATCAGCCGTACGCCGCTGTTCGCGGCCCCCTTGCCGTGCTCTTTCTCTCCGCCGGCGTGCGCGCCGTGGTCGGGAGCCGTACCGGCGGCGCCCCCGGAGCTCTTCCCGGGCCCCTGGTGCGCCCCGCTCCCGGAACCGAGTGAGCCGCAGCCCGCGATTCCCGCGGCGGCCGCGGCTCCCAGACCCGCTCCCAGCAGTCCCCTCCGGTTGATGTTGTTCGCATGTTTCTGGTTCACGTCCACGTCCCCATCGACGGTCCTTTTGTCTCATGTCCATACAAACTGCCTATGGCTGAGATGGAAGGAGCGACGCGATGGTTCCTATGATTATCCGATTTTCACCACACGACCGGACCCTCACCGGGTCTCCACACCGGCTCCTCTTGTGCGGGACGGCCCCGAGGCCTTTCGGCCATCCACCCGGGGGCCGCGCGGGCTGACAACGGCGCCGCAGGGGTGGCACAGTGGAGCGATGTTCCCGCGCCGGCCGTCGTCCCCCCAAGAAGTGGCCCGTACCGCGTCCGAGGTGACGAGTCTGCTCGCGGTTCTCTGGGGAAGAGCCCAGGCGAAGACTCCGGCGGGTCCCACCTCCCCGTCCCAGTTGCGCGCGCTGCTGGCGATCGAGCGCCGCGAGGGCGGCAACATGCGGGCCCTGGGCGAGGCGCTGGGGTCGACCCCGCCCGCGACGAGCCGTCTCTGCGACCGGCTGGAAGCGGCCGGCCTCGTCGAGCGGCGCCTGAGTCCGGCCAGCCGCCGGGAGATAGAGCTGCACCTCAGCCGGCCCGGCCGGGCGCTGCTGGAGGAGATCAGGGCCGGCCAGGTGCGGGAGGTGTCCCTGGTGCTCGCGGCGATGGAGCCCGAAGCGGCCGAAGCACTGCGCGAGGGGCTCGCGGCGTTCCGGGACGCCGCCGCCGAGGTCATCGACGGGGAGAGATACGAGCCGGACGCACCCGCCTGGCTGGCCAACCCGGCCTGAGACCGCCCGGGACCACCCGGAGCCGCCCGGGGGACCTCCCGCGGAAGGCGACCGGCGAACGGCACCACTCCCGCCCCGCGGAAACACCGCCCCGTCCGGGCCCGGCGGGCCCTCCCCCCGGCGCCGTGGCGGGACAGGGAATGCACCGATTCATCCCGCACCGCCCCGACCAGGGATGTTTCCTTCCTGCAATTGTTGTCAGTGAACAACTATTACCTCTAGTCTCGTCGCGGTCGCATCGTGCGGCCCCATGGCCGGCCGGTCCATGGTGAGAGGAGGCACAGCGCCTTGGGCACCCTGCCCCCCACCGTCCTCGCACCTCGTGACGGCAGTTCTCCCGAGCCGTCGCGCACCGGCACCGCCGCGCCCCGTACCGCAGCCCTCCCCGCCGGCCGCACCGGCGAGGCCCCGGGCTTCGACCTGTGGAGCGGCGACGGGCCCAGCGTCCTGCTGATCGAGGACGACCCCGGGGACGCCCTGCTGGTCGAGGAGATGGTCGCCGACAGCGGCGTCGCCATCGACCTGTCCTGGGCGCGGACCCTCGCGGAGGCGCTCGACGCCCTCGACCGGGACACCCCTCAGTGCGTCCTGCTCGACCTCCACCTGCCCGACTCCCAGGGACTCGGCGCGCTGGAGACGATCCTCTCCCGCTCGCCGGACACGGCCGTCGTCGTCCTGACCGGGCTCGCCCAGGAGGACTCCGGCCTCGCCGCGGTCTCCGGCGGCGCCCAGGACTACCTGATCAAGGGCCGCCTCGACGCCGAGCTCTTCGTACGGGCCATCCGCTACGCGATACAGCGCAAGCGCGCCGAGCGCGCCGCCGCCGACCTCCGGGAGAGCCGGCTGCTCGCCGCGGAAAACAGCCGGGTCGAACGCGGCCTGCTGCCCACCCCGCTGCTCCTCGACGACACCGCCCAGGTCTGCTCCCGCTACCGCCCCGGCCGCGCGCAGACGCTGCTCGGCGGCGACTTCTACGACGTCGTCCAGACACCCGACGGCACCACGCACGCGGTCGTCGGCGACGTCTCCGGCCACGGACCCGACGAGGCCGCCCTCGGGGTGTGCCTGCGGGTCGCGTGGCGCTCCTTCATCCTCTCCGGGGCGCGCGGCCAGCGGCTGCTGGACCTGCTGGAACAGATGCTGGTCGCCGAGCGCTCCGGTCCCGAGATCTTCGCCACCCTCACCACGCTCAGCCGGGCGGCCGGCACTCCGCACGTGGAGGTCATGCGCGCCGGCCACCCGGGGCTCCTGGTGCGTCCGCCGGACGGCCCGGTCCGCCTGGAGGAGGTGCCGGGCGGCCCCATACTGGGCCTGCTGCCCGGCCGCGCGCACTGGCCGGTGACCGTCCTGGCGGCGCCCCGGGGGACGCGGCTCGCGCTCTTCACCGACGGCCTCATCGAAGGCCGCACCGGCAAGGGGTACGAACGCCTCGGGGAGGAGGGCCTCGTGGAGATCGCGCGGGAGTACGCCCACCACCTGCCGGCCGACGACTTCGTGGACGCGGTCGTCCAGCGGTGCGAGGAGCTCGCCGCCGACAGCGGCGGACTCGCCGACGACGTGGCCGTACTCCACCTCGGCTGGACGGACACCGCGTGAGGGCGACGCCCGTGCCGCCGGCGCTCCGCCCCGCCCGTACCCGCTGACGCGCAGGCTCCGGCCGCCGCTCCCCCGCTCCGCCGTCGGAGGGGCGCGGCGCGAAGGGCCCGGCACCGGCCCGCCGGACACCCCCTGGTCCCGTTACTCTGCTCGCCCCCGAGCAGCACCCTGGTGAAGAAAGCCGACCAACTGTGACGAACTACCTGGCCGTGGAACGCGCCCTGCGTACCGCCGCGCCGCACGCCCTGGTGGAGGCAGCGCGCGCCGCACTCGCCGAGCACTACGGCGCCACGGACATCGAGCTGCTGATGGCCGACTACAGCCTGACGGTGCTCCAGCCGGTCGACGCCCCGGCTCGCCCGGAGGGCCCGGTACCGGTGAACGGCAGCCCGGAGGGCCGCGCCTTCGGCAGCCAGACGCCGTACGAGCGCACCGCCCCGGGGCGGGACGACTCGGTCGTACTGCACCTGCCGGTGACCGTCCGGGGCGACCGCCTCGGCATCCTCGACGTGACGCTCCCCCGGCACCGGCGCACGACCGCCGCCGTCCACGACCTCACCGAGATCGCCCAGCTCCTCGGCCACGAGATCATCGTCGCCGAGCGGGACACCGACCTCTATCTCCAGGCCCGCCGGGTCAACCGGCTGACCCTCGCCGCCGAGATGCAGTGGCAGCTCCTGCCCGCCCGGGCGTGTTCGCGGCCCGAGTACGCCATAGGCGCCCAGCTGGAACCGGCGTACGCCATCCACGGCGACAACTTCGACTGGTCCACCACCGCCGACACCCTCACCCTCACCGTCACCAACGGCATGGGCGAGGGCATCGAGGCGTCACTCCTCACCAACCTGGCCGTGAACGCCCTGCGCAACGCCCGCCGGGCCGGCATCGGCATAGCGGACCAGGCGGCCCTCGCCGACCAGGCGCTGTACGCCGAGTACCGGGGCGCGTCCCACGTGTCGACACTGCTGCTCACCTTCGAACTCGCCACCGGCAACGTCCAGGTGGTGGACGCCGGGTCGCCGCAGCTCTGGCGCAGACGCGGCAGGACCGTGGAACGCATCGATCTGGAGGCGCAGCTGCCGCTCGGCATGTTCGACGAGACCGCCTACGTCGTCCAGGAGTTCCAGGTCCTGCCGGGAGACCGGCTGGTCTTCGTCAGCGACGGCGTCTACGCGGCGGACAACCGTGCCGGAGAGTCGTACGGCGAACGGGCGCTCGCCCGGGCCATCCAGGCGGCCGGCCTGCTGCACGCACCGTCCGTACCGAGGGCCGTGCTGCTGGCCCTGGCCGAGCACCGCGACGCGGAGCCGGAGGACGACGCCCTGGTCGTCTGCCTCGACTGGTTCGGCGCGAAGGGCGGCCCCGAGGGCTGACCGGCCCCGCCCGGAACGAACGATCCCGGGGGCGGGCCACCTGGCGTGGCCCGCCCCCGGGATCAGTGCTCTCCCGTACGCCTCAGGCGCCGAACGCCTTCGACTTCCCCTTCACCGGCTTCGCCCCGGCGAGCAGGTGCGCGGGCACCAGGTCGCGGGCGGGCTCGGAGTAGCCGACCGAGACGATCTTGTCGCCCTGGTAGGTGAAGCTGGTCAGCGAGGCCAGGGTGCACTGCCGCTTGCGCGGGTCGTGCCAGAGCCGGCGGCGCTCGACGAAGCTGCGCACGATCCAGATCGGCAGCTGGTGGCTGACGCAGACCGCCTCGTGACCCCGGGCCGCGTCGCGCGCGGCGTCCAGGGCGCCCATCATCCGTACGACCTGCTCGATGTACGGCTCGCCCCAGGAGGGCTTGAACGGGTTGGTGAGGTGCTTCCAGTTGTCCGGGTTGCGCAGCGCGCCGTCGCCGACGCCGAAGGTCTTGCCCTCGAAGACGTTGGCGGCCTCGATCAGCCGCGCGTCGGTGGCGAGGTCGAGCCCGTGGGCCTTGGCGACCGGGGTCGCGGTCTCCTGGGCGCGCTCCAGCGGGGAGGAGACGACGTGGCGGATGTCGCGCTGTTCCAGGTGCTCGGCGACCCGGTCGGCCATCTTCCGGCCCAGCTCGGAGAGGTGGTACCCGGGCTTGCGCCCGTAGAGCACGCCCTCCGGGTTGTGCACCTCGCCGTGGCGCATCAGGTGGACGACGGTGATGTCCTGGGCGGAACCGTTCTCGCTCATGCGGTGGCCTCCGAGGCGGCGCGGGCGGCGGCGGGCAGGGCGTCGGCGATGCGCTCGACGGCCCGGGAGTCGTGGGCGGTGGAGACGAACCAGGACTCGAACGCCGAGGGCGGCAGGTAGACGCCCTGGGACAGCATCGAGTGGAAGAAGGCGGTGTAGCGGAACGCCTCCTGCTTCTTCGCGTCGGCGTAGTTCCGGACCGGTCCGTCGGTGAAGAACACGGAGAACATGTTGCTCGCCGTGGACACGTGGTGCGCCACGCCCTCCTTGCTGAGCGCGCCGCTGACCAGGCCCTGGAGCTCGGCGGAGACCGCGTCGACCTTCGCGTACGCGGCGTCGTCGAGCAGCCGCAGCTGCGCGAGGCCCGCGGCGGTGGCGATCGGGTTCCCGGAGAGGGTGCCCGCCTGGTAGACCGGGCCGGCCGGGGCGAGGTACGCCATGACGTCGGCGCGGCCGCCGAAGGCCGCGGCCGGGAAGCCGCCGCCCATGACCTTGCCGAAGGTCATCAGGTCGGGGCGGACGCCGTCGATGCCGTACCAGCCGGCCTTCGAGGTACGGAAGCCCGTCATGACCTCGTCGGAGATGAACAGCGCGCCCTCGGCCGCGCACAGCTCCTTCAGCCCGGCGTTGAAGCCGTCCACCGGCCGGACGACGCCCATGTTGCCCGCGGCGGCCTCGGTGATCACACAGGCGATCTCGCCGGGGTGCGCGGCGAAGGCGGCGCGGACGGCCTCCAGGTCGTTGTACGGCAGCACCAGGGTGTCTCCGGCCTGCGCGCCGGTCACTCCGGGGGTGTCGGGCAGCGCGAAGGTGGCGACACCGGAGCCGGCGGCGGCCAGCAGCGCGTCCACGTGGCCGTGGTAGCAGCCGGCGAACTTCACGACCTTGGCCCGGCCGGTGAAGCCGCGCGCCAGCCGGATCGCGGACATGGTCGCCTCGGTGCCGGACGAGACCAGGCGCACCTGCTCGACGGGCTCGACGCGGGCCACCATCGCCTCGGCGAGCGCGACCTCGCCCTCACCCGGCGTACCGAAGGAGGTGCCGCGGGCGACCGCCGCCTGCACGGCGCCGATGACCTCGGGGTGGGCGTGGCCGAGAATCATCGGCCCCCACGAGCAGACGAGGTCGACGTACTCGCGGCCGTCGGCGTCGGTGAGGTACGGACCGGTGCCGGACACCATGAACCGGGGCGTACCGCCTACGGCGTTGAAAGCGCGCACCGGTGAGTTCACGCCACCGGGTGTCACGACGGACGCGCGGTCGAAGAGCGACTGTGAAACTGGGGCTTCGTATGAATACGCCACTTTGGTCCTGATCTGCGATTCGGGGGGTCGGAGGGCTGGTGGGGACATCGCGGCCACCGGTGAGCAAGGAGCGCGCACTCCTCGTATCACGAAAGGGCGTCAGCCCCCTCGCGTCTGCGAAACTGGGGCGTCATGGGGAAAGCTCACACATGCCATGGTGTCAGAGGCGCGCGCGGACTCGCGGGCAGGTGTTTCGCCGCACGCCTGGTGGGGAGGTCACTGACACGATGATCGGGTTGCGCGGTGGGGCTGTGTCTCCTAAGAAGTAGTCGGGTGGATGAAATATGCATCGCGGTGGCGGAGTGGGCGAAGGCACCGACGGCCTGGGGCCCGAGCCTGCCCGGCGTGGGCGTCACCGGCGTGATGCTGAACGCGTACAGGGCAGCAGACCGGCACCGGATGCCGGCAGCGGTCCCGGAATCAGGAGCGGTGGCCGGGTGGGGGTGACCTACAAGTACTTCGGCGCCCCGGACGGGGCGACCGCCGCACGCGTGCCCATCTCGATGCGCCCGGAGGAGCTGGGCGGCGACGAGCTGGGCATGGGGGGCATGTTCACCAAGATCAAGCCGGAGACGGTGGCCGCCATGGTCCTCACCGGTATACAGGGGATCCCGCTGCACCAGGTCCCGCCGCTGGAGCTCGTCGTCCTCCACCCCGACTACGCCGTGGTGAAGCTGCCGATGACGGTGGTCGACCCCCTGCGTGAGGTGGGCGAGGAGACGGTGGGCGCGGCGGCCTTCATATGGTCGACCGTCCCCGACCGGGGCGGCCCGCGCGACGCCTTCAACGTCTACCGCCTCCTCCACGAGTGGCAGGACTTCTCCGTCCGCCTGCACGACGCGGGCCACCAGGCCTACTGCCTGGTGTGGCCCTGACGCACGGAAGCACCGGGGCGTGGACCCCGGAGTGGAACGCTCCCGGGTGCACCGGAGCGCGACTGCGCGCCCTGCGCATCCATCAGTAGTCATCCGGCCATTAATTGGCCGAAGAACGATCTCCAGTCGGGCCCCGGAATCTGCCGACACAAGAGGACATCCGCTGTAGGAGGTCCCGCCGTGGGCGATGTGCTGCCGATCCTGTCCGTCCCCGCCGTGGCCCTCGCCAGTGGCGCGTACGCCGTGGGCGCGAGCTGGTGGCGCCGACGCCACCCGGCCCCGCCCTCCCCGTACACCCGCCAGGCGCTCCGGCTCGCCGAGGAACGGACGCTGGTCACGGCCGAGGAGATCCTCGCCGACGCGTACGCGGCGTTAGGGCCGCTCTACGCCCCGTCCGTCCCGGGCGCGGACCCCCACGGGGCCGGCCCGGGCGCGCGGGCCTCGGCCCGCACCTCCGGCTCGGCCCCGCAGGTCTGACGCCGGTACCGGACCGGAAACGCCTCGCTCCACCGCCCTCCCCGGTGACATCCTGAGCCCGTGACCAAGCCTTCCGCGCCCGGGCCTCCCGCGGCCAAGCAGCAGATCACCGTCGAAGTCGCCCCCGAGCTGCGGTTGTTCGTCGCGCACGAGCGGCGGAAGGGGGTGACCGCGCTGGTGACGGACGGGGTGTCGACCCTCGGGCACGTCGTGGAGTCGCTCGGCGTGCCGCTCACCGAGGCGGGAGCGCTGATGGTGGACGGGGCGGTGGTGCCGGTGTCGCACGTCCCGCGGTCCGCGGAGCACCTCGTCGTCCGCGCGGTGGAGCGTCCGCAGCGGGTGCCGGGAGCGCCGTTGCGGTTCCTGCTGGACGTACATCTGGGCACGCTGGCGCGGCGGTTGCGGCTGCTGGGCGTCGACGCGGCGTACGAGAGCGAGGACATCGGCGACCCCGCGCTGGCCGCGCTCTCCGCCCGTGAGCGGCGGGTGATGCTCTCGCGGGACCGGGGGCTGCTGCGGAGGCGGGAGCTGTGGGCAGGGGCGTACGTGTACAGCGACCGGCCCGAGGAGCAGCTCCGGGACGTGCTGGGGCGCTTCGCGCCGGTCCTGGTGCCGTGGTCGCGCTGCACCGCGTGCAACGGGCCGCTGCGGGAGGCCGACAAGGACGCGGTGGCCGACCGGCTGGAGCACGGTACGCAGGCGGCGTACGACGTGTTCGCGCAGTGCACGGTGTGCGAGCGGGTGTACTGGCGGGGCGCGCACCACGGGCATCTGGAGACGGTGGTCGCGGACGCGGTGCGCGAGTTCGGCGGGCCGGACGCCGCCTGAGGGCCCGGGGCCTTCCGGTCCGGCCTGATCCAGCCGAAAGCCCGGGGTCCGGCCTGATCCAGCCGAAAGCCCGGGGTCCGGCCTGATCCAGCCGAAAGCCCGGGGTCCGCCTCTGCCTATCCTGGCCCCGTACCGGTCACCTGTCCGAGGGAGTTCGTCATGGCCGCCACCCCGATCGCCGTCATCACCGGCGCGAGCAGCGGCATCGGTGCCGCAACCGCCCGCCGGCTCGCCGCCGAGGGCTACCGCGTGGTGCTCACCGCGCGCCGCAAGGACCGCATCGAGGCGCTGGCCGAGGAGATCGGCGCGGCGGGCCACCAGGCGACGGCGTACGCCCTGGACGTGACCGACCGCGCGGCGGTCGACGAGTTCGCCACCGCGTTCCGCTCGCTCGCTGTCCTCGTGAACAACGCGGGCGGCGCGCTCGGCGCGGACCCGGTCGCCACCGGGGACCCGGCGGACTGGCGCCAGATGTTCGAGACGAACGTCGTCGGCACCCTCAACATCACCCAGGCCCTCCTGCCCGCCCTCACCGCGAGCGGCGACGGCACGGTCGTGGTGCTGACCTCGACGGCCGGCCACGGGACGTACGAGGGCGGCGCGGGGTACGTCGCGGCCAAGCACGGCGAGCACGTGCTCGCCGAGACGCTGCGACTGGAGATCGTCGGAACGCCGGTCCGGGTCATCGAGATCGCGCCCGGCATGGTGAAGACCGAGGAGTTCGCCACCAACCGGTTCCGTGGCGACGAGGAGAAGGCCGCCAAGGTGTACGCGGGCGTCGACGCGCCGCTCACCGCCGAGGACGTGGCCGACACCGTCGGCTGGGCCGTGACGCGCCCCAGCCACGTCAACATCGACCTCCTCGTCGTCCGCCCGCGTGCCCAGGCGTCCAACTACAAGGTCCACCGCACGCTCTGAGCGGCGGCTGCGCGCCCACAGGCCCGGCCTGTGGGCGCGTGCTCCGTCTCAGCCCTTCACGCAGACCAGCTGCTTCAGCCTGGCGACGACCTCCACCAGGTCCCGCTGCTGGTCGATGACCTTCTCGATCGGCTTGTACGCGCCCGGGATCTCGTCCACCACGCCGGAGTCCTTGCGGCACTCGACGCCGCGCGTCTGCTCCTCCAGGTCCTTGGTGGTGAACCGGCGCTTCGCGGCCATCCGGCTCATCCGCCGGCCGGCGCCGTGCGAAGCGGAGTTGAAGGACTTCTCGTTGCCGAGGCCCTTCACGATGTACGAACCGGTGCCCATGGACCCGGGGATGATCCCGTACTCGCCGGAGCCCGCCCGGATCGCGCCCTTCCGGGTGACCAGCAGGTCCATACCGTCGTACCGCTCCTCCGACACGTAGTTGTGGTGGCAGGAGATGACCGGCTCGAAGGTGACCTTGGCCTTGCGGAACTCCTTGCGGACCACGTCCTGGAAGAGCCCCATCATGACGGCCCGGTTGAACTTGGCGTACTCCTGCGCCCAGAACAGGTCGTTGCGGTAGGCGGCCATCTGCGGGGTGTCCGCGACGAAGACCGCGAGGTCGCGGTCGACGAGTCCCTGGTTGTGCGGGAGGCTCTGGGCGATGCCGATGTGGTGGTCGGCCAGCTCGTTGCCGATGTTGCGCGAACCGGAGTGCAGCATCAGCCAGACCGAGCCCGCCTCGTCGAGGCAGAACTCGATGAAGTGGTTGCCGCCGCCGAGCGTGCCCATCTGCCGCACCGCCCGCTGCTGGCGGAACTTCACCTCCTCGGCGATCCCGCCGAACCGGCTCCAGAAGTCGTCCCAGTCCGCCGCTCCCGCCCCCGTCAGTCCGGCCGGGTCCACCAGCTCCTCGTGCATCCCGCGCCCGACCGGGATGGCCTCCTCGATGCGGGAGCGCAGCCGGGAGAGGTCGCCCGGCAGGTCGTTCGCGGTGAGGGACGTCCTGACGGCGGACATGCCGCAGCCGATGTCCACGCCGACGGCGGCGGGGCAGACCGCGCCGTGCATGGCGATCACCGAGCCGACCGTCGCCCCCTTGCCGAAGTGGACGTCGGGCATCACGGCGAGCCCCTTGATCCACGGCAGGGTCGCGACGTTGCGCAACTGCTGCATCGCGACGTCCTCGACCGACGCGGGGTCGGTCCACATCCGGATCGGTACCTGCGCTCCCGGCATCTCCACGTACGACATGAACCCTCGATTTCCCCCGACAAGGACCTGGCAGGACGGACAGCAGAACAGACGACAGGACAGACAGCAGAAGAGGCCCGAAAAGGCCCAAAAGACTTAAAGCGCAAAACCGGTGCCAAGATCGGCAAACATCTCGGCCGACCGGCATGCACAGCTGCACGTGCGATACACATTGTGTCCATCGGCCGCCGTAGCGCGGCAACTCGTTTTCGTACCGAAGGGGGCCTGGGACCTTGCGACCCATGGCGTACGTTCCCGGCATCGCGCTTCTCGCGGCGCTCGTCGCCGGCTGCACCGGGGGCTCGGGCACCGAGGACGCCACCGCCGACGCGAAGCCGGGCGCCCCGGCCGTCTCCGTCGCACCCCCCGGCAAATACCAGACCCTGCCGGAAGCCTGCCGGTCCGTGAGCGTGAACACGCTCAAGCAGCTCCTGCCGGGTGTGGCGGAGCTCCCGGAGGACCAGCGGGAAAGGGCGTACGAGGGCCGGGCCTCGGTCACGTACGACACCGACCGCAAGGTGGGCTGCAGCTGGCAGGCGCGGACCTCCGATTCGACCCGCACCCTGGTGGTCGACTTCGAGCGGGTCGTCTCCTACGACCCCTCGGTGAGCGACGAGGACAGCGCCGCCACCGTGTACGGGAAGAAGGCGGAGGCGGTCGGCCTGCCCGCGCCCTCCCTCTCCTCGTCCCCCTCGGCGGACGACTCGGCGGACCACTCGGCCGACCCCTCCACCGACGCCTCGGCGGACTCCCCGTCGGACCCGGCCGCGTCCGACGCGGCGGGAGTGGCGCCGCAGGGCTCCACCTCCCCGACGGCGACCGCGTCACCGACCCCGGACGGGGACGACAGCGGCGGCAACGCCTCCGACGAACGCGCGCCCCGGGTACTCGACAACATCGGAAATGCCGCATTCCTTGACGATTCGCTCGAAAGCGGAGGTTCCGCGGCGCAGCGTCGCACCGTCAGCGTGGTCTTCCGCACATCGAACGTGGTCGTGACCGTCCGGTACGCCGAGCAGGATGCCGACGCCGACGACGTGCCCGAGAGTGCGGAACTCCAGGAGAAGGCCCAGGCACTGGCCCGCGGGCTGGACGAGAACATCAACGAATAGACCGCTCCCGCGGGCGCCGGCAGGACCCTCACCGGGGCCGTCGCGGGCCGTCGCCGTGGCCGCGCGGCTTCCGCGTCCGTCGTACGGTGGCTCCTCGGAACACGCACCCGCACCACCGCCCGCCCGTACACCGACCGCCGCACGGCGCCCGCCCGAAAGCCGCGCACGAACGACCGCACGGCTGAACGCCGGCCCGACCGCACGACCGCGATCGCCGTCCCGTCCGAGTGAAGGAACCATGCACCGATCAGCTCCGCGACTGTCCCGCATACTCCTCTGCGCCGCCGTCCCGGTGATGCTCGTCGCCGCCGGCTGCTCGTCGGACTCCGGCGACGACGCGAAGGAGAAGGGCACCGGCTCCACCGCCTCCGGCTCGTCGAGCGCCGCCGCCTCAGCCTCACCGACCCCCACCGTGGAGCCGGCGAAGTTCGCCGGGCTGCCCGACCCGTGCAAGGCGCTCTCCGCGAAGACGGTCAAGAAGCTCGTCCCGTCCGCGAAGAAGGCCGGCGGCACCGTGGGCAAGTCCTCCGACGACGACGCCCGGGGCAGCTGCTCCTGGAACGGCCTGGACGACAAGGGCGTCAAGGGCTCCGTCTACCACTGGCTGGACATCGGCTTCGTCCGGTACGACTCCGACGAGGCCCTCGGCAGCGGCGCCGACCGGGCGACCGCCGACTTCACCAAGTCGGTCGCCAAGGCGCAGGCGGTCGACGGCGCCAAGAAGCTGGAGACCGCACCCGTCTCCGGCATCGGCGACCAGGCGACCGCCGTCACGTACACCCTGAACAAGACGAGCGAGGACTTCTCCTACGCCGCGGTCGTCGTGCGTACGGCCAACGTCGTCGTCTCGGTGAACTACAACGGCACCGGTTACGCGGGCGCCAAGGCCCCGTCCGCCGCGGACATCCTGGCGGGCGCCCAGACCGCGGCGAAGGAGGCGGTGGCGGCCGTCGGCGGTGCGGGCGGCACCACCACGGACGACTCGTCGAGCCCGAGTGCCACCACCAGCTCCAGCCCGAAGACCAGCAGCGGCAAGAGCGGCGACGACGAGAGCGACAGCCCGAAGACGAGCAGCGGCAAGAGCGCCGCCTCGGACTCCGGTTCCGACGCGGACTCCGACTCGGACGCCACCGCGAAGGCGACGCCCAAGGCGACGAAGAAGTCCTGACGCCCGGACGGCGTCCGGTCAGGACGTCTTGCGGGTCCCGCTCCGGGGTCCGGCTGCTTTCCGAGGGCCGGACCCCGGAGGTGTGTCCGGGCGGCCCTCGGCGAGCATGGCGCGCATCGGCGCGTCCCACCGCACCACGCCCGGCGCCGTGCGCTCCGTGAGGGCGGCGACCAGGCGTCGGCGGTCGGCCGGGGAGACGAACGCCATGCCGAACGACGTACGGGTCGCGCCGACGCCCTCGAACCTCAACGCCTCCACGCCACGTTTCTTGTCCGGCGGACGCCCGCCGGACACCGAACGCAGCCGGTCGAGACGGAAGGAGACGGTCCGCAGGGGCTGCCGCACGGTGACGGTGTGGGAGGTGACGGTGACGGCGCATCTGCGGACGGCCATCAGGACGGCCGGGAACAGTACCGCCATGCCGCCGAAAAGCCACCACTGCAACGCCCCGCCGTTCACGAACGCCTTGAACGCCTCGATCGCGAGGAGGATGGCGGTGGGGGCCAACGCGCGGCGGGCACCGGGGCGTACGGAGACGACGTCCGAGGTCATGGGTCATCACCAGGCCTGCTCGTAGTGGCCGAGAGGGCCGCGGACGCCCTGTCGCGAGCTCAGCGTAGGACCGGGAAGGGCCGGTCCCTCCGGCCGGTCCCAAGTCGTGACCGAAAATCGCCCCTGGGCCAACGTCGCAGCCCAGAGCCCTCTTTGCGGAATCCATGACTCCCCTCTGAGCCCCCTCCGGGCGGCCCTCCCGGCCTCCCCGCGCATCACGACTCGTACACATGTGCCAGGCTGACCCCACCGGATGTCAGAAGCCGGGCGGAGAACAGAGGTCGGGGAGGGGATCGCGGGTGGCCGCGATGCAGCTCACACGCACGCACCGGGTACTCATCGGGCTCGTCGTCGCAGGAGCGGTGGTCATCGCCGCGATCGGCTTCGCGGGCTCGTACGCAGCCGTGCGCGAACTCGCCCTGGAGAAGGGGTTCGGCAACTTCTCCCTGGTCTTCCCGATCGGCATCGACGCGGGCATCTGCGTGCTGCTGGCCCTGGACCTGCTGCTGACGTGGATGCGCATCCCGTTCCCGCTGCTGCGCCAGACGGCGTGGCTGCTGACGGCCGCGACCATCGCGTTCAACGGCGCCGCCGCCTGGCCCGATCCGCTGGGCACCGGCATGCACGCGGTGATCCCGATCCTCTTCGTCGTCGCCGTCGAGGCCGCCCGCCACGCGGTGGGCCGGATCGCCGACATCACCGCCGACAAGCACATGGAGGGCGTGCGCCTCACGCGCTGGCTGCTCTCCCCCGTACCGACGTTCAAGCTGTGGCGGCGCATGAAGCTCTGGGAGCTGCGCAGCTACGAACAGGTCATCAAGCTCGAACAGGACCGGCTGGTCTACCAGGCCCGGCTGCAGGCCCGCTTCGGCCGGACCTGGCGGCGCAAGGCCCCGGTCGAGGCGTTGATGCCGCTGCGGCTCGCCAAGTTCGGCGTACCGCTCGCCGAGACCGCCCCGGCCGGGCTCGCGGCGGCCGGGATCGAGCCCGTGCTGCTGCCGCCCGCTCCGAAGCCCGAACTCGTCCCGTACCAGGGGGAGCAGAACCGGCAGGGCAGCCAGCACCAGCAGGGCGACCAGGACCGGCAGAGCACGGAGCACGCGCAGGACGTGGAGCGCCGGCAGGGCGGTGCGCCCCACCCGCAGCAGCGCGGCCTCCCCCCGCGCGCGTCCCTCCCTCAGCAGCGGCAGCGGAACTCCGTTGCCCAGGACGGGTATGCGCCGGACGGGTACGCCCCCGAGGACGTCCCGCCGGACGCGTATCCGCAGGACCCGTACCCCCAGGGGCCGTACCCGCAGGACACCCAGCAGCAGGAGCGCGGCGACTGGGCGCCGGAGGACCCCGACCAGGACGCGCAAACCAGCCCGTGGTTCGCGGGGCAGCCGGCGGACCAGCCGTACCAGGGCGACTACGACCCCTTCTACGAGGACACCTTCGAGCGCACGCCCGCCCAGGTGCCCACCGGCCCCGGCGGCCGGACCCGCCCGCTCGGCAACGTGGGCACCATCGGCGCCGTCCCGCACCCGCGCGCCGGGCAGCAGGAGCCCGGACACCAGCCGGAGGCCGGGCCGCAGGGCGGCTCGCAGGCCGACGAGGACGCGCGGGAGGCGGTCCAGGAGGCCGAGGAGACCGTGCGGGAGGCCGAGCGCGAGGCCAACGAGCAGGCGGAGCGGGCCGCACGGGTCACCACCGAGGCGGAGAACGCGGAAGACGCCGAATACGCCGAGATCGCCTACCAGGTCTTCCGGACCTTCGTCCGGACCAACAGCGGCTACCCGAGCGTCGACGTCCTCGGCATCCACCTCGCCGACGGCCACAACGTCCAGCACCCGCGCAGCGCAGCCCTGCTGCGCCGCCTGATGCCGGAGTTCAAGCAGCGGTTCGACGCGGAGCTCGCGGCCGACCACATCGCCTGAGCCGGAAGCGGAAGCCGGGCGTCGGAGTTGAGCGTCGGGCGTCGGGGTTCGGGCGTCGGGCGTCGCACCGCGCGTGCGGTCCGCCCTCTCCGTAGCGAACGCCTGCGGTGATCACCGTGTCGACGGGGAGCGCGCACCCGAACCCGTGAAGAGCGGACACAACCCAGCGGAGGAGGGGCCGCCACCCGGATCACTCCGGGTGGCGGCCCCTCCTTCACGTCCTAGCTGTGCTTATGCCCCGAGCAGCACCCGCACCCGGTCCGCGCCGACGGCGAGGAGCAGGGTGGGCAGGCGCGGGCCGGTGTCCCGGCTGACCAGCAGGCGGTAGAGCAGTGCGAAGAACGACCGCTGGGCCACCTTGAGTTCGGGCGTCGGCTTGGCGTCCGGCTCAAGGCCAGCGAGCACCTTCGGCACGCCGTAGACGAGCGTGGTGAGCCCGTCCAGCGACCAGTGGCTGTCCAGGCCCTCCAGCAGCAGGCGCAGCGACTCGCGCCCCTGCTCGTCGAGGGAGCCGAGGAGTTCGGCGTCGGGCTCGGTGCGCACGATCGTGCGGGCCTCGGCCGGGACCTGGGTGGTGATCCAGTTCTCGGCGCGGTCGAGGCGGGGGCGTACCGCGTCGAGCGAGGTGAGCGGGTTCTCCGGGTCGAGCTCGCTGAGGATGCGCAGGGTCTGGTCGTCGGCGCCGGCGGTGATGTCGGCGACGGAGGCCAGCGTGCGGTACGGCAGCGGGCGCGGGGTGCGCGGCAGTTCGGCGGCGGCCGTGCGGACGGCGCGGCCGTGGGCGGCGAGGTCCGCCGGGAGCGCGGTGCCCTCGGCGACCTTGCGCTCCAGGGAGTCCCACTCGTCGTAGAGCCGGTTGATCTCCTGGTCGAAGGCGATCTTGAAGGACTGGTTGGGCCTGCGGCGTGCGTACAGCCAGCGCAGCAGCGGCGCCTCCATGATCTTCAGGGCGTCGGCCGGGGTCGGCACCCCGCCCTTGGAGGAGGACATCTTCGCCATGCCGGAGATGCCGACGAAGGCGTACATCGGGCCGATCGGCTGGACGCCGTCGAAGACCTCGCGGACGATCTGGCCGCCGACGACGAACGAGGAGCCCGGCGAGGAGTGGTCCACGCCGCTGGGCTCGAAGATCACGCCCTCGTACGCCCAGCGCATCGGCCAGTCGACCTTCCAGACCAGCTTGCCGCGGTTGAACTCGTTGAGCCGCACGGTCTCGGCGAAGCCGCACTCCGAGCAGGTGTAGTTCAGCTCGGTGGTGTCGTCGTCGTAGGAGGTGACGACGGTGAAGTCCTTGCCGCAGTTGCCGCAGTACGGCTTGTACGGGAAGTACCCGGCGGAGCTGCCGCCGCCGTCGTCCTCGTCCGCCGCGCCGGAGCCCTCGGCGGCCTCCAGCTCGGCCTCGTCGATCTTCTTCTGCTGCTGCTTGCCCTTGCCCGCGGCGGCCGGGTCCTTCTTCGTCCGGTAGCGGTCGAGGACGGCGTCGATGTCCGCGCGGTGCTTCATCGCGTGCAGGACCTGCTCGCGGTAGACGCCCGCGGTGTACTGCTCGGTCTGGCTGATCGGGTCGTACTCGACGCCCAGCTCGGCCAGCGCCTCGACCATGGCGGCCTTGAAGTGCTCGGCCCAGTTCGGGTACGCGGACCCGGCCGGGGCGGGCACCGAGGTCAGCGGCTTGCCGATGTGTTCGGCCCAGGACGCGTCGATGCCGGGGACACCGTTCGGGACCTTGCGGTACCGGTCGTAGTCGTCCCACGAGATCAGGTGGCGGACCTCGTACCCGCGGCGGCGGATCTCGTCGGCGACCAGGTGCGGGGTCATGACCTCGCGGAGGTTGCCGAGGTGGATCGGGCCGGACGGGGACAGGCCGGACGCGACGACGACCGGTTTGCCAGGCGCACGACGCTCCGATTCGGCGATGACATCGTCCGCGAAGCGGGAGACCCAGTCGGTCTCGGTGCTTGTCTGACTCTCGGCCACGGTCGGCACGCCCTTCTCTCGTACAGGAATCTTTCGGGGGCCCTGCCATTCTCCCAGGTACACGGCGGAGCGCGAAAAGGGCTTTGTGAGCGCGCTCAAATGGCTTTGCGAACGCGCTCACCGCCCGTGGGATACTTGGGGAAACCCATTACCCCCTACGGAAACGGCAGCCGGCACATGGCCTCGGTCCCTTCCCTCGCTTCCACGCTCCAGCAGCAGCTGGCGGACGCCCTGACGGCAGCTCTGCCGGACGCCGGCGCCGCCGACCCGCTGCTGCGACGAAGCGACCGGGCCGACTTCCAGGCCAACGGCATCCTGGCGCTGGCCAAGAAGCTCAAGGGCAACCCCCGTGAGCTGGCCTCGCAGGTCACGGCCGCGATCCCGGCGGGCGAGCTGATCAAGGAGATCGAGGTCTCCGGGCCCGGCTTCCTCAACATCACCCTCACCGACCGGGCGATCCTCCGGACGCTCGCCGAGCGGGCCGCCGACGCGGAGGGCCGCCTCGGTGTGCCGGCCGCGCCGGACGCGGGCACGACGGTCATCGACTACGCCCAGCCGAACGTCGCCAAGGAGATGCACGTCGGCCACCTGCGGTCGGCGGTCATCGGCGACGCGATGGTGCGCATCCTGGAGTTCACCGGCGAGTCCGTGGTCCGGCGCCACCACATCGGCGACTGGGGCACCCAGTTCGGCATGCTCATCCAGTACCTCGTCGAGCACCCGGACCAGCTGGGCCACGAGAGCGCCGACGCCGCTTCGGCGGGCGAGGCCGCGATGTCCTCGCTGAACCGGCTCTACAAGGCGTCCCGCGCGCTCTTCGACACCGACGAGGAGTTCAAGGCCCGCGCCCGGGACCGGGTGGTCGCGCTGCAGGCCGGTGACCCGGAGACGCTCGCCATGTGGCAGCGGTTCGTGGACGAGTCGAAGGTCTACTTCTACTCCGTCTTCGACAAGCTCGACATGGAGATCTCCGACCCGGACATCGTCGGCGAGTCGGGCTACAACGACATGCTGGAGGAGACCTGCCGCATCCTGGAGGAGACCGGCGTCGCCGTGCGCTCCGAGGGGGCGCTCTGCGTCTTCTTCGAGGACGTGAAGGGCCCGGACGGCAACCAGGTCCCGCTGATCGTCAAGAAGACCAACGGCGGTTACGGCTACGCGGCGACCGACCTCTCCGCGATCCGCGACCGGGTGCAGAACCTCAAGGCGAACACCCTGCTGTACGTCGTGGACGCCCGGCAGTCGCTGCACTTCAAGATGGTCTTCGAGACCGCCCGCCGGGCCGGCTGGCTCGGCGAGGACGTCAAGGCGCACCAGCTGGCCTTCGGCACGGTCCTCGGCAAGGACGGCAAGCCGTTCAAGACCCGTGAGGGCGTCACCGTACGGCTGGAGGACCTCCTCGACGAGGCGGTCTCCCGGGCGACGGCCGTGGTGCGGGAGAAGGCCGAGAAGGTGGGCCTCTCCGAGGAGGAGATCGTCGAGAACGGCCGGTACGTCGGCATCGGCGCGGTGAAGTACGCCGACCTGTCCACGTCCGCCGTGCGCGACTACAAGTTCGACCTGGACCAGATGGTCTCGCTCAACGGCGACACCTCGGTCTACCTCCAGTACGCCTACGCCCGTATCCGCTCGATCCTCCGCAAGGCCGGCGACGCGAAGCCCGCCGCCCACCCGGAGCTGGAGCTGGCCCCGGCAGAGCGTGCGCTCGGTCTGCACCTGGACCGGTTCGGCGAGACCCTGGACGAGGTCGCGGCGGGTTACGAGCCCCACAAGCTGGCCGCGTACCTCTACCAGCTCGCCTCGCACCTGACGACGTTCTACGACCAGTGCCAGGTCCTCAGCGACGACAACGCCCCCGAGGTCGTCGAGAACCGGCTCTTCCTCGTGGAGCTGACCGCCCGCACCCTGCACACGGGCATGGAGCTGCTGGGCATCCGGACGCCCGAGCGCCTCTGACGTCCTGGTGCCACGGACGCCCGAGCGCCTCTGACGGCGGGGCGCGCCTGGCGCACACAGGCCCTGCGGTCGACGCACGGAGGCCCGGCGGATCTTCCCGATCCGCCGGGCCTTCTCCATGCGGGCGTCCGTACGCGTCAGGCCTGCGGCTACTGCGGCCGTCCCAGCGCCCACCCCGACACGTCGGCGAGCCGTCCGCGCCAGAGCGGCAGCAGCACCGGGCTGACCCCGCCGACGCTGAGGGTGACGTCCCGCAGGTGGATCCAGCGCGGCAGCCCCGGGTCCTCCTCGGCGCCGAACTCGCTCAGCCCCTGGTCGACGGATTCCGGGAATTCCGCGAGGAGGTTCGCCCCCTCGCCCTCCACCTGGCGCAGGCTCCGCGCCCACTCCGCCTTCCACTCCTCGTGGCCGATCAGGTCCCCGTGCAGGACCCCGCCGGAGATGGTGAGGGTCAGCGGCAGGCTGGAGCGGAGTTCACGGTCGAGGAGCTGGATCAGCAGCTGGAGCTGGAGATCCGGCACGGGTTCGGTGATCACCGCCGCCGTCGTCGTTTCCCGTGAAGTGTCGGCGAACGCGCTCATGGGCCTCTCCCTTCAGGTGACGTACGGCCCGGGGGCGGGGCGGGCGATGCCCCCGGCCGTACGGCGGCTGGGGCCTTTCATGTGCCCCGCGCGGCCCACCCCACACCTCGGGGCGGGGCCCAGAGGAACCGGCGGAGGGGCGGGGCTCAGAGGAACCGGCGGATCGGGTACACCGACGCCTCGCGGGCCCGCTGCACCAGCGAGCGGCGGCGCCAGCGGCGGCCGTCGATCAGCACGCTCGCGTCGCGGTCCTGCTCGAAGTGGCCGTCGAGCACGGCGGTGAACTCCGGGTCCAGCACGGCGAGCATCACCTCCTCGTCGTGGTCGAGGGAGCGCCGGTTGAAGTTGGTGGAGCCGATGAGGGCGGCGACCCGGTCCACGGTGAGGGTCTTGGTGTGCATCATCGTCGGCTGGTACTGGTGGATCTTCACTCCGCACGCGGTCAGGTCCTCGTAGAACCGCTGCCCGGCGAGCTGGCAGACCCGCTTGTCCGTGTACGGGCCGGGGAGCAGGATCTCCACCTCGACGCCGCGGCGGGCGGTGGCGCAGAGCAGCTCGGTGAAGAACTCGTCGGGCGCGAAGTACGCGGTGGTGAGGCGGACGCGTTCCTCGGCGGATTCGAGGACGACCCGGATCAGGGTCTGCATGTCCTGCCAGCCGAAGCTGGCGGAACCGCGTACCACCTGCACGATCGCGTCGCCCTCGGGAGCGCCCGGCACGAACCGGTCCTCGGCGTCGAAGAGCTCCTCGTGGCACTCGGCCCAGTTCTGCGCGAACGCGGCGGCGAGCCCGTCGACGGCGGGGCCGCGCAGCCGGACGTGGGTGTCGCGCCACTCGTGTTCGTTGCGGGCGTCGCCGCACCACTCCTCGGCTATCCCGACCCCGCCGGTGAAGGCGGTGCGCTCGTCCACGATGAGCACCTTGCGGTGGCAGCGGTGGTTCTGCTTGAGCGGCGAGAGGTAGAGCGGCTTGCGGAACCATGCGACGTGCACGCCCGCGTCGCTCATCATCGCCAGCTGGTCCTTCTCGATGAGCCGGCTGCCGAACCCGTCGAGGAGCAGCCGCACCCGGACCCCGGCCCGGGCGCGTTCGGAGAGCGCCTCGGCGAACTTCTCGGCGATCTCCCCGCGCCAGTAGACGAAGGTCATCATGTCCACGGTGTGCTCGGCGGCCCGGATCGCCCCGAGCATCGCGCCGAATATCTCGTCGCCGTTGCGGAGCGGGAGCAGCTCGTTCCCCTCGGTCGCGGCGATCCCGATGAGGCGTTCCAGCCGCCGTCTGAGGCGCTGGACCCGCTGGGCGGAGAGCTCGGGGTCGATCGTGCCGGTCGCTCCGGCCCGTTCGGTCCGCCCGCTGTCTTCGCCGGCCTCGCTGCCGTCGCTGCCGGAGGCGGCGGTGAGAATGCTGCTGCTGGTCATGGATCCCCCTCCGGGGTTCGGGGACGGCGTCCCGGCGGGAACCGGGACCGAGTCGGCCGTCGTTCCGGATGCCCGGGATGGGGCGGGCCACTCCCGCGGTCCAGGTCTTCCGTCCGAATCGTCCGGATGCGGCATCGAGGAACACGCGAGCCCGGCACGATCCGGACGGAAGCACCTCGGCGAGCCGGGACGGCGCGGACCGGCCCAGCGGCACCGGCCGATGGCCGAGGTCGGCCCCGGCCGCCGGTTGGCGGAAGCGGCCGCGGTGCGTGCCGGGCCGTCCACGTCGTCGCGGCGGGTCAGAGGGTCGCGGCGCGCAGCAGGATCAGGGCGGCGGAGGCCACGGTGAGGACGGCCGCCGGAAGCGCACCCTTGTGGTCGCCGGCACGCAGGTGGAAGGCGACGGCCCCGGCGAAGTAGAGAGTCAGGCCGCCGGCGGCGGCGATTCCGACGGGTGCCCACCAGAGTCCCGCGACCGCACCGGCCGCACCCGCGACCTGGGCGGCGATCAGGAGCGCCATCATGCGCTGCGGCACTCCGAGAGTGGACATCTGCTCCATGATGTGGCGCGTGCGCAGAGACTTGGCACCGGCCGATGTCAGAAGTACTGCCGCCATGACGGCGGTTGTGACGGTAAGGGAGATGAACACGGGAGACCCCGATCATGCGGGAGGCGGATGGGAGGCGTGCGCACCTCACCGACGATAGGCAGCCGTCAGGTACCTCCAGGTAACCTTCAGGACGTGAGCCTGCGCCCCGGAAACATCTTCCTCGCCGACTGCCCCGCTCTCCTCGCGATGGAGATCATCGCGAGCAAATGGTCCATGGTCACGCTCTTCGCGCTGACCGACGGCCCCTTGCGCCACGGCGAGTTGGTCGAGCTGAGCGGTGGAATCTCGCGCAAGGTACTGACCCAGACGCTTCGCCGCCTCCAGGCGAACGGACTCGTCGAACGCCACGCGTACGCGGAGGCGCCGCCGCGCGTGGAATACAGCCTGACCGATCTCGGGCGGACCCTGGAGGAGCCCATCAGAATGCTCACCGCATGGGCGCGGGAGAACGGCGAGGCGGTCGTCACCCATCGGGAAGCGGGCGAGGTCACGAAGTAGGGGCTGCGGTCCGCGTCCTCGGGCGCGGGGTGGCCCACCTGACCCGGTTCGGGATGGTGTCCGGGAACGGCCGTCCGTACGCGCTCATGAGCCGAATCACCTGCGCGTGCACGGCGTCGCCTTCGACTTCGACGACGAGGGCAACGCGTTCACGCGTACGGAAGATGGTGCCCGGCGCGACCCGTGCGCGAAGGACGACCCAGCCGTCCTCGGAGCCGCCCCAGAGGGAGTGGTACGCAGCAGCCGCCTCCGCCGTCCGAACCCTCTCAGTCCCGGATCATCGCGATCAGCCGCCCGTGCGTCTCCACGTCGGCGGCCACCACGAGTCCCCGGGACGCCGGGCCGAGCGGGGCGCCGTCGAGGCCGGTGACCACGCAGGCGGCGGCCCGGCAGAGGGCGATACCGGCGGCGAAGTGGACACTCCCGGTCAGGTCGCCGCCGTCGGTGACGTACGCGGCACGCCTGCCCGCCGCGACCCAGGCCACCGCCAGCGTCGAGGACACCACCCGGGGCCGGAACCAACGGCCGAAATCGGGGTGGGCCAGCAGGTCCACCGCCCGGAATCCGGGCGCGCTCGGGAACGGCGGGTCGAGGTTGACGTCCACCAGCCGGGTCGCCGACGAGGGCTCCAGCCGGGTGTCGGCGCCGTCGCGCCGCACCCAGGCGCTCCGGCCGTCGGTCTGGAACAGCTCTTCGCCGAACGGGTCCGCCACCGCCGCCACGCAGCCGGGCGACGGAGTCCCTTCGCGCGAAGCCCGGCCGTCCGGAGTCCCACCGCCCGAACTTCCGCCCCGCAGCGCGATGTTGACAGCCACCACCGGCGTCCCGGCCGCGTAGTTGAGCGTGCCGCACAGCGGGTCCACCAGCCACAGGCGTGGGGCGACGGCCGCGCCCTGCTGCCCGCTCTCCTCACCGAGTACCGCGTCGTCGGGACGGGCGGCCCGGATCACGTCGAGGATCGCGCGTTCCGCTTCCAGGTCGGCGGCGGTCGCGAAGTCCCCACCGCCCTTGTCGACACGGGCGAGGCGGCGGCCGTACAGGGCGCGCACCACCCGTGCGCCGGCCTCCGCCCCGGCTGCGGCGATCTCGGCGTCCTCGGATGCTGCGTACGGGTCGGTCATGCCGGGCAGGTTAGCGGGGCGTGCCCGGTGCCGGGCATGGTATGCCGTCACCGTCCCGTCGTGCGATACCGGCGGGCCGGTGCCCCCGGTGTCACTCCCCCTCGTCCGCCATGGACGGATCGATGTAGTCCTTGTCCATCCACTGCGCCCGGTCCTGCCAGTAGATGTACTCGGGCCGGGCCTTGACGCTGCTCGTACGGAACGGCTCGCCGTGGTCGTCCACGCGCAGGGTGCCGCTCCGGTCCCCGCTGGTCCAGTCGACCTCCAGGTACCAGGACACGTCGTGCCCCTCCACGTGGGCGTCGAGGTCGAGGACCTGGACGTCGGTGGAGCTCGTACGGAAGGGGAAGTCCTGCGCGGGGACGACGGCGTCCCCCTGCTTCCCGGCGACGGGCCTCGTCCGCGGCTGACTGTCGTCGAGGTCGATGTCGAAGCTCTGCGGGGTGATGGCGCTGCCGCAGCCTTCGGCCATGGAGAAGGAGTTCCAGGGGAGCGGTGCCTTCCGCGCGACGACCCGCACGTGGAGGCCGCTCACCACCACCGCCTCGGACGAGGAGCCCTGGAGCGTCAGTTCCAGCAGCTGCGAGCCGCCGTCCACCCCGCCCAGCGCCTTCGCCCAGGCCCGGTCGGCCTGCGGAGGCGGCACGTCGTTCGGGCTTTCGTCCAGGAGGACATGCTGCCCGCAGGGCGAATCCCAGTTGTACGAGGTGATGGTGGCGCGCAGCGGAACCCCGCCCGGCGACACCGCTCCCGCACCCTTCTTCGCCGGGTCCGCAGTGGCGGTCGGCCCGGCGGCGGACACGGACGGCGACGCCGACGCGGACGCGGACGCGGAGACGCTCGCCGAGGGCTTGGCGGACGGCTTGTGGGACGGGCTCGGCGAGGCGTTCCGTACGGCGGTCGCGGCACCGGCCCCGACCACGTCGGTGTTCCGGCCGTCGTCGGAGCCGCCCGCGACGTTACGGGCGATGAGCACGGACGGCACGCTGAGGGCGATCACCACGGCGGCGGCCAACAGGACCCGCGTGCGCCGGGAACGCGGACGGCCGGGGCCACCGGGGCCACTCGTCCTCGTCTGGCGTCCCGTCACCAGCGGCTCCTCGGCGCCCGGTGCGGCCGGGGACGAGGGGGGTACGGCATCCGGGGCCGCAGTCGCAGCCGCAGCCGCAGCCGCGTCAGGCTTCCCGCCCCGCACCGGTGCCGCCTCCGCTTCCGCCTCGGCCTCCGCACCCGATTCCGCAACCGGTTCCGCTTCCCCGTCCACGACGGATTCCGCTTCCCCGTCCACGACGGATTCCGCTTCCGCGTCGGCCGGCCGGGCCCAGGAGGGGACGGCGACAGCGGGGGCGGCGGATACCGGCGGCGGGGCCGCCTGTTCCTTCCGCGCTCCGCCCTGCTTCTTCGCCTGGTCCGCCAGAATCCACTGCCGGTGCAGCTCGACCATCTCGTCCGGCGTCGCACGGCACAGCCTCGCGATCCGCTCGACCGGCGCGAACTCATGTGGAACGGCGTCGCCATTGCAGTAGCGGTGCACCGTGGACGTACTCATGTGCAGCCGCTTGGCCAGCGCCCCGTAACTCAGGCCGGACCGCTCCTTCAGCGCGACCAGCGCTGCGGCGAAGTCCTGGAATTCCGTGCCCACGCGACCGTTCCCCCCTCGTTCCCGTCCCGGAAGAGCGTTCCAGGGACCTCACATATCCGCAGGTCAGCGGCTGTTCCAGCGTTCCGGCGTCCCATGTCGGCCCTGATCCATTGCCGCTGGGACGAGGAGCCGGACAGCATGTGGTCATGCCGGGTCGCCGACCGCGAACGGCACGTACCCACCCACCTCACACACGGAATCGTCATGTCCGAATCCGGCCTCGCGGCCGTCGTCGGAACCGTGGCCCCAGGGGTGTCGATCGCCGCCTCCGCGGCGGTCCTCCCACACCTGTGGCACTGACGACCACGTCATTGTCCAGCACACCGGTTCACCTTCGGGACGCCCAAGCGGCGCGCCCCGTTCCGCCCAAGACATTCCCGGAAAGGGAAACATCACCATGCGTCAGCTCCGCACCCGCCGCATCACCCGTACCTCCGTATTCGGTGTCGCCGCCCTGATCGGCGCCCTCTCCCTGACGGCCTGCAGCGAGGAGGACCGGGCCACGATCGACCGGGCCATCGCCTCGTCCCCGGCGGTCGCCGACGGCGGCGCAGCCCTGCCGGACCCGGCCGGTGCCGCCGCCGCGAAGGACGGCACCACCGCCACCCAGGCGAACACCTCGACCTCCACGGGCTCCACGGGCTCCACGGGTTCCTCCGGCTCCTCCGGCTCTTCGGGTTCGAAGTCCTCGGGTTCCACTTCCGGCTCGGGCAAGTCCTCCGCTTCGGGCACCTCGGGCTCCGGCAGCTCATCCGCCGGCTCCACCGGCACCTCCTCGGGCGACGACGCACCCAACCACCCGAGCTGCGACGGCACGAACAGCAAGGTGAAGGGCAGCATCCTGAGCCGCCCGATCAACCACGTCCTGCTGACGGTGACGAACACCGGATCGACGGCCTGCAACGCGGTCGGCTACCCGGGCATCGGCTACGAGGGCGCCCAGGCCGTCATGGCGTACGACGAGAGCAGCGTGCCGCAGGCCGTCATCGCCCTGGAGCCCGGCCAGTCCGCGTACGCCTCCGTCCGCACCTCGGCCGCCGACGGCAGCGGTGAGGGCGGCTTCAACGTGAAGGCGCTGCGGGTCTCCTTCCAGGACAACCAGGGCGGCTTCAACGACGGCCAGGTGACCGTCCCCCTCGCCAAGGCGGTCTGGATCGACAGCTCGGCCCAGGTCACTTACTGGCAGTCCGACTTCGAGACCGCCACCTCGTTCTGACCCGCCCTGACGTGCTCTCCCGCACCTGACCCCCTTTTCCGTACGTGACCCCGAAACGGCGGGTGCCGGGCGCGAGCCGGCACCCGCCGGGCCGTATCCGGCCCCGCACAGGGGGCAAGGCGTCACCGAAGAGGCGCACCGTCCGAGAACTCGCACCAGACGATCTTCCCGGGCCTCCGCACCGCCGCCCCCCAGCGGTCGGCGAGGGCGTTGACGATGATCAGCCCGCGGCCGGACTCCGCGCCCGGATCGGCCTCGGCCGGGCATGCCCGGCCGGACACCGGGACCGAGTCCCGTCCGTCACCGCTGTCGTGGAACTCGATCCGCAGACCGGCCGTCGCACCCAGCCTCTCGATCCGTACGAGATATCCCCGCCCGGCCGGAACCCCGTGCAGCACCGCGTTGGTCGCCAACTCGCTCGCGCACAGAACGACATCGTCAACACGCTCACCGAGCCCCCACTCCTGAGCGGCCCGCTGGACGAACTCCCGTACGGCGGAAACCGAGTTCCGGCGCCGCCAGAAGAAGAGTTCACGGACGGCGACAGTGGGCTCGGGGCGCATGGGGAGGACGGGATGCGCCAGGTGAGGGGTGGTCCTCTTTGTTTCATTCACCGACCAAGAGTCACCCTCAGTCACTAGTCTGTTGCAGTGCGCGCACCCGTACAGATCTTTTGTACGGGTCGCGCGCGCGTGAAGTACGGACCCGGATGGGGAGGGGCAGGCCATGTATTCCAGGAAGCCGCAGCGCAGGAACGCCTCGGCCATGAAACTCGTCGGCAAGCTGGTGGCCCTGTTCCGCGTCGCGGCCGGTCTCACTCAGACCCAGCTGGCCGCGGCAGCAGGCGTACAGATCGAAACGATCGCCTCGATCGAGCAGGGCCGGCGCTCGCTCCTTCCTGACTTGGCCGATCGCTTGGACGAACTGCTGCCCAGTAACGGTGCGTTGGCCACTGCGGTGGAGAACTTGCCGGAAGTGGACCTGATCCCTGCATGGGCCGAGCGGTACATGGACCTGGAAAGCGAAGCCCTGGCACTGTCATGGTTCGAGAACCAGGTACTACCGGGGTTGCTCCAGACCGAGGAATACGCGCGTGCAGTGTTCCGCAGCAAGGTCCCGGCCCTCAGTGCGGCAGAGATCGAGAAGCAGGTTGGCACGCGCATCGGGCGACAGGACATCCTGCGACGCGATACCCCTCCCACCTTGAGCTTCGTCATCTCGGAAGCAGTGATCAGGGATCGTCTGGGCGGAGACGCCACATACTTCTCGACCCTTCGCCACCTGCGCGAATGCGCGGAGCTGTCGGGAGTCACCTTGCAGGTGATGCCACTGGGGCGGACCGACCACGCGGCGCTCGACGGTCCGTTCATCCTGCTGGAAACCCCCGACTTCCAGCATCTCGGATACACCGAAACGCAACGGGGTAGCCAGCTCGTGGCCGATGCGAACGAGGTCAGCATCCTCACCCAGAAATATGCGATGCTGCGAACGCAGGCTCTCAACGCAGAAGAGTCGAAGTGCCTGCTGGACCGGCTGCTAGGAGAGCAATGAGCACCGCATACATGTGGTTCAAGTCCAGCTACAGCGGCAGCGAAGGCGGCGCCTGCGTCGAAGTGGCCTTCGCCTGGCAGAAGTCCAGCTACAGCAACGAAGAAGGCGGTGCGTGCGTCGAGATTGCCGCCCACCCTGCCGCCATCCACATCCGCGACTCCAAGAACCCCGAGGGCCCCGTCCTCACCGTCTCCACCGACACTTGGAGCATTTTCGCCGCCTACGCGGCCACCGCTTAGGCAGAAAGCCACACGGCCCGCGCTGGGTCCGCCCGATAGCCACCGACGGCAACTCGGCGGCGTCCTGTATCTGCATCCGATAGCGCGAACTTCCCTGACACGTAGCCCTGCTTCACCCCGGCCCGCACTGGCCCATCCCTAGCCGCCTCAGGTTCCCCGGGCGGGAAGAACTCCGCGCCGTGGGCGTGCCGGACGCCTGGTCAAGGACCGCGACCGACGTCCGCTCAGGCGACGAGCAGCCGCAGCCCCAGATCCACCGCGTCGAGGTCCGCGAGGTCGCCGTTGCGCTCGGCCCACCGGCCTGAACGGAGGTCGCTGCCGAGGCTGCGTACCGCCCGCTGCTCGGCCTCCGGCCCGACCCTCGTCCATACCGACATCGCCCGGCGCACGTGTTCTTCCAGGTACGCGCCCGGTCGGCGCCAGTACGCCTCGAACAGGCCGTCGGCGCAGTCCCACGGGACGGGCACCGGCTCGACGCGGGCGCGGATCGCGTCGGCCATTCCCGCGAGCGAGGGGAATCCAGCGAGGACGCCGGCGAACTCGGGCAGGTAGTCGCGGGTGAGCCAGAACCGGTCCTGCCACCCGGGTTCGTCGGTGTCGAAGGTGAGGACCACCACGTGGCGGGCCACGCGCCGCATCTCGCGCAGCCCAGCGATCGCGTCCCCCCAGTGGTGCACGGTGGAGACGGCCATCGCGACGTCGAAGGAGCGATCCTCGAACGGCAGGTTCTCCGCGGTTGCGGCCAGGCACGGTGCCGAGCCCGCGGGCCGCTGCCCCCGCATGACCGCCGACGGCTCCACCGCGGTCACCTCGCGGTCGGTGGGCTCGTAGGAGCCGGTACCGGCCCCGACGTTCAGCACCGTCCGCGCGTCCCCGAGCGCGTCCCAGATCTGCGTGGCGAACCGCGGCTCGGTACGCCGTGTCGCGGGGTAGGCGCCGCCGATCGCGTCGTACAACCGCGCCCCGAGCATTCCCAGTTGCTCCTCCGGTGTCACCAGCAGTCCCTTCGCCCGTGTACCGAGTTCCCTGTCGATGGCCGCCACCATGGCATCGGCGCGATCACGCCGTTGCAGCAGCAGGCCGCGCAGCCGGCGCAGGTGCGCGACCGCGTCGGTGGACGCGTCGCCGACCAGCTCCGCCACCTCCCGCAGGCCGAAGCCCAGCCGCCGGTAGGCCAGCACCTCCCGGAGCCGCTCCACGTCGCCGGCGGAGTAGGCCCGGTACCCGGCAGGGGTCCGCCCCGACGGACGTACGAGCCCGATAGCGTCGTAGTGATGCAGCGTGCGGACGCTCACGCCGGCCAGCGCGGCCACCCGTCCCACGGTCCAGTGATCCTCCACGGCACCGACTATGCGGCCTGACGTCACGTGAGGGTCAAGGACGCCACCAAGCGGTGTCCGGCGAACCCGCGCCCCCTGACAGGGGCTTGACCCATGTGCCGCTCCCGGTCTCAGATTGCGGACGACACCCGTTCCGGCCACTTCACGCCGTCGTGAGCTCAGCCGCCGCTCCCGCTCCCCTCCGCGCCCTCCACGTCGTACCGCAGCATCACCACGCCGTTGCCGAAGCGCCGGGTCTCCGCGAGGCTCAGGTTCGTGCGGGCGTCGGTGCCGGTGTCCGTGTCGGTGTCCGTGTCGGTGTCGGTGTCGGTGTCGGTGTCGGTGTCGGTGTCGCGGAAGAGCCTGGTGCCGCGCCCGATCAGGACCGGGTGGACGTAGATCCGGTACTCGTCGATGAGCCCGTGCCGCCGGAACGCGTCCGCCAGCATCGGCCCGCCGACCACCAGGTCCCCGCCCGGTTCCGCCTTCAGCGCGCGGATCGCCTCGGGATCGACCTCGCGCTCGATCGTGGAGCCCCATCCGGCCTCGGTGAGGGTGCGGGAGTAGACGTACTTCGGCATGTCCCGCCAGATCCCGGCGAATTCGGCCACCGCCCCGGCGTTCGCGGGATCGGCGTCCGCCGTGGGCCAGAACTCGGCCATCAGCTCGTACGTCACCCGCCCGTGGATGAACGCGCCCATCGTCCGCAGGGTGTCGTTCATGTGCTGGTGCAGTTCCTCGTCGACGAGGCTCCAGCCGATGTCGTGCCCCGGCCCCTCGAAGAACCCGTCGAGGGAGACGGAGATATGCAGGATGATCTTGCGCATCGGAGTCCTCGCTGAGCGGGTGGGGTACGCGGCACGGTGCCCCGTACCGGGGGTGGGTGGCCCGAGACCTTACGCGCGCGCGGCCGCCCGCCCCGTGACCCCCACCCCGCCCGGCATGTCGCCCCGCGCCCTCCGCCGCCTACCAGGCGCGGCCTTCCGGGAGGCCGGCCAGGCCGGGAGAGGAGAGGTGCAGGACCTCGTAGCGCTCGGTGGCGTCCTCGTCCGGTGCCGCGTCCTGCGCCCACAACACGAAACGCGCCAACTGCCAGGCTTGCGGGTCGAAGGCGAGAGCGGCGGTGTGCACCCCTTCGCGGCAGGTGAGCGCCCGGAGCTCCTCGGCCTCCCGCTCGATCAGCTCGGCCAGGCCGAGGCCGTCGGCCCGGAGGCCGGGGTCGGCGGGGATCGGGGTCAGCCGGCGCGAGGCGGCCCGGGCGGTCGCCTCGCGGGCGGGACCGGCGTGGCAGGCGATGCCGGTCCAGTGGTGCGCTGCGGGGCGCCCGAAGTCGCGGACGATGTTCTGGAACCCGCCCCCGCCGACGAGGAACCGGGCCATCGCGCCCGTGTCGTTCCACAGGTAGAAGGGCGCGTACGCGTTGACCGGCGAGCCGTTCACCCCTCGCTCGCGGATCACGAAGGCCTTCAGGCCGAGTCCGGCACGGTCGTCCATGGTGGGGCCGCCCACGGCCACCCGTTTCCGGATGATCTCCATGTCGTAGTCGGCGGGCAGAGCGATCTCGTACTGCTGGGCGTACATGATGGTGCTGCCTCTCTCGGTAAGGGGTGTCCCGGCGCCGTCCGTCGGCGCTTTCGCCACCTGTCGGTGGTCTCCCGGCGCTTGTCGGCGCTACCTCTCGGTGGTCTCCTCGGCTTCGGCCGCGTTCGCGGTGTGCGCGGCCAGCAGCCCCAGCACTCCGGCGATCGCCTGGTCGAACGGCTCCACGGAGTCGGCGGCGCGGGCCAGCACATAGCCGCCCTGCAGCACCGCCACGATCGTCGCCGCGGTGGCCCGCGGGTCCAGCGCCGCACTCAGCTCACCGCTCGCCCGGCCCTCGGCCACGATCTCGGCGAGGCGGCCTCGCAGCCGTCCGAGGGTCTCCTCGACGGGCGCCCGCAGCACGGGGTCGGCCATCAGGTCCGGGTCCTGGGTGAGCCCCCCGATCGGGCAGCCCTTGAGCACCTCCCGCTCGCGCAGCAGATACGAGGTGATCCGCTCGACTGCCGTACCAGGAGCGGAGAACTGCGCTTCGGCCTTGGCGCGCATCTCCTCGGCGGTGCGAAGGATCGCGGCGAGCGCCAGATCGGACTTACCCGTGAAGTGGTGGTACATACTGCCCTGCCCGGCCCCGGCCCGCTGCAGGATGGCCTTGGGGCTGGTGGCGGCGTATCCGCGCTCCCACAGCAGTTCCCGGGTGCTCTCGATGAGGCGATCCGCAGTGCTCATGACCCTGGAGTGTACATACCAGTAGGTACAGAATTCACGACGGCAGGCACGGCCCGCCGGTCCGGTTCAGGCACCGAGCGAGGAGAGCGCCCGTCGGGTGACGTCGGCCGGGGCGGCGGCGATGACTCCGTCGAGCGCCGCCATGGAGGCCCGCAGGTCGGTGATGGCCCGCGCGATCCGGTCGCGTTCCCGGTGGAGGCCGGCGACCAGGTCCGAGCAGATGGGGACGAGCCCTTCGCCCTCGTCCCGCAGACACGGCAGGACCGTACGGATCGTCGAGGTGTTCAGGCCTGCGGCAAGGAGGCTACGGATGCGGCGGACGACGGCGCCGTCCTCGTCGACGTACTCACCCGTTGCCCGACGAACGCGGCGGAGAGGCCGCGCGAGCGCACCGCCCTGCCCCGCGAGCGCACCGCCCTGCCCCGCGAGCGCACCGCCCTGCCCCGCGAGCGCACCGCGATGTCCCGTGAGCGCGCCGCCCTGCGCTGCTCCGCGCCTCGCGCACACCCCATCGCGCCTCGAACGCGCCTCGAACTCGCCCCGCCCCACCGCGATTCGCGGCGATCCCGCCCGGGAAGCCTCTCCTGACATCCGCACACCCACCCCACCGCGCCCTTGTGAGGTTGCCGTCGCATGACCGTGATCGTCGGGCTCGTCCACAAGAACCGTGTCCACCTCGGCGGCGACTCGGCAGGGGTCGCCGGGCTCTCGATCACCGTGCGCCGGGACCTCAAGGTGTTCCGCAACGGCCCCTACGTCATGGGGTTCACCTCGTCGTTCCGCATGGGACAACTTCTGCGGTACGCGTTCGAGGTGCCGCATCCGAGCGGCGACCTGGACCGGTTCATGGTCACCAAGTTCATCGACGCCCTGCGCTCCTGCCTCAAGGACGGCGGCTGGGCGCGCAAGGAGTCGGAGCAGGAGCAGGCCGGTACGTTCCTCGTCGGCATAGCCGGACGGCTCTACACCATCCACTCGGACTACCAGGTCGGCGAGCCCTCGGACCAGTACGCGGCGGTCGGCTGCGGAGACGACATCGCCCTCGGCGCGCTCCACGCCACCGCCTCGCTCGACCTGAGTCCGCGCCAACGGATCACCGCCGCGCTCGAAGCGGCGGCCCATCACAGTGCGGGCGTCGTCGGCCCGTTCACGTACGCGACGACGCCGAAAGCCGACTGAACAGGGCACGCGAGTCGGGGCCTGTCGTTTGGAGCGGGCCGGCTCGGGGAGCGGGCCGGCTCGGGGAGCGGGCCGGCTCGGGGAGCGGGCTCCGAACGAGGGGCCCTCGCCCGTTCCCCCTCCGCCCGTTCACCCCTCCCGCCCGTTCACCCCTCCGCAGCGGCTTCCTCCGCAGCGGCTCCCCCCAAAGGCGCCGCTTCCCCGGCCTCGTCGGCCGGCCCGCCCGCCTCCGCCGCTACGCCCGTCCTGGACCGGGCGGGCGGGAGGTTGATGTCGGCCGTGCGCAGGGCCCGTTGGAGCGGGCTCCGGCCCGGGGGGAGCTCCAGATCGATGTCCGCGATGAGCAGCCGGCCGTCGGCGAGACGCGAAGTCTTCGTCCGCTTGCCCCGGTTGGGCCGGCTGCCCGGGCTGCTCTGGCTGCTCTCACGCTTCTGGGTGCCCTGCTGGGCCGGTCCGGACCGCTGCGGCCGTGCGGACCTCTCGGGTCGCTTCGACTGCTCGGGGCGCTCGGGTTGTTCGGGTTGTTTCGGTTGAGGGGCCATGTCTCCTCTTCGGCGGCGAGGGCTCCACGGATGCCCCGAAGAGAAATTCTCGCGCGAACCTGGCTTGGAGAAAGGCGTGTTCGAGCACTTCAGGCCGTTCTGGGCCCCCTTGCCAGTAGCGCTGCCAACGGCGCCGCCGGGGCGTTGTCAGTGGCTCCCCCTAGTGTCTGCGGCATGGCGACGCTCCCGAACCCCCTTCCGTCCCTTGCCTCCCACGGGCTGGATCTTCCGTCCGGTTCCCTCGTGGACACCACGGTCGACGGCCCCTGGCACGAACCCCTGTTCTGGTACGGGACCACGGCAGCGGCACCGGGCGCCTTCGCGGACCTGCGCGCCACCGGACGGCCGGTCGGACTGCTGCCCGTGCTGATCGACGAGGGCCCGCGCCGGGAGCCGCCGAGCGCCTGGTCCCTCGATCCTGCGAGCGTCTCGTACCCGGGGGACCATGACGCCGAGGAGGTGCTTCTCGACTTCTGGGAGCCCTCGGCCGCCCACTCGATCGCCGACGAACTCGGCCACGGAGCAGGCGGGTCGGGCGGCGGGTCGGACGGCGCCCCCGGCAGCGCGCCCGAGTGGCCAGGCCTCGCGCCCTCCCCGGCCACCGCCGGGCCCGACGAACCGGACCACCTGGCCGCCGACCTGGCCGACCTGCTCAGCAGCGCCCTCCTGGACGATTCCGGCACCGGTCTGCGTCCGGCGCTCGTACCCGCCCGGCGCAGCGCCGACATCCCCGCCGTCATCGGCTGGACGGGTCCGGTCAACCACGAGAGCGATGTCGCCCGCCTCTGCGCGGTGCTCCGCTCCTGGGAGGACCGGTTCGGCATACGGGTCGTGGTGCTGGGCTTCGACACCCTGACGGTGTCGGTCGGACGCCCGCCGACCACCCTCGCGGAGGCCAGGGCGCTCGCCGTCGAGCACTACGCCTTCTGCCCGGACACCATCGACCAGAACCCGCCGTACGACCTCGACGCGTACGCCGAGAAGTCCGTACTGAACCGCGAGAGCTGGAGCTTCTGGTGGGACTGACCGCCCTGCCCGACCACCCCGGCCCGGCCGCCGGCCCCACTGCCCGTCCGGCCGCCGGCCCCACTCCCGCCCTGGCCGGCCGGTACCTGTCCTGACCGGCAGGACAGGCCACCCCGAACGCGCGGTCCGGCTTCCACGAGGGGAGAAGCCGGGCCGCGCCGCACCCGTACGCCCCGTCGCACCTCCGGGCCGCACGGCTCGTGGCCGGGTGGCCCGCACGGTGGCGGGATGCGTGGATGCGTGGAACCTCGCGTCGGGGGAAACGCATATCCCATGAACCGGACGGAAAAGCTGATCACGGAGTACGGGACGCTGCCCCAGGAGAGCGACCGCAGGCGCGAAATCGTCTACGACCTCGGCCGCATGCTCTCCACCGAGCCGGACCACCCGGGCATCCTGTCCTTCCTCATCGAGGTCGTCGCCGACTACGAGGCGTTCGACCTCGCACGCCTGGAGGCGACGAAGGCGCTGCGGCTCTGGCCCCCGTCGGACCCGGAGACCTGGCGTCTCGCGGGCGCGGTCCTGGTGTCCGCCGTCGAGCAACCGGACGAGGACCTGGTCCGGCAGTACGCGGTGATGGCACTGGGCTCGTACGCCGACGACTCCGTCGTCCACGCCGCCCTGGCCGCCGCCGTGCTGGGCGACACCGACCCGCTCGTACGCGACAACGCCCTGGCGGCCCTCAGCGAGGCGGGGCCGAGCGAGGGCCGGGCCGAGGTGCTCCGCCGGCTCTCCGAGGACGCCCACCTCGGCCACGAGGCCGCCCGCATCCTCACGGGGTGGGAGCAGCGGGCGGCCGACTGAGGGCAGCCCCGTCCGGCCCGGCCTCCGCCCCGTCCGCGCCGCGGAAACGTCCGGCACCCCCAGGCCCGTCCAAGGCCCCGCAGGCCTGTCCGGCACCCCCAGGGCTCCCCGGCACGGCCCACGGGTGTCACCCGCCGACGGGGGCGGCGCCGGTCGCGGCGACGGACAGGTCCCACAGCCGTGCGGCGGCGTCCGGATCGACGGCGTACGCGCGGACCCCGCCGGCGTCCATGGCGTCGTCCGGGCCCGATACGTGCGCGATCTCGCAGTCTTCGAGGTAGACCCCGCCACGGCCGTCGAGGAGCGGGGACGTCGCGGCCCACAGGCCGGTGGCGGCACCCTGGGACGCGGTCTTGAATCCTTCACCGACGACGTTCCCCCGGTCGTCCACCCACCCCAGGGCGATCTGTTCCTGGAGCGTCATCTCCCGCTGGAGCCCCGTGATGATCTTGCCGGGATGGAGGACGAACGCCCGGACGCCGTCCTCGCGTCCGAGGGCGTCGAGGTGCACGGCGAACAGGGCGTTGGCGGTCTTGGACTGGCCGTACGCCAGCCACTTGTCGTAGCCGGTGCGGAAGTGCGGGTCCTGCCAGCGGAAGCCGGTCAGGGTGTGCCCGGCGGAACTGTTGAGGACGACCCGCGCACCACCGGCCCCGGCCAGGAGCGGGTAGAGCTCGCAGGCGAGGGTGAAGTGCCCGAAGTGGTTGGCGGCCAACTGGTACTCCCAGCCGGGCCCGACACGCCGCTCGGGGGTGGCCATGACACCGGCCACCGCCATGAGGAGGTCGAGCCGAGCGACGGAGGCGGTGATCCGCGCGGCGGCCTCCCGCACGCTGTCGAGGTCGGCCAGGTCCATGGGGACGACCTCGACACCCTTCACGTCGACGAGGGCGGCCTCGGCGACTTCGGGGCGGCGGGCGGGCACGATCACCCGGGCTCCGGCGGCCGTCAGGGCGTGGGTGGTCGCCAGGCCGAGCCCGGAGTAGCCCCCGGTCACGACGGCGGTCTTCCCGGAGAGGTCGGTCCCGGCCATGACGTCCTCGGCGGTGCTGGCGGCGGAGAAGGGCGAGCCGAGCGGCTGCTGTTCGCTGATGGTCATGCGAAGGACGCTACGAGCTGGAGCGCGGTCTAGGTCAACTCCGCCGACAGCCGCGAGCAGACCATCCGCCAACAACCGCGGACGGCGATTAGGTTGAAGGGCATGACGACTACCAGGACCCGCCAAGTGCCGCTGAGCATCGGCGAGGTGGCCGAGCGGACCGGCCTGAGCGTGCACACCCTGCGCCTGTACGAGCGTGAGGGCCTGCTGGTCGGACCGGTGGGACGGGACGCGGCCGGCCGGCGCCGCTACACCGCGGCGGACGTGGAATGGCTGATGGTCTGCGTGAAACTGCGGGAGTCGGGGATGCCGCTCGCCGAACTCAGGCGGTTCGCCGAGCTCGTACGGAACGGGCCGGGCAACGAGGCCGACCGGCTCCAGCTCCTCGATGCCCACCAGAAGCGCGTCGAAGCACAGATCCGGGCCCTGGAGGAGTGCCACTCCGTCATCGTCTGGAAGATCGGCGTCTACTCCGAGCACCTCGACCGCGGTGAGGGCGACGAGCTCTGGGCCCCGGGGGACTGAGCGCCGGGCGCCCGGCCGGACCGTCGTACGGCGCGACGGCCGCGAGCCGCTCGGTCTCATCAGCCCGATGCCGACCGAGCGCGGCGCCCCACGCGCGGTGCTCCCGTGCCCCTCGCAGCCGGATGGTCAGGGAGCCCTCCGAGGTGCCGTCGTGGGCCGCTCGAAGCCGGCGCCTGCTCGCCCGGCCGGTTCTGGCAGGTCGCTCTACGGGTTCTCCGGCGGGCGCAGCATCACGGCTGCGGCGGCAGCCGTGGCGATCAGGCCGACGGCGGCGATGACCAGCACGGTGGTGAAGCCCTGGTCATAGACCTGTCGTGCCGTGCGCAGCAGTTCCCGCGCGGTTTCGGACGGGAGGCCGGCGGCGACATTCTCGGCGCTGGAGAACGATTCACCGGCCGCTGCCCGCTGGGCCGGATCGAGATCTGGCAGTGAGGGAAGACTGGTCCGGTAGACGACGCCGAGGACGCTGCCCAGGACGGCGACACCGAGGCCGGCGCCGAGTTCGAAGGAGGTCTCCTGGATCGCCGCCGCCTCCCCCGAACGCTCCGGCTGGGCGGCGCCCATGATCGAGTCGGCACCGAGTGTCATCACGATGCCGGCACCGTATCCCGCGCCGAGCAGCGGGAGGAGCAGCACACCGTAGTGGCTGGTGTCGCCGGTGGCGGCCATGGCGGAAAGGGCGGTGGCGAACAGGACGAGTGCTCCGGTGAGCGCCCACCGGTTGCCCCATCGGCTCGATACCCAGGGTGCGGTGATCGCGCCGATGGCGTTGGCGGCCGCGAGGGGCATCAGAGCCAGTCCAGCGCGCAGGGGTGTGTACTCACCCACCTGCTGCAGCCACTGGGTGAGGAAGAACAGCAGGGCGACGTAGGAGCCGAAGCAGCCGATCACGCACAGGGTGGCGGTGGTGAAGCGACGCTCGCCGAAGAGGGAGAAGTCGAGGAGCGGCTCGTCGATGCGTCGCTGGCGGCGTACGAAACGGTGGAGCAGGAAGCTCCCGACGGCGGCCGCGGTGAGAATGAGCCAGTTCACGCCCGCGTGTTCGCCGGCCTGCTTGAGCGCGTAGACCACACAGGCCAGACCGATGACGGACAGCGCCACGCTGGCCAGGTCCCAGCGGCGGGGGACGGGATTCTTCGACTCGGGAATGACTCTGACACCGACGGCCAGCAGGACGACGACGATCGGAACGTTGATCAGGAAGACCGCACCCCAGCCCCACCGCGCGGTGACCAGACCGCCGATCAGCGGGCCGATCGTCGCGCCGACGCTGTGGGCGGAAGTCCAGATCCCGATGGCGAAGGCGCGCTCACGGTCGTCGGGGAAGACGACCCTGATGATCGCCACCGTGGATGCCATGATCATGGCGGCACCGATTCCGAGTGCGGCCCGCGCCGCGATGAGCTGCGCCGTCGAGGTGGAGAAGGCCGCCGCCGCCGAGGCCAGTCCGAAGGCGGCGAACCCGCTGAGTACCATGCGGCGCCGACCGATGCGGTCGCCGAGCGTGCCGCAGGTGACGAGCAGGGCCGCGAGCGTGAGTGAGTAGACGTCGACGATCCACAGCAGCCCCGAGGGCGTGGGATTGAGTTCCCGGCTCATGCTGGGCACGGCGACGTGCAGCACGGTGAGGTCGATGCCGCACAGCAGCAGGCTTCCCGACACCACGGCCAGAACCAGCCACCGCCGTTTGGACGGGGGCTGAGAAGGCCCCGTGTTCTCCGTCTTCCCGGTGACCCGCACCGGTGACGGTGCCTGCTTCTTTGCCATACGCTCAGCTTCGGGGAGTACCAACACCCGTCACAAGTACGGTCTTTGATGTCCCCTAGGCACATTCTGTATACCAATGGAGGTCAGCAGTGCGTTCTGGCGTCGAGGACGTCCCGGAGGAATGTGCGGTCGAGTTCGCCATGGAGATGCTCGGGGGGCGTTGGAAGCTGGCCGTGCTCAAACAGCTGGTCTCGGGCACCCACCGGTTCGGTGAACTGAGGCACGCGCTGCAAGGTGTCACCGCGCGCATGCTCACCCGCCAGCTGCGGGAACTGGAGGCCGACGGCCTGGTGACACGCACCGTGTACGCCGAGGTGCCGCCGAGGGTCGAGTACGCGCTCACCGAGGTCGGGCAGAGCTTGGAGTCCATCACCGACGAACTGGACAAATGGGGCCGCTGGTACCGCGAGACGATACGCCGCGAGGCACCCTTCGGCCTTCACCCCACGGCGTGATGCGGGGCGAAGGCCGAAGGAACCGGCGGGTGCCGATCGCTACGGCCCGGCTCAGAATTCCTTGAGATTCTGCCGCAGCGTGTTGCCTGGCGTGTAAGCCGTCCGGGTCAGGCCCCGGCGCTGGAGCGCGGGGATCAGTCCGTCGGTGATGTCGGCGATCCAGCGGCGGTTCAGCCGCAGCACCGGAGTGGTCAGCATGAACCCGTCGCCGCCGACCTCCTCCATCGCCGCGCCCATCTGCTCGGCCACCTGGTCCGGCGTACCGATCAGCTCCAGCGAGGAGACGAGCCCTCCGGCACCGTCGATGACCAGTTCGCGCAGGGTCTTCCCGCTGCCCCATTGCTGCAGCTGGTCCAATGAACCTTGTTCGCCGTTGGTCTCCAGCCGGTACGGCAGTGGCTTGTCGAGGTCGAACTGCGCGAAGTCGATCTCTGTGAGCGCGGAGGTCTCGGCGAGGATGTCGTGGATGAACTGGGGCGAGGAGACCGCCCGCTCATACTTGTCGCGGGCGTCCTGTTCGGTTTCGCCGACGGTCGGCGTCACGCAGAACAGCACCTTCACGTCGTCGGGGTCGCGTCCGGCCTCTTCGGCGTGCTTGCGCACGTCGTCGCGGAACTGCTTCATGCCGGACACGCCGTTGGCGATGGCGATGACCGAGTCCGCGTTGCGGGCCGCGAACCGCCGGCCCCGGGGTGAGGCGCCGGCCTGCACGAACGCGGGCCTGTGCTGCGGGGAGGGCACGGTGTTCAACGGGCCGCGCACTTGGAAGTGTTCGCCCTTGAAGTGGATCGGCCGGACCTTGGTGTGGTCGGCGTAGACCCCCTTCTCCCGGTCGAGTACCACGGCGTCCGCGTCCCAGGAGGCGAACAGCTGCCGGACCACGTCGACGTACTCGTCGGCCGCCGAGTAACGGGCCTCCCGCGACGGCAGCTCCGCCAGCCCGAAGTTCTGGGCGGCCAGGTTCTCGGCGCTGGTGACGATGTTCCAGCCGAACCGGCCGCCGAGCATGCTGTCCATCGTCGAGGAGAGCCGCGCCGTGATGAACGGCGGGTACGCCATCGTCGACAGAGTGGCAACGATACCCAGGTGAGAGGTGGCCAGCCCCATCGCGGCGGCGAGCGGGACCGGGTCGTGCTTCGGCGCGACGATGCCTTGGCCCAGGGCCCGTTCGGAGGAGCCTCCGTAGCTCTCAGGGACCATGAGCTTGTCCTCGATGATCACGTAGTCGAAGCAGGCGCGCTCCAGGTCCTGGGCCACCTCGGTGTAGAACTTGCCGTCCCACGGGGAGCCGCCCGTGCCGAACGGGCCCTGCCAGTCGTCCGGGGTGAAGTTGCAGATGAACGAGAGATGGAACTTCTGGGTCACAGGTCTTTCCCTCCGGGACGTGCGGCGGACTGAGGCTCCGGCGTGGTGCGCCGGCGGTCTGGCTGCAACCCTGCGAACAACAGACCCTTGCCCTCGCGCACCATGGCCGTCGCCTCGTCGACGACGTGGTGCAGGAGCTTCTCGCCGAGCGCGGCGCTGGACCCCGATGTGGACGAGAGGATGCCCTGGTTGGTGGTCTTCTCCACGTCGACGGGGTGGAGGTAGACGCCGGCCCGGGGCGGCTGGTCGTGGTCGGGACGCTCGTCGGTGACGAGGTCCGGACGCAGGTGAAGCATCAGGCTGGTTTCGGTGACTCCGGCGTGCTCGGCGTGCCATCCGGGGAAGCGGGGGATCTCCGCGTCGGTGAAGGAGTCGCGCACCAGGCTCCACCAGCTGAAGGCGAAGACCTCCGTGCTGTCCAGCAAGCCCTGCCCGCGCGCCTGGTCCAGCGCTTCGAAGAGGAACGGCTCGTTCTCGTAGTGGCCGTTGACCACGATGAGACGGCTCAGGGGGAGCGTGGCCAGGGAGCTGATCGTCTCGCGCAGAAAGCGGATCAGGGTGTCTCCGGCGATGTGCACGGTGCCCGGGAAGTGCAGTCCGCCACCGCTCTGCGGCAGCGAGCGCGCGCCGATCGCCTGCGCGGGAAGGGTGAAGGCGCCCAGATCTCGCGCGATCTCGTCGGCGAATGCCTCCGCGAGCAGCAGGTCGACCGAGAGCGGGAGGTGGGGGCCGTGCTGCTCGATGGCCCCGACCGGCCAGATGACGGTACGCCCCCGTACCGCTTCGGTCACCTGACTGCTGGTCAGGTCGGTGAGCCGTTGGACGTCGGACTGCCCGCTCATCACGTCACCGCCCCCTCGGGCTCGCGGTCGGTCTGTCCCGGGGTGGCGCTCTGCGGGACGACCAGCTCTCTGGTCTCCGCCAGAATGCGGTCCAGCGTCTGGTACATGTCGGTGTGCAGCGCCGTGTAGACCTGGGCCGCGTTCGCGCCGACGTTGAGGTAGTCGGCCACGTCCTGGCCGCCGGCGACACCGCCGCAGCCCAGTACGGGTAAGTCGATGCCGCGCCGGCGCAACTGCCAGATGGCTGCCAGGACCAGGGGCTTGATGCCGGGCCCCGAGTAGCCGAAGACGCCGCCCAGTTCCAGATCACCCGTCGTGGGGGACACGGCGGCACCGGAGATGGTGTCGCTGACTGTGACGGCGTCGGCCCCGCCGGCGATGGCGGCGCGCACCCGGTCCTGCATCCCCTCCCCGATGGCCAGCTTGACCGACAGCGGCAGACTGGTGTTGTTGCGGGTTTCGGAGGTGTAGGCGTAGACCCGGTCGGGGCTGTCGTCCTCCAGACCGTCCTCCTCGTTGAGGCAGGAGATGCCGAGTTCCAGCGCCCGGCAGCCGGCCGTCTCGACGTCCTTGGCGAGGGCGGCCAGTTCGGCCGGGGAGTCGGCGTGCAGGGAGGCGATGACGGGGAGCTGGTCGTCGGCGAACGAGCGCAGCACCTGGAGCCAGTGGTTGACCGGCCTCTTGGAGTAGGTGGTGCTGTTCAGCATGCCGACGGGCAACCGTAATATCCGCTCGTCCAGCCCCTGGGGCGGGTTGGGGTGGATGGTCTTGGTGACTACTGCGCCGGCTCCTCTTTCCAAGAGTTTGCGGATGTTGCGTTCCTGGTCCGTCAGCAGTCCGGATCCGACGATCACAGGGGTGGCGATCGACAGACCCAGAATGGTCGTATCGGGCACTGGGTGACTCCGTCCAGAGGTGGAGAACGGTGAGGCACGACGAGGGTGGGGGGCTTGGGGCGGTGCCGGAACCTTCTGAGCGACGAGCGGGAAGGGGCCAGGACGTGCTAGGCGACGAGACTGGCGCCGACCGCCTCGCGCTGCCGTTCGGTCGCGGCGAGTAAGGCGTCGATGAGGAGGCCGGGCTTCTCGGCGAACTCATCGAAGTCGATCGCCTGGACGAAGCCCACCCGGTGCAGACCCTTGAGGAGGTGGCTCGCGGACTCGGCGAACGGCTGCTTGGTTATGAGGACGATGGGGCGTCCCATGGCCGTGGCCCAGCCGAGTTCGACGTGGGTGCCGTCCGTGCGCCGCAGTATCCCGTCCTCCAGCACGGGCAGGACGGGAACAAAGACGTCGCACTTCTTCATCCACCGGAAGTCACGTACGGAGACCTGCTCCGGCGTGAAAGCCGCGGTCTCGGCGCCGAACTTCTCGACGACGTGAGCCGAGAAGACGTTGCCACCGTGCTCCTTGACCGTGCCGATCGCCTTGGTGATGGCGGTCTCCAGGTCGTTGGCGAAACCGTTCCCCAGGATGGCGTGCTGGATCGGGCCGCCGACGAAGACATCGAGCCCTGCGAGAAGGCCACTCTGCGTAAGCGCCGCTGCCTTGGTGGACGCGTGTGTCATGGCGTACTGGTCCTTTTCGATGAAGGTGGACGCCCCACCGGCAGGGGCGTCTTCGATGAGAGGCGGTCGGACGACAGCCTCGTTTCCCGGCGGCGGCCACCGGACCGGCATGCGCCGGCACGGGTAGCGGCCGACGGGCTCGGTGCACGCCGGAGCGCGCCCCCTGCCCTCGACGGTGGTGTCGACACCGGCAGAGGGGTGACCGCGACCGGGGTCAGCGGAGAGCGGCGATTCGCGCGTAGCGGCCGCGGTGGTACAGCAAAGGCTCCCGAGCGGCGTCCGGAGCGTCGAGCCGACGCACCTCGCCGACCACCAGGAGGTGGTCGCCACCGTCGTACTCGGTGTGCAAAGAGCAGTCGATCCATGCGGCGGCACCGGCCAGACGAGGAGAGCCATCCGGTGACTCGGTCCATTCGACACCGGTGAACTTGTCACCGCCGGACCGGGCGAACCGCTCGCTGAGCGCAAGCTGACTCTGCGCCAGCACGTTCACGCAGAACCGCGCACGGTCCCTGATGGCGGGCCAGCTCGTCGAAGTGCGGCTGACTCCCAGGACGATGCGCGGTGGATCGAGGGAAAGCGAGGAGAACGCCTGACAGGTGAACCCCACGGGACCCTGTGGGCCCATGGCAGTGACCACCGTGACGCCGGAACAGAAGTTCCCCATGACCGAGCGGAAGGCGTCGGAGGTGACCTGGATCGGAACAGCTGTGGAGGTGCTCTCGCCTAACAAGCTCGGTCCTCTCGGCCTTGATGGCCCGCTCGGTTGCACCACGCTCACCAGCCGTCACCTACGTGACGGATCAACAGTTCGCGTCGGATGATTGATTGCGACAATAACAATATCGTTCTCGATGGAAAACATGCCATCATGTCTGCGTTATGAAAGATACAGACTGTCTTGAAATGATCGACCAACGTGTTGTGGCCGCCCTCCAGATCAACCCCCGGGCGGGCGTCGCGGAAGTGGGACGCATCCTCGGCGAACACGAACGCTCGATGGCACGACGGGTGCAGCGGCTCACCGCCGAGGGCGTCGTACACGCCACGGCGGAGTACGACCCCGCGCGGTGCGGGCTCGGCCGCACCGCGCAGGTCCACCTCAAAGTCCCCCGGGGCAGGTTGGAAGACGTCGCCGACGCATTGGCGAAGCGCGGCGACGTACTCGACCTCGCCGCCGTCAGCGGGAGGGGCGGGCACCTCTGGTGCGAAGTGCTCGCCGCCTCGCGGTCACTCCTGCACTCCCTGACCACGGAGGAGCTTCCGCGCCTCCACGACGTCGAGGCGCTCAGCACCCACATCGGCCTGCGCCACTTCAAAACCGCGGCACAGTGGCACGCCCCCGTCCTGGCCGAGGAGGAACAGGCGCGCTTGCGGGCAAGCATGGCCCACCCTCTGCCCGCAACCACGGGCCGGTACGAGCTCACCCCCACCGACGAACGCGTGGCCGCGGCTCTGATCAGCGACGCCCGCATCAGCTTGACGGACCTTGCCAGGCAGCTGGACTTCTCCACCGCCACGGCCGGCCGACGGGTAGCCGCGCTGCTGGAACGTCAGGTACTCCGCCTGCACACGATCGTGGACCCGGCCCTGGTGGGTTACCCCGTCGAGGCCCGAATCTGGCTGAAGACCCACCCCGCAGAGACGGGCACGGTGGGCGAAGCCCTCGCGGAGTGCCCCCGCGTGCGCCGCTGCGCCGCCCTGACCGGGCAGCACAACCTGGTGGCGGACGTGTGCCTCGAAGACGAGAACAGCCTGTACGACTTCCTCTCCCTCACGTTTGCGCCGTTTCCCAAGATCATGGGCATCGAGACGGAAATCGTGACTAAAAGCTATAAACGCGCGTCAATCATCAGCAACACACCGCGATAGCACCGCGGGACCGTCCCTCGTCCATGCCCTGATCACAGGAGTTTTCCCTTGGCCATGCAGCTGAATTCCACGACGACCAAGCACATCTTCGTCACCGGGGGTGTCGCCTCCTCCCTCGGCAAGGGTCTGACTGCCTCCAGCCTGGGCGCGCTCCTCAAGGCGCGGGGCCTGCGGGTCACGATGCAGAAGCTCGACCCCTATCTGAACGTCGACCCGGGGACGATGAACCCCTTCCAGCACGGTGAGGTGTTCGTCACCAACGACGGAGCCGAGACCGACCTGGACATCGGCCACTACGAGCGCTTCCTCGACGTCGACCTCGACGGCTCCGCCAACGTCACGACCGGGCAGGTCTACTCCCA